>JALXCB010000083.1 GCA_026991225.1 Anaerolineae bacterium | reverse complement strand
TCGATAAAAACTCTTTTCCTTATGCTGCTGACACAGAGGTTGCATGGCGTCACCTCCTGTCCTCGGATGGTTTCTCCATGATCTAGGACGATTCAACCTCCGTGTTGGTTTCTCCAATATGAGCGAAGTAGTTTTCCCCTGGCCAACAAGTCCGACCGGATTGCGAGCAATATTCATGTAGCCAATCAACCTCATCCCACCACCATGCGACTTTCTTATAAGCTGTTCGACTGGCAGTGGTTGACGGCAACGAAAAATAGACAATATTTTCAACATCCGTTTCGTGTGGCCAACTTGTTGGTCCACAACTCCAACCCGAAAGGTTATCGTACTGTATGTCGTCTATTTTTGCGTTATGTGCCTTCACTTGACCATACCAATCACCCCAGACCCAATAATCAGGAGAAATACCTTTTCCTGAAATTTAAGTCGACCCGGCATATCTACTCCAATGGATTCTTTTGAAAACTCATCTTCTCCTTATGAGCTCTTTCTTGAGATCATCGATCAGCTTCTGGGTTTCCATTCTATTTTGATTCGCAACATCGCCAGGTCTATCAGCAATCAAGTGTAGATATATATTGTAATCCTGAATCGCCTTTCGTATCTCTCCTTTTTCTTCATAAATATGACCTCTGCCTAAATATGCCGATGAAACTTCAGGATGGGCCTGAATCAATGCCGTATACTCTTTTAGAGCATTATCTTTATCACCGACCAAGTAGAGAGTTGCAGCCAGATTGTTCCATGTATTCACCTCATCCGGGGCTAATGTTAACGCTTCTTCAAATACAGGAATAGCCTGTCGCAATAATTGTTGACGAGTAAATTCGTCCTGGCTATATAACGCCTCAATAACCAGACCGCTTGCTTGTTCATAAAGCTTCTCCCATTGTTCGTTCGCTTGTGGGAGCTTGTGATTACGTCTACCAGATGAGGCAATGACAGTGGTAGCACTAGCCACAAGAATCGCAATGGTCAACAGAATGACGAGTGTCTTGCGATTTAACATTTCAACCTCCTTGACGCTAAAATGTATGCCGGAAATACTGATCGTCAGCACTTACTTCTATAACGAAAGGGGGGATTTGTCAAAGTGTTTTTCGGAAACTTTACACAGAAAAGAGACAACTGATGATACGCAGTGAGAGAATTATGAGAGTAGTGGAAAGAGAATCGGCCATGTCTGTTGTTTGATCCCTTCCGATTTCCCATCGTACCCATATCCAACGGGGGCAAGACGCCATGAAGGAGAAACTGCCCGACCTGTTGCGGGCGCTGGCGTAAAATCGATGGCGCATGAGGACGATTTCTGGTACAATACCCCTGCGCTCGAACGATCACAGCATCCTACTCATCGCCTCTCTCAGCCATGGAAATCGTTCTCAAGAAATCCAAACTGGCCGAAAACGTCGGCCAATGGGCCGAACACACGCATCAGTCTGTTGAAGACGTGGTCGAGGCCGCGGTGGAAGCCTATCTCGCTGATCTGGAAGCCACTTCCTTGCAACGAGACGCAGAGGTCTTTTGGAACAAGTTGAACGAATGGCGTCAAATCTATCCTGGCCAATATGTCGCCATCCACCAGGGCGAACCCGTGGATCACGATGAAGACCTCAAAGCGCTCACGCTTCGCGTGCGTCAACGCTTTGGACGGCTTCCCGTTCTGATCGCCTCTGTGGATTCACCCCCGCCGCGTGAAATCTTCAGGTAAAAGCTTCGTGTCTTCATTCTCTTCGTGTCTTCGTGGCAAAAAGTGGTGGTGTGACCTGGCGTTACGACGTCTCTTGATATGAGCACACTCTTGGTCACAGGGGTGCACAGCGCGTTGGGGCGAGGCGTGGCCCGCCAGGCCGCGGCGTTGGGCTATCGCGTCATCGGCGTGGACAGAAAACCCGCGCCCCGGGCTCTCGCGGGCGTCGAATTCGTCCAGGCCGACGTCAACAACCCCCTCATTGGCCAATGGATGAAGGCCGAAGGCGTGGACATCCTCTTCCACAGTGCCTTCCGCTGGCGGGTGCGGCCCGCGCCCGAAACCTTCGAGAACAACGTGGTGGGAACCACGAAGCTGTTGGAGGCGGCTGCGGATGCCGGGGTCAAGAAAATCGTTTTCCCCTCCAGCACATTCGTCTACGGCGCGCATCCCGACCATCCCTACCTCATCCCCGAAGACGCGCCCTTTCGCGGGCCATCCGCCTGCGGCTACGTCCGCGACCTGCGCGACATTGAAACCTTCCTGCGCGGCTTCCGCCAGCAGCGCCCCGAAATGATCATCACCGTGCTGCGCTTCGCCAACCTCCTGGGACACGGTCATCGCTCCCCCCTGGCCCGTTACCTCAGCCTGCCTGTCATCCCCATCCCCAAGAACGCCGACCCGCTGATCCAGGTGCTTCATGTCGATGACGCGGTGCGGGCCGTGATCCAGGCCCTGGAAGCCGACCATGATGGCGCGTACAACGTCGCTGCGCCTCCGCCCCTGACCTTGCTTCAGGTCATCGAACGGGCGGGGCGACACGCCGTTCCCCTCCCCGACGCCATCCTCCAGACGGGCCAGAACCTGACGACGGCCCTTTCCACACGCCGCCAGGTCACCCTGCCCATCCCCTGGGACTACCTGCGCTACTCCTGGGCGGTCTCCACCCGCCGGATGCGCGAGACGTGGGGCTTTACGCCCGAGCGCGACGCCGACGCCGTCCTCGAAGACTTCGCCCGCGATCTGGAGGTGGAGGAGCTGCCCGAAGCGCTGAGCAAAGCCATCGCCGCGGGGAAAAAGGCCTTGCTCGCATTCTCCTCATCACTCCGCAAACCCGCCCCATGAAACCAACGCCCCTTTCAAGGCATCTAATGCACGTCATTCACCCACCCTCTTTCCAACCCCATCTCACTCCTGAATTTCCATGGCCGTCTATCCTGATTCCAAAACCCTGAAATCCGTCATGGCGGAACTTTTCGACCGCCTGAACAACACCCCCGGCGCGGCCGATGACTTCGTCAAGAACAACATGATCGTCAGCCTTTACATCGACGATCCCAAGCTCTTCCTGGGCCTCGATGCTCGACAAAAACCGGTCAAACTCAGCTTCTCGCCCGACGGCGTCAAGCCCGACCTGGCCATCCGCCTGGACGCCGACCTACTGCATGGCATCCTGTTGGGAACCGTGCGCCTGCGCGACGCCTACTTCGGCGGCCAGATCAAGACCAAAGGCTCCATCTTCAAGGCCATGAAACTGGCCGACCTCTTCCGCCAGGCGGAGAAACTCTATCCCGACGTGTTCAAAGACCAGGGACTGCTTACTGATCACTGATCACTGATTACTGATCACTCCCCCACCCACACGCCTTCCACCAGCTCCACTTCCAGGCCCAGCGCCCGGCTGAGCACTTCCAGATTTCGCTCCGCTTCCCATAGCTCGATGGCCGCGTTGCCCGCGGCCAGGGCCTCGATCTGCATCCAACCGTTGTCCACATCCACATGACACCGCAGGTCGCGAATGACCTGCCGCCGCCCCCGTTCCAGATACTCGGCCAGGCGGATCATGCCGCAGAGGATGGGCAGGGCCCGGACGTCCTCTCGGGTCAAAATTGGAGCCAATTCACGCGGTTTGGGATTGCCTTTGCTGCGATGAAACCGGGCAATCAGTGCGATGAGCGCCAGCTCTCGCGGGGTGTAGCCGTAGAGGGTGTAGTTGAGAATGATGTAATAGGAATGGCGATGATGGTAGGGATAATTGATGATGGCCCCAACGTCGTGCAGGATGCCCGCGGCCCACAGCAGCTCCCGGTAGGAGGCGTCCAGACCATGCACGGACTGGAGATCATCGAACAGACGCCCGGCCAGGAAGGCCACATGATGGCTGTGGGGATCGTCGTAACCGAAGATGCGGGCCAGGCTGAGGATGCTGAACTGTCGCAGGTCGGGGAACAGGGGCTGGGGCAGGTGGGAGAGAAAATGATCGAAGAAAAGTCCTTCGCGCAGGCCCGGTCGGCTGATGATGAGCCCGTCGAAACCGCTGTGACGCAGGAGTTCGTCATAGGCGATGGCGGCTGCGGGCATGATATCCGCCCGATCCGCCCGCAGCCCGCGCACATTTCGTCGCTTCTTCAGGGAATACCGCCAGAGTTCGTCGGCCAGGGCCGCGATATCCTCCCTTGCGAAACGATAGCCGTGGATGCTGTCCAGAGGATAATGCTTCCGCACCTGGTCGATCTTGCCCAGATTGCGAATGGCTCCGCCGATGGCGACCAGCGTATCGCCCGGTCGGGCCTTGAACCAGTCCACCTCGGCCAGTTGCTCGCGGATGAAAGCCCGAAGCGAGGCTGTCTGTTCGGGCGAGATGCGGTCGGGGCTGAGGAAGAGCTCGGTTAGTCGCAATGCGCCCAGGGGCAGACTGATGGTGCGTCCCGGCAAGCCCTCTCGCACCTCGGTGATCTGAACGCTGCCGCCGCCCAGATCCAGCACGAAGCCCGAACGCAGACAGGTGGCGTTCACCGCGCCCAACGCGCCGTAATAGCCCTCCTCCTCACCCGACAGCATCCGCAACTCCCAGCCTGTTTCCGCATGGATCCGGGCCAGAAACGTGTCCCGATTCACGGCATCCCGCACGGCGCTGGTGGCGACGGCGATCACCTCATCGACATGGGTATCCTCCACCAGCTCTTTGAACATACGCATGGCGTTGATGGCGCGCTGGATCGCCGCGGCCCGCAAGACATTGGTGCGGCCCATGCCCTCGCGCAGACGCACCACCTCCCGGATTTCATCCAACAACCGGAAATAGCGGTCTCGTTCGTATTCATAGATGACCATGCGGGTCGTGTTGGACCCCAGGTCGATGATAGCAATGTGTTCGGGCATGGATGGTCACAGGTAAAAACGCGTCGGCTTCATCAGCAAGCGTCGCTATCAACGCTTTCTGCGGCGTCGGCGCGTTATAGCCGTCCTGCTGTGAAAATAAAGTAATCAGTGGAAATCTGCGAAGCATCTGCGAAAATCTGCGTTCTCATTTTCATCCGTATCGGCGAGCCTTCGCCCGGGCCGTCTGCTAAGTGAGCGTCTAAAAATAACTTCCCTTTTTCGCCGCGACACTGGCCGAGTGAACTCGGGCTCTTTAGGCGCAAGCCCCCTCCTTTGCTTCCTCCCCCGCTTCGAGACGGGCGGGGGAGGAAATAAGGAAGGAGGATTCGATGGTGCCGGTGGTCGCCCTTCGGCGACCTTTTTGTTTGTCATCGTTTTGGACGGCGGAGGCCGTCATCTGATCCCCTTCCGCTGTTCTCTCCCGCTTGCGGGGGAGATGAAGAGGGGGTCTGGCCGCAGGCCTGAAGCGCACGACTTGAGTCGGTGAGCACAAAAACGGGAACTAATTTCTGGACGTGCACTAACTGTAATCGATGGCGCTGAAACGGCGCAACTTCTCCAGGCGATGGCGGGAGTTGATCATCCGAATGGTCCCCGATCGGGATCGCATGACCAGGCTCTGGGTGGTGGCTCCGCCGCCGAAGTAGCGCACGCCGCGCAGCAACGCGCCCGAGGTGATGCCCGTGGCCGCGAAGAAAACGTTGTCCCCCTGAACCAGATCGTCGATGGTCAGCACCCTGTCCAGGTCCATGCCTTCCTCGATGGCCAATTGGCGCTCCTGGTCATTGCGCGGCCACAGCTTGCATTGCATATCGCCGCCCATGCACTTGAGCGCCGCGGCGGAAATGACGGCCTCGGGCGAACCGCCAATACCCATCATCATGTCTACGCCCGAATCCTCCTGCGCGGTGGCGATGGCCGCAGCCACGTCACCATCGGAGATGAGCAGGATGCGGGCACCCGTGGAGCGAATTTCGGAGATCAGTTGGGCGTGTCGAGGTCGATCCAGCACCATAACCGTGATATCGCGGGGCTCCTTGCGCAAGGCTCGGGCCACGCGGCGGATGTTCACCGCGACAGGGGCGTTGATGTCGATCATGTCCCTGGCTTCTGGTCCCACCGCGATCTTATTCATGTAGACGAGATGGGAGGGATTGTACATGGTGCCGCGTTCGGCCAGAGCCACCACGCTCAGGGCACCGGGAAGCCCTTTGGCGGTGAGGGTGGTGCCGTCGATGGGATCGACAGCGATATCCACCTCGGGCGGCACGCCCGTGCCCAACTTTTCGCCGTTGAACAACATGGGCGCTTCATCCTTCTCTCCCTCGCCGATGACGACGATGCCGTCCATATCGATGTTGTTCAATACGAGGCGCATGGCGTCCACCGCGGCCTGATCCGCGGCTTCTTTGTCGCCACGCCCCACCCAACGACCTGCGGCCAGCGCCGCGGCTTCGGTGACGCGGGCGAGGTCAAAGGCGAGATTCCGGTCGGGAAGCACTTTTTTGGCCATTAGAGAAAGCTCCTTGGAGAAATCAATGATGGGAAAGAAATGTGCTGCGTGAATCTTTAATCCTTAATCTTTGATTTTCACTGGATCACGCCCAGCTCGCGGCCGACTTTGGCGAAGACTTCCAGACCGAAGTCCAGGTCCGCTTTGGTGTGAGCGGCGGTGTTCATCACGCGGATGCGAGCCTGACCCTTGGGAACGGTGGGATAGCCGATGCCCATGGCGAAGACGCCATTTTCGAATAACTTGCGGCTGAACTCCTTGGCCAGCCCGGCGTCGCCCAGCATGATGGGCAGGATGGGCGTCTGGCTGTGGCCCGTATCGAAGCCCAGCTCATCCATGCCCGCTTTCAGATACCGGGCGTTCTCCCACAGGCGCTCCACCAGCTCCTCGCTCTCCTCCAGGATGTCTACTGCGGCCAGACAGGCGGCCGTGTCCGCGGGCGTGGGCGCGCTGGAGAAGAGGAAGGGCCGGGCCTTCTGCCGGATGTAATCCACGATGAGCTTCTTGCCGGCGATAACGCCGCCGACGACGCCGAAAGCTTTGGATAGCGTGCCGATCTCCACGTCGAATTTGCCGTGCAAACCGAAATGATCGACGATGCCGCGGCCGCCGCGGCCCAGCACGCCCTCGCCGTGGGCGTCGTCCACCATGGTCATCAGGCCATATTTCTCCGCCACGGCGTAGATTTTGTCCAGAGGCGCGATGTCGCCATCCATGCTGAAGACGCCATCGGTGACCACCAGACCTCGACGATACTGAGGCAGATGCTCCTGCACTTTTGCCTCCAGGTCCTCGGGATCGCAGTGTTCATAGACGACGATCTTGGCCCGAGAGAGCCGGGCGCCATCGATGATGGAGGCGTGGTTGAGGCGATCGGAAAAGATGACGTCGCCCTTGCCCACCAGGGGCGGGATCGCAGCCTGATTGGCATTGAAGCCGCTCTGCACGAAAAGCGCGTCCTCCACGCCTTTGAACGCAGCCAGACGTTTTTCCAGCTCCAGATGCAGCCGAGTCGTGCCAGCGATGGTGCGCACCGCGGCCGGGCCCACGCCCCACGCATCCACTGCTTTCTTGGCGGCCTCCTTTAGCCGTGGATGATTGGCCAGGCCCAAATAGTTGTTCGTACAGAAATTGAGCACCTTCTTCCCATCCACGATCATCCAACCGTCGGCCGGGGATTCGATGGTGCGGATGTTGATGAACAGGTGCTCGGCCTTGAGCCGTTCCAGCTCTTCAACGATGAAATCAAGTTTATCAGCCATGATCATACTCCTGTTCCGAAAATAGCGTTGCGTTGGTTTGCAAAATCAACTCGAAGCCCGCGTTGGGCGAGTCTGCTACGGACGTGATGCGTAATCCGTAATCCGTGAGGTCATTACGCATCACGCATTACGTATTACGGGATTGGCTTCCTGCGCCGACGTGGCCGCGAGGCGTTTTCACCCGCATGAGCCAGCTTTCGCTCGTGGCGGCTTTTGCGCCTTTTACGTGCGTTTTCATTGCTGCTCGGGCAGACCATCCGGGAACATGACGACTTTGCCGCTGCGACCGCTCTGCATCACCTGAATAGCCTGCTCGAAGTCCTCAAGAGCGAAACGATGGGTGATGATTTGGGAGAGGTCCACGAGCCCGCGGGAGAGCAGCCCTTTCATGCGATACCAGGTGCCCCAGATCTCCCGTCCGATGACGCCGCGCACGGTCGCGCCTTTGAAGATGACGCCGTCGTTCATGTCGAAGGGAATGTCGGAGGGATAGAGGCCCAGGAGGGAGGCTTCGCCGCCGGGCTTGAGGGCCTTGAAACCCAGGTCCGCGGCCTGGGGCGCGCCCGACATCTCCAGCAGCACATCAACGCCCTCCCCTTCCGAATCGGCCATGATGATCTCATAGGCGTTCTCTTGCGTCACATTGATGGCGAAATCCGCGCCCAGCCTGCGCGCCATCTCCAGACGATAGTTGGAAATATCGGTGGCGTAAATCGTATGCGCTCCCGCGGCCTTGGCCACCATGATGGTCATCAGCCCCACAGGCCCGCATCCCGTCACCAGCACGCGCCTGGCCGTAAGATCGGTGGAGAAGGCCGTATGCACCGCGTTGCCGAAATTCTCCTGCAGGCTGGCCACCTCGTAGGCCATGTCGGGCGGATTCAGCCACATATTCTCCGCGGGCATGACGATATAATCCGCCCAGCATCCATCCCGATCCACGCCGATGATCTTGGTGTTCTGACACAGATGCCCCTTGCCTGTGCGACATTCCTGACACACGTGGCAAATGATGTGGCTTTCAGCTGATACGAAATCCCCCTCCTTCACCTCATGCACCATTTTCCCCTTCTCCACCACCACGCCGCTGAACTCGTGGCCTACGATGATGGGGGGCTTGATGCGGCTTCGGGCCCAGGGGTCCCAACGAAAGATATGGAGATCGGTGCCGCAGATCGAGGTGGCCTTGACCTTCACCAACACCTCTCGCGGCCCAGGCTGGGGCACAGGCATCTCCCGCATCACCAATCCCGGCGACTCCTCCGGTTTCACAATGGCGCGCATGGTCTTGGGAATGCTCATTTGAAGCTCTCCATTGAGTTCTGAGCGTATTCGATATCAACGCATTCAAATGTGGGATTTCTTCCAAAAGTATAACACGAATCGGACGGAAAAACGTAACGCCCGATTCGCAAATGCTCATCCTGTCGAAGCCCCTGGCAAACGGCCTCAATCGTCGTCAGGAATGATGAAACCGATCACCGTGGTGACGATAGAGATGATAATGGCGGCGATGAATGCCGTGAAAAATCCATCCAGCGCGCCCTTTATTTCCAGATATTGGGGCAAAAAGACGGCTGTGAGCATGAGCATCAGCGTGTTGATGACCAGGGTGAACAGCCCCAGCGTCAGGATGATGAGCGGGCAGGTAAGCAGTTTGACGATGGGTTTGATGATGGCGTTGACCAAGCCGAAAACCAAAGAGACCAGCAGGATGCCAATGACGCCTTCCCGGATGGTCATGCCCGGCATGATCGACGAGGTAATCCAAACGGCCGCGGCAATGACGCCCCAGCGAATTAGCAGCGCTCGCAACATAGGTCACTCCTTGAGAGAATGAAGGCAACTACTAAGGTCGTCACCCGAAAACCACTAAGAACACGAAGACACAAAGGCACAAAGGGAAATTGATACATTTTTTCTTCGTGCACTTAGTGCCTTTGTGCCCTTTGTGGTTTGTTAACCGGGGTGCGTTAGCAGTTCCGAATGAAGAGGACGAGACAACAACATGCCGTCATTCTATCAGAAAAAGCATCGCGCACAAATCTCAAAAGAACAACCGCGCCAAGGGGCTGGCGCGGTTGCAGGATTCTGATTGGTTTGGTCACTGGCGATCAGCCTTTAAGCAGGTGCTCGACTACAGCCCGCTCGCGCAGCAGCTCTTCGCCCGTGATGCGCATCTTTTCCTTGATCTCGTCGTTGATCTCCAGACCTTCGACGATCTGCCACGTGCCATCGCCGGGATGGGTCACGGGTACAGAGTACATGACGCCTTCGGGGATGCCGTAGTGGGAGCCGTCGCTGTACACGGCCAGGGAGACCCAGTCGCCCTTGGGGGTGCCCAGGGCCCAGTCGTGCACCGCGTTGATGGCGGCGTTGGCCGCGGATGCGGCCGAGGAGGCGCCCCGGGCCTGGATGATGGCGCTGCCGCGAGTGGCCACAGTGGGGATGAATTCCTTCTTGTACCAGCGCTTGCCCACCGCGTTGATGGCCTTCTTGCGACCGATGCGGGCATGATAGATGTCGGGGACCATGGTCTTGGAGTGGTTGCCCCAGATGATCATGCGCTTGACTTCGCTCACATTGACGCCCACCTTCTTCGCAAGCTGATTCTTGGCCCGATTGTGATCCAGTCGGGTCATGGCCGCGAAGCGATCTTTGGGCACGTCGGGGGCGTTGGAGGCGCAGATGAGCGCATTCGTGTTGGCAGGATTGCCCACGATCAGGGCGCGGAAATCATCCGCGGCCACCGCGTTGATGGCCTTGCCCTGCTCCACGAAGATGGGGCCATTTTTGTCGATGAGGTCGGCCCGTTCCATGCCCGCCTTGCGAGGGAAGGCCCCGACCAGGAACGCCCAGTTCGCGCCATCAAACGCCACCCTGGGATCATCTGTGGGGACCATGTCATACAGGAGGGGGAAGGCGCAGTCTTCCAGCTCCATGAGCGTGCCTTCCAGCGCCTTCATGGCCGGGGTGATCTCCAGCAGTTTGAGAATGATGGGTTGTTTGGGCCCGAAGACATCACCATTGGCGATACGGAAAAGCAAGCTGTAGCCGATTTGACCGGCTGCACCAGTGACGGTAACAACAAGGGGTTCGTTTGCCATTTTCTACGCTCCGTTGCGTGAAGTGAGGGGATTGCTTGATTTTTAGACAAAGCGCTGGATGACCAGCGTTTGTTTGCACAATCTGGGTTGCTGAAGGTTCGCCAGGCCAGGGTTGGGCGGGTCTGCAACTGGCGGCTTCCCGCGCCAATCCGGCGCGAGGGGCATGTGTACAGGCGCTTTTAAGCAGCGTCACGTGGTGGGAACAAGCTCCGGCTGCGGCGCAGACAGCCCGGCGGACTCCTCCGCAGGCGCGGGCAGTTCCAGACCATCCGCGGCCAGGACAGGCGCCAGGGCCTGGATCGCCACTTCCAGCATATCCAGCGTGGGCTCGCGGGTGGTCAGTTTCTGCATGGCCAGCCCCGGCCAGATGATGAGCTTCATCAGGGCGTGATCCTGATAACGGGTGCTGATGCGCAGCACCTCGTAGGAGATGCCCGCGACAACGGGAATCAGGATCAGGCGGGAGAGCAGCCGCACCCACCAGGTATCGAATTGCAGAGGGATGAAGAGGATGATGCTGATGAGCACAACGAAGAGAAGAAAGCTCGTGCCGCAGCGGGTGTGCCGGGTAGAGTATGTCGCCACATTTTCGGGCGTCATGATCTCGCCTGCCTCGTAGGCGTTGATGGTCTTGTGCTCCGCGCCGTGATACATGAACACCCGCTTGATCTCCTCGCTGCGGGCGATGATGACCAGATAGGCGATGAACAGGAACAGGCGGAAAAAGCCCTCCAGCACCGCGCTGGCGTACTTGGAAAGTCCCAACACGCTTTCGCTGAGATGGGCCACGCCCGTGGGCAGGAGAAAGAACAGGGCGACGCCGAGGATGAGGGACAACGCCACCGTGCCCCAGGCCACCGGCCCGCTGAATCCCTGGGCGTCCTCCTCTTCCTCGCCCAGGGCCACGTCGGCCGACCACATCAACGCCTTCGTGCCCAGCACCAGCGCATCCCACAACAGAACGAGCCCGCGCAGGAAGGGCAATCGACTCCAGCGACTGCGATAAATGCGTTCGGGCAACGGCTCCTCGTGCACGATGATCTCCCCTTCGGGATTGCGCACGGCCACAGCGACGCGTCGCTGCCCGCGCATCATCACGCCTTCGATGACGGCTTGTCCGCCGTAGTAAAATTCACTCATAAGTCTCGAATTACCTGGGAATGGTGTGACGCTGTTGCCAGAAAGTCACACATGATTTCTCTCCGATCCTATCACCTTCGGGGACAAGATGCAAGCCGCCCTTTGTTTTTTGGGCGGTTTTGACAGCATTTCGGTCGAAAAACCCGCCGATTTACCGACGCAGGCTGATGACGACCACAACCAGGGCGACCATCCCGCTGAGCATGATCGCTGCCGCCAGGGGAAGAGCGTTGTTGTCGGGCAGGCTGCCGCGGGCGGAGCGGGGCGTAAGCCGCAGTTCGAGCGTGGGAGTAGGGGTCGGAGAGGGTGAAGAGGTGGGCGTCGGCGTCGAGGTGGGCGGCGGGGTGGCCGTTGCCGTGGGCGTGGCCGTCGGGGTGGGAGTGTCGGTAGGCAATGGCGTGGGCGTGGGCGAGGGGAGAGGGGTGGACGTCGCGGTGGCCGTCGGGGAAGGGAAAGGGGCCACCGTGGGGGCGTCGATAGGCGATGCCGTTGTGGATTGCAGATCACACGCCAGCACCCGCGCTTCGTCCACCCACATGGCGGCCTTCTTGCCCCGACCGTCATTATGCACGCCAAAAACCAGCAGCACGTCCTTCCCGGCGAATGCGGTCAGATCGACGGTGGTTGGCTGCCAATCCAGCTCGAAAACTTGCTCATACAGCAGGATGGTGGATTCATCCGTGGTCAAATCCCACACGACGATATAGCGGGCGTCATCGCCATCCCCCTCCTGAGACCGCAGTTGTGCAGACATGGTAATCTGCCCGGCCACTGGAAGTCGCATCCGCTGCCACACGGTGGAATCCACTTCCTGGTTCTCGGCATCCTCAGGAATGCCCACGAACGCGGCGCGTTCGCCCGCATACGCCACGGTCGCATCGAAAAAGCCAGGGCTGGCCGTCTCGGTGAATGTCCAGGCGTCATCGGTCTCGAAACCGGGATCGGTCTCCACATAGATGCAGCCTGCGGGCGGGGCCTCCTGCGCCCGGACGAGGGCGGGGGCAAACCCCAGCGCCATCAGGCAGAGCAAGAGCAGGGAGAGCAAACGGCGTCGTGACATGTGGACGATTTCGGCGGCGAGAGGATGACGTGGGCGTCATTGTACCAGATCGGGGGCGAAGCGGGCCAGATGGCGACGCAATTGCAATAAGGCCAGATCCCGGGCGCGGGCTTCGAGCATGACGTCGAAATCCCGCATGGGAGGCAGGGAGCGCAGGAAGTCGATGAAGGCGAAGGGGTTGATGTAATGGCTGTGGCGGTTGAGTCGAGGCGGGTGGGGCTGGCCCTTGCGGTCGCGCACCATCTCGGTGGTGGGGGTGGCAAAGTGGATTTTGGGCGTCTGATGGAGCGGCCAGGTGGACAGACAGATGGCCAGGGCCTCGGGCGCAGGAATGCCGCGAGGATTGTGGAGCCGGTGATGGAGCATGTCGAAGATCAGCCGCACGCCCGTGCGCTGATGCACCCACAGAGCGTCGGCCACGTCGAATCGCCGATCATCATGCTCCAACGCCAATCGATCGCGCGTGCGCTCGAGCAACCCTTCCCATCCCCGCACGAACGCGGCCATCGCCCCATCATGATCCTGATAATGCCCGCCCACATGGATGACGATCACCGCTTCCGGGCCCAATCCCATGCCGTCGAGGATGGCGGCCAACCCATCCAGCGTGCGTCTGGACGCCTCCAGCCGCTCGGGGTCGGGCGCGTTCAGCAGCACGTGTGCGGGCGCATGAAAGCTGAGCCGCATCCCCAACCGCCGGGCCAAATCCCCCACCGCGGCCAGCTCCGCCGCACATTCCTCAATCTGATTGTGAAATCGAGGGTGATCGGGATGAGTGAGGTAGGGCGCCAGGTCCGCGGCCATGCGATACATGCGGATATCCCGGCTGTCGAGATAGAGCAGGATATCCCGCAGATAGGCCAGGCTGACGGAGAGATGGGGGTTGTTCTGCCAGCGTCGCCCATCGTGACTGCGCAACCCCGCCCGGCCCAGAATATGCTGAGGAAAACCAAGTTTCATGGCCGCATTTTAGCACCCTTCGCATAAGCCTATCAAGTCCATTTTTCACCCTTCCCCCGATTCTGAGCTATAATCAATCCAGTAGCACCGCCATCTCGCATTCCCTTCCCGAACCGGAGACACAACGATGAAGACCTATCCCGCCGTCGTTCTCGCTGGCTACTCCACCGAAAAACCGGATCCTTTGGCTGCGGCGATGGGCATGGATCGCAAAACGCTGATCCCCATCGCCGGAAAACCCATGGTGTATTGGGTGGTCAAGGCGCTTCGGGAGAGTTCGCGCATCGACCAAATCTATATCGTGGGAATGAGCGAGAAGGATAATGTGGATTTCGGCACGGACATCATCTATGTGCCCAATCAGAACGCCCATTTCGAGAATGTGATGGCGGGCGTGGACGCGGTGCAGGCTCATCAGCCGGACGCGGAGTTCATGTTGTTCGCTTCGGGCGATATCCCGGCGCTGCACAGCGAGACCGTGAACTGGTTCGTGGAGACCTGCGAGAACATGGACGGGGATTTCTTCTACTCGGTGGTGGAGAAAGATGTCATGGAAGCCGCCTTCCCCGACTCCAGGCGGTCTTATGTGCCCGTCAAAGAGGGCAAATTCTGCGGCGGCGATCTCTTCTTCGTGCGCATCGCCATCGCCCATAACAACCAGGATCTGGTGCGGGAATTGTTGGCCCGCCGCAAGAGCGTGTTTCAACAGGCCCGCCTTCTGGGCTTCAGAGTCATCATCAAATTCCTTTTCCGTCGCCTTTCGGTGAAGGACGCGGAGGACCTGAGCGAACGCTTGCTCCAGGCCAGGGGCAAGGTGGTCATCTCGCCCTATGCGGACCTGGGCATGGATGTGGACAAGCCTCACCAGCTTGAACTGGTGCGAGCTGTGCTGGAGGAGCGTGGGGAGGCGAAGACGGCATGAGTTCCTGGGTGGCGCGTTTGGAGGCGGTCGACCAGCGGTGGAGTCAGGCGCTGCGGGTGGATGATCATCGCACGGGCAAGGCCATTGCCACGGTAGCGGCGCATTTGGGCGATGGGCCGCTGTGGCTCGTATTATGGGCCGCGGGCATGATCGTTTTCGGCCCGCCCATCCGCTGGCAGATTCTGGGCTGGGTGATTGCTTCCATCCTGGCGGCTGTGGTCACTTACGCCATCAAATTCACCCTCAAACGCCCGCGTCCGCAGGAGATCGACGGCTTTTACAGCAAGGGCTACGACCGCCACGCTTTTCCCAGCGGCCACGCCACCCGCATGGGCACGCTTCCCATCTTCGGAGCCTGGATTTTCCCCCAGTTCGCGCTGTTATTCTGGTTCATCTCCCTCATCTGCATCTGGGCCCGAGTGGCGCTGGGCGTCCACTATCTGGGCGATGTCATCGTCGGCTGGATCATCGGAGCCCTTGCCAGCATCCTCGTCATCCTGGCGATGAATGCCACGCTGTTTTGAAAATAGAATGATCGTCGGTTGCGAAAAGTTCGCAAAGCCAAGGTTGGGCGAGCCTGCAACTGACGTGATGCGTAATCCGTAATCCGTGAGGTCATTACGGATTACGAAATCGGCTTCCCGCGCCCGCCCTGGCCGCGAGCCGTTTTCATCTGTATCGGCGAGCTGCCGCTCGTGACGCCAGCCAATCAATCTCACGCAAGGCCATCTATGGACCAACCTTTTCGTTTTTCCCTCTACCTGAAACGCCTGGGCCGGAAGTGGAAGTTCATCCTTCTGCCCCCAATCCTCGCGTTGCTCATCGCCATTCTGTTTTCCCTGCTGATGCCGGTGGCCTACACCGCCGCCAGCATCATGGTCGCGCCCAAGCCCCAACTGGTGTGGCGCTGGGATAACAAGGTGTACGACGTGGTGGACCTCCGCTTCGACTGGCGGTCGGAAGTCATGCCTCTGGTGAAAACGCCCAAGACCGCGGAGCTGGCCCTGGAACAGGTCGGCGACCAGTTGAGCCGCGAGTACACGCCTCAGGACGTGCTGGACGCCACCTCGGTGAAGGCGGGCGCGGGCTCGACCTTCACCATCCGCGTCAAGGCGTCGGATCCCAACGACGCTGCCTTGCTGGCCAACGCCATGGCCCAGGCCCTGCCCGAGGTCATCGCCGATATCTACGCAGGCAGCATAGATGCGTTTGCGCAGGCCAAGGCTGAGGTGGATCAAAAATACAGCGAATGGGATGACCGCTGGCGGGCGTTTCGGGCGCAGTATGGCATCGGACTGGGGTTCACCGGGGATATCACGGGCGTGGGGGAGGATCAACTTTTCGGCAATCAGGCCGCCATCAAGCAGGAATTGACCATCAAGAGCTCCGAAGTGGCCGATCTGAGTGTGTTTTTGGACAAGGTGACGCTGGCGTTGTCGGGCCTGAAGGAGGGAAGTGGCGAGGCTTCGCACATGGCGCTGCTGGACTCGCCTATGCTGACGCGCTATGGCCTGACCTTCGAGGAACTGCAAGCGCTCTCGCCCGATGCGCTGCAAGCCGCATTGGAAGCCTTACAAGCCCAGGTGCAGGCCGACCTGGATGCGGCCAACGCCGACCTTCTGACCTTGCAGGACCAGGTGGCCACCATCATCACCGAGCGGGAAAATATCCAGCGCACACGCAACGTATGGTACGATTCGGTGAAAGCGCTGGAGAACAAGATGGTGGAGCTGAATGTCAAGCGGATTGTGGAAGGTCAGCGGGTGCATCAGGTGGGAGAAGCGCAACCACCCGCCCATCCCTCTCAGCCCAACTGGCCTCTGAATCTGACCCTGGCGGTGGTGGCCGGGCTGCTGGGCGGCTTCTTCCTGGCCGTCCTCGCCGTCTATTTCGAAGGTGACGATCCGGGCAGGGACTGAGGCTGGCGGGAACCTGCCATCCCCCCGATACGGATGCACATGGAAACCGGTAGCCCCGTAGACCGGTAGACCAGGGAAACCGGGCCGATTCGCTCCCCCGTCCGGCCCCACTGGTTTCCCGGTTTCCTGGCCTACCCATTTTTCTTCGCGCCTTTATGTTCCTTCACGCCTTCGCAGCCCTCTTTTCGAGACAGCGATGGGGCATTTGGACTCTGGTTCTGGGACTGACGCTCCTCCAGGGCGTCATTTGGTTGCAAACGACGCCGCCCTGGGCTGCGCCCGATGAGCCCGGACACTTTCTTTATGTGCAGTTATTTGCACAACTGGGGCGTCCCCCCCGCCCGCAAGATGTCGCGCCCGAGCATTGGCAACGCACTCTCGCCAGCATGGAGGCTCACGACTGGCAGGCGGTCGTGCATCCCGACGGCGGCGAAGGTGCGCTGGCCCAGGACCCCACCCTGCTGGCCAGCGGGTCGCAAATCGGGCAGAAGCCGCCCGGCTATTACGCGCTGGCCGCGTTCTGGCTGCGCCTGCTCCCCCATTGGCAAACGCAGTCCCCGGCGACGCAGCTCCTCTGGCTGCGGCGCCTTTCTCTGGCCCTGCATCTGCTGACCACCGCCGTCGCTCTGGGCCTGGCGTGGCGCTTGTGGCCCGACGCGCCCGACCGGGCCTTGAGCGTGGGGCTGCTGGTGGGGCTGTTACCCATGGTGGGATTCATCGGAACCAGCGTGAATAATGATGCGCTGACCATGCTGTGGGGCACAGTGGGATTTGCCGCCCTCCTCCTGGCCCGGTCGCGCCCGGCCTGGGCCTTTATCCTGCTCTGGATCGGACTGGGGCCGCTGCTGGTGGACGTGGGGTTACTGTTTCTGTGGCCTTTGGCGCTGGGAGTGGGAATACAGAGGATCCCCCGATTGCACAAAGGAGGTAAAGGCATTGTCCTATTCCCAACCCTGGTCCTGATCCCAATCCTGATCCTGCTACCAAATCCCCGCTGGGCCGCGGGCTGGCGGCGGCAGGGGCTCGACCGCAGCCGGGCTGATGGCCAGCTCTTTCTCCAGGCCGAGAAAGCTCCCGCCCGCCTCAGCCAGACTCTCAGCGGCCTGCTCATCGTCCAACGCCAGGGACAGCCGCTGACGCTGGAGGCGGAGGCCTCGGGCGCAGGGGGCGATCTGGTCTTGCGACTGAGCGATGAAGCGGGGCGTTCTGAAATCCACTGCCCGCTTTCCCCGCAGCCCCGAATCTGTCAGCTCACCCGCACGCTGTCGCCCCGGGCCCATCATGTCGGCGTGCATCTCATCTTGCCCGGGGGCGAGGCTCGGGCCCGCGTGACGCTGAGGGACGCGGCGGGCTGGTCTCTGCTCCTCAACGGGGATGGCGCTTACCCCGCGCCCCTGGGCGATCCCCTCCTCACCTGGTTGGAGAGGCGTCTGCCCCTGCCCGCGGGCTACTTCAGCCGGGCGCTCTACGGCCAGGTGTGGGACGTTCCCTCGCTGATGCGTTACGCTGCGTACGCGATCTTCGCCTGGGCCAGCTTCTGGGGATGGTTCGGCTGGCTGACGATTCCGTATCCGTGGTGGGTGTATGGGCTGCTAGGCGTGGCAACTGCGGCGGCGATGATGGGAACTTGGAGAAGGTTCGTATTCAGTCATCAGTGCTCAGTGTTCAGTGTTCAGGGGTTGGCCGCGGCGGCGGTGGGGTTGATAAGCGTTCAGGCGTTCGCGCCGATGCTGGGGCAGGCGTGGCAGCCCCAGGGTCGCTATTTTTTCCCCGGTTTGTTGCCCCTTGCCATCCTGCTGACCCTGGGTTGGGAAGTGATGACGCCGCGCTCGCGGCGAGGATGGCTCGTTGCGGGCATCCTGCTAGCCCTGGCGGCCCTCAACGTCCTGGCGTGGCGGCTCACCCGCTAACCTGACAGGTTCCTTTCACAATTTTTCCTGGACGCGGCCACGGCGCCGACGGGCGCATCGACGCCCGGTTGAGCGCCTCGCGCTCGGGAACCTGTCAGGTTGACGCCTTTCACCACAATGCCGCCCACAGGGGCCGATGGTCGCTGGCGTCCACGTCGGAAACCACGCCCGCTCGCACAGGCTCCATGCCGCGGGCGAAGAGGTAATCCATGGTCACGCCCGCGCCCATCTCCATCACCGTCGATCCCGCGTCCTTCGTGGCCCAAACGAACCCCGCTCGCTCCATCACCGTCACCAAGGCGCTTTGCTCCCAGGGCGTGATCGTGTTGAAATCGCCGCCGATGATGACCGGCGACGCGTTCGCGCCCACATCCGTCAGGATGGCCTCCACCTGATCCAGCCGTTGCGCGGGCAACATCAGCGAGGTCTCGGTGTGCGTGTTGTAGACCAGCACAGGACGGTCGGGCGTCTGCACCCACGCCCGGATGGCGATGCGGGTCTGGCCATTGCGCGGGCTGTAATGGGGCAAAAGCAGCTTGCGGTCATCGGTGAGGGGCCAGGGGCTGAGGATGGCTTCGCCAAAGTCGCGGCCATGCCGGGCGTGGATGGACGCGGGATAGTACACGTAATTCATCCCCAACGCCCGGGCGACAGCTTCCACCCCCTCCTCATCCATCTCCTGCAGGAGAATCGCGTCGGGATGCTGAAGTTCGGGCGTTTCCTGGAGGACGCGTAGGGCTTCATGGATATGGCGCGAGTATTTGATATTCCAGGTGACGGCCCGGAATGCGCCATCGTCCTGTGGCGCTGTTTGCGCGTATGCGCCGACATAGCGCGGGCCGGTAAGCGCGAGGTAGTTGGGCGTAACCGCGCAGCCGGTCAGGAGAGGGATCAGGATTAGGATTAGGATTAGGATTAGGATGGAAAATCGGGGGAGATGACGGGGGAGCATGTTCAGTTGCAGTGACCCATTGGGGATGAAAAAATGCCCGACGGAGGAAGCCGCCAGGCATCAGCATACACGATATCAGGAGTTAATCACAAGCGCGAGGTCAATCGCCTTCCGCCAGCTCCAGGGTGCGGCGGATGATTTCGTCCTCTTCGTCCTCCTCGTACCAGGCCTTCTTCTTGCGTTTCTTTTCCTTGCGCTTTGACTTCTTCTGCTGAGCCTTCATCAAAGCCAGCTCGAAGGGAGAGAGGACGTCCTCTTCCTCTTCAGCTTCATCCTGGACCATATCGACCTCAGCAATCTCCGCCTCGTCCGATTCCTCCGGCTCCGGTTCGGGCAACAGGTTCTTCATGGAAAGATCGATCTGCCCGCGGCGGCGGTTGATCTTGATCACTTCCACCTGCACTTCCTGACCTTCCTGCACGATATCACTGGGATGCTTCACATAGCCATGGGCCATTTCCTTGACGTGCACCATGCCGTCATAGCCCACGCCAATGTCCACGAATGCGCCATAGTTCGTGATGCGCGTGACCGTGCCAGTGAGCACTTCGCCCACCTCCAGGTCGCGGATAGTGCGCGTGCCGGGCGGCAGCATGGTCAGGCTGATGCGATTGTGCGCCTTGTCCAACGCCTTGATCCAGGCCGTCACCTCCTGGCCCACCTTCAGCACCTCTTTGGGGGACTTGATCCGACGCTGGCTCATTTCGGAGACATGCATCAGAGCATCCGTTCCCACGCCGATATCAATGAATGCGCCGAAATCCGTCAGGCGCTTGACGCGCCCCTGCACTTCCTGGCCCACCGCCAGCTTGCGCACAATGCGTTTCTTGGGCAGGACCTTGATTTGAGGCTCGTCTTGAGTTTGATTTTGTTGATCAGTCACGTGATTAACTCCTTCGATTGGACATTTTCGAGTTCCTTCGCGGAGCGCCCACACACCGTTCGAAATTGAACGCGCCAGGCCACTCGGCGAGATGATTGCAAGCAATAATCTTATCGCCTTTAGGGGACATCTGTCAAACTGGGAAGGGAAGAAAAACACGTTTTTGGAACGCTTTTTTCGTGGTGAGGAACGTGCTACAATGCAATCACGTCTCCAGTAAACCGTAAGCCCGAAAGGAGTCCCGCCATGTACACCCATAAATTTTACCCCCGATTGATGGCGCTTCTGCTGACGGCGCTGGTCGGCATGGCCATGTTGTCTGCCGGACAAACAGTCCATTCCCAGGAAAAACACGATCCCCCAGAAACATGGAAGATCAAGCTGTGGGAGCAGCCGTCTGAAGCTCCGCCCCCGCTTCTGTCTGACATCGCGTTGACGCCACCATCAGCGGCCCAAACCGCGACTGCTGCGGATCAGCCCCCTTGGAACCAAGTCGTTTTTCAGTCCTACCGTGATGGCAACTGGGAAATCTATATGATCAACCCGGACGGCAGCCATCCCCGCCGCCTCACCCACAACGATACCCCCGATATGTATCCGCGGCTGCATCCCAACCTGGAATCCATCCTCTACGTGTCCAAATCAGGAGACCAATCTCATATTTATCGCATAAAATATGACGGCAGCGATCCCGTCCAGTTGGGCCCACCCTATTGGAAGGAAACGTATCCTGCCTGGTCGCCCGATGGCAAGCGCATCATCTTCTCCCGATACAGGAACGAACACTGGGCTTTGTTCATGATGAATGCGGACGGCACAGGAGAGCGGCGATTGACCAACCCCAGCGACGGCCATGACATCGAAGCCGTCTGGTCGCCCGATGGGAGCCAAATCGCGTGGATTCGTCGCAAGTCGGGCGGTTACGGCGATATCATGATCATGCATCTTGGTGACGGAAAGCAACGCGTTTTCCTGGCCAATCGGCGTTATGTCCAGCATGTCCTCTGGTCGCCCGACGGCAAATACCTGGCCTTTGATATGGACGTCAACAACGATCACTGGAACGATCTCGTCATGACGGATGTAAACCGCGGCCTGACCACACACATTGCCTATGCGCCTGGCCCCATGGTGGACCTGTGGGCGGGCAGTTGGTCCCCTGATTCCAAGAAGCTGCTCTACACGCAGGTGCAATACGTTGTGCAGGACAACCAGCTTTATATCGCCAGAGCGGAATTAGGCCGTGTCCAGGCTCATTGGCTTGGTCAGCGCACGCCCATCCCAGGCAGTGGTTTGGACATGCTTCCCGACTGGCGGCTGGGCATCGACCATGAGCCGCCCACCGCCTCCATCGAGCCCCTGCCCGCCATCTCCCCCAATCCCATCCATCTGCGCTGGTCGGGCAAAGACGCCGGACGGGCGGGCATTCACTCCTTTGACGTCCAGGTGCGCATCGATGACGGCGCCTGGACCACCTGGCAAACCCGAACGACGGACACCGAGAAGCTGTACGACGGCGAGAAAGGCCGCCGCTACGCTTTTCGCGTACGGGCATGGGACAACGCGGGAAATCATAGCGACTGGACGCCCCCAGACGCCGCGGTCACTACCATCGAAACCCTGCCGCCCCACAGTGAATTCGTCAACCTTCCCCGTTATATCAGCTCCCAAAGCGGCGTGCTGACCTGGCGCGGTGAAGACCCCGGCGGATCAGGCATCCGCGAATTCCAGGTGCAATATCGAGAAGCTGGCACCATGAACTGGCAGTATCTGTTCAAAGGCTCCGCAGACACCTCGGTGCAGGTGAGCTCTATGTGGCCCGGACATGACTACTACGTCCGGGTGCGAGCCATTGACCGGGCTGGCAACGAAGAGCCCTGGGATGAGCAAGGTCAGGGCCCTATCACCGGATATCAGTGGGGTGCGTTTGGAAAAGCCTTCGCTAATCGCGGCCAGCCCGTCCCTGAAGTAACTGTAAACAGCCATCCCCAACCCTGGCTGACCATCCCCTCCGATGATCACGGGCAATACGCCCTTTACGTCAACGATTGGTCAGAAAAATACACCATCTCCTGGCGTCATCCCGCCCTGAACAGCGTGCCGCCCACCACCTATCCCCTCCGTTTCGGCGACGCGCACCAGGACGTCACTTTACCCCCTATCGATGACCTTCTGCAAAACGGCGACTTCGAGCAGGGAGAGCAAGGTTGGCGTCTGGACGGCTCGCATCCACCTCAGATCACCGACGAACGCTACACAGGCCACAAGGCCATGGCTTTCGGCTCACGCCCCCGTCCCGACCTGCGCATCCACACTCCTAACGACGCCTACCATCTGATAGTGCAAAGGGACGCCAGCGACAACTTGCATCTGCTATGGGACGACCGTCGCGACTTCTCGGACTATACGCTCATGTACGCCCGCATTCGACCCGACGGCTCCCTAGTCGAAAAACGGGAACTTGGCGCCTATGGCGGCTCCCGCGCCATGGCCGTCAGCGCCGATGGTCATGTATACATCTTATGGATCTCCCCCGACCTGGATTACCGTTACACCTTGGTGCACCGCGCCCCCAACGGCGACTGGTCTCAGCCCCAACGTCTGGAAGAACGAGGAACCGGGGTCGTGGCCGCGACCGACGCCGGGAACACCCTGCATCTTTACTTCCGCAACGGCGATTATATGCAATGCACCCCAGCAGGCGTATGCACACCCCCGGAGGACGTGGGGAACTACAACGATTTTCTTAACCAAAACATGACCGTCACCCCAACGGGAGACGCCTATTTCACCTGGTTTACCGAGGGCTCGATACCATATCCCAACACACCTTCCTACTTCTACTTCCGCATTCGCTATGCCGAAGGCCAATGGACGTCCATCTACCGGTTCCCTGCAAGCTATGACCCGCTTTTCGCTGGCAATCCGCTCGTTCAGATTCAGGTCGATAGCCAAAGCAATATCCACTTTCTCATGCCACAGATTTCCTCCAAGAACGCGGTAGCCATTTACGCGCGATGGCAATCGGATGGTCGCGTCCAGGTGAAGCCCATCAAAGCCTCCCACTCCGGATACTTCTTCCTCATTCCAGGCCAGCACGACATCATGCACATCGTTGGCGCCACCGGGCAATATGGCAGACTGACGCTCCATTATCTGCAAATTGCACCAGACGGACAGATTCGCGTCGAGGAACAGCAAGCGGTGCCCCAACCCATCGCTCAAGACATTTGGGAACCTGGAAGTTTCCAGTTTGCCGCGGATAGCCAGGGACGAATCTATGCCGCGGCAATGGGACAATCCCACGTGTTCGAGGACGGCGTCCATGTCGCAATTCGAGAAGCCGAAGGCGAGTGGCGCTTCTGGCGGCCTTTTGGCGGACGTTCCTGCACCGTCAGCAAATACTATGCCTGGGAGATCGCGCCCCAAATCATCCTCGACAGCAGAGACGTCATGCAGTTGCTATGGACAGGCCAATCGCCTCATTGTGATCTCTTTTACGCCAGCAGCCTGGTCTCGCAAGATGAGGAAACCATCCTCAGTCAGCAAGTCACCATCCCCGCGGACATGCCCGCCCCCACCCTCTCCCTCTACGCCCGCACCAGCGGCGCACCTGGCGCTTCCACGCCCTTGCAGATCAGCGTCCAGGACGCCGCGAGAACAAGCGCCCCTCTTCTCAGCCTGACGGAGTTCAGCGACTGGCGCCACTACTGGATTGACATGACGCGTTGGCGGGGTCAAACCATCACCCTGACGGTCAATCTTACCCAAAATCAGGGGGAGCCCTTGCGTTGGGGCGCCATCGATGACATCAGCCTGGGGTCAGGTGCGTACGCGGATGGCTGGGTTGCCGTCGCCGCCCAGACCCCGCCCGTATCCGCCAGCGAGATCGCTTTCGACCTGCACTATGGCAACGCAGGCCCCGACCCGGCCCACAACGTCCGCATCACCTACACCTTGCCCCCCGGAGCCGCCTTCCAAAGCGCGGAGCCGCCGCCCACCGGGCAGTCGGGCGGAGAGATATGGTGGGATAGAGCGTCCCTGGCGACCGGAACTCAGGAACGCATCCGCCTCACCCTAACCGCGCCCTCATCGCATCCGGGCGACGTCATCAAGGGCGGACTCGCTATCAGCGCATCGGAAAGCGACTTACGTCCGGGGAACAATCAGTGCGACGCATACGCTTTTATTGACGGCGCTTCTCTATTCCTGCCGAAGATGCAAATTGGGAACTAAGCTGTTCTAAAGGCCATGCGGCCACCCGCAGGTTCTCCTACGGGCCAAGAACGACGCCCCATGAATGGGGTCTTTCTGCCGTAGCCGCAATCAAGCCGGGTTCACCCGGCGTCGTTTCGTAGCCCGGAGCTTCAGCTCCGGGTGGCCGAGGCCGAAAACACCTGATTTCAAAATGCGTTTAGTTTAAGCTGTTCTAAAGGCCATGCGGCCACCCGCAGGTTCTCCTACGGGCCAAGAACGACGCCCCATGAATGGGGCCTTTCTGCCGTAGCCGCAATCAAGCCGGGTTCACTCGGCGTCGTTTCGTTGCACGGCGGCTTCAGGATACTGTTGGCAAACCCCAAGCCAGTTGCATGGGGGCCTTGCCCCCGCCGACTTGAAGTCGGGGCTAGGGGGCCGCCTGTCTGCCTGCGCAGACAGGTCCAACCGGGCGAAAACATGTCCCCGCAGGGGGATATGCGGCGGAACGCCCTCAGACCTGAATTCATTCGGCGTACTCGCGAGAGAAGCCGAGAGGGGGCATCCTCGACGCACCGCAGCAAACCAACAGTATCGCTTCAGCGCCGGGCGGGCGTGGCCCCATAAAATACCGAGTTTCAAAATGACTTCAGTTTAGTTCTTGAAAACCGACCGGCTTCGGGCGCCCCCCTCCCCGAACACGAGCACAGCGAGTATCGGGAGAAGGGCGCGGGGTGGGGGCGGCGTTGGCGAATCGCCGCCTCTGCCGGTTTGTTTTGTAGCCTGCTTGGGGGTATGCCGACAGTATCCTAAACCTCCAAGCTACGAATGCGAAGCCCTGCGGGCTGGCCATGTGAGCCCCGAAGGCGCCACGCGCGGTGATGCGCCGATACCGATGAAAATGAGAACGCAGATTTCCACTGATTACTGATAACTGATCATTGATCACTTTATTTTCATAGCAGCATTCGCCCTCAGGCGAACTTCTCGCGCAGAATCTCCTCCAGCGTGGGCTGGCCGATGGGCTGGAGTTCGTAGCGCACGCGCTGGCTGGGGTGTTCGATGGTGATGACGCGGGCCAGGTCGATGGGCGTGCCCACGATGACCAGGTCGCAGGGCACCTGGTTGATGGTGGCCTGGAGGTCGCGTAGCTGGGCCTCGCCGTAGCCCATAGCCGGGAGGATGGGGCCTGTGTCAGGATATTTGGCGTAGGTTTCGGCGATGGAGGCCACGGCCCACGGCCTGGGATCGATGATCTCAGCCGCGCCGAAGCGTTTGGCCGCGATGACGCCCGCGCCATAGGCCATGCCGCCGTGGGTCAGCGTCGGGCCATCCTCCACCACCAGCACCCGCTTGCCGCGGATGGCCGCGGGATCATCCACGAAGATGGGCGAGGCCGCATCCACCACCGCCGCGTCCGGGTTCAACACCTCGATGCTGCGACGCACGGTCTGGACATTCTCGAAGTCTGCGGTGTCGATCTTGTTGATGACGATGACGTCGGCCATGCGCACGTTGGCCTCGCCCGGCCAGTAGCGCATCTCATGCACGGGCCGGTGAGGGTCCACCACCGTGATCTGGAAGTCGGGCCGGAAGAAGGGCAGGTCGTTGTTGCCGCCATCCCACAGCACGATATCCGCCTCGGCCTCGGCCTGGCGCAGAATGGCCTCGTAATCCACGCCCGCATACACCACCAGCCCCCGGTCGAGATGCGGCTCATACTCCTCCCGCTCCTCGATGGTGCACTCATGGCGATCCAGGTCCTCATACGTGGCGAAACGCTGCACCGTCTGCTTGCGCAGATCGCCATAGGGCATGGGATGCCGCACCACGACCACCTTCTTACCCAAAGCCCGCAGAATGTCGGTGACGTGGCGGGTAGTCTGGCTCTTGCCACAGCCGGTGCGGGCCGCGGTGACGGCCACCACCGGCTTGCTGCTGTCCAACATGGTGCTGTTTCCGCCCAGCAGCCAGAAATCCGCGCCCGCGGCCGCTGCCCTCGACGCCAGATGCATCACATACTCGTGAGACACATCGCTGTAAGCGAACACGACAATGTCGATATCCCGCTCGCGAATGATGGATTCCAGTTCGTCCTCGGGCAGGATGGGAATGCCATCGGGGTAGAGCTCGCCCGCAAGTTCGGGCGGATAGAGCCGCCCTTCGATGTTGGGAATCTGCGTCGCGGTGAATGCCACGACCTCGTAGGCCGCGTTCCCGCGGAAAAAGACATTGAAATTGTGAAAATCGCGCCCGGCCGCGCCCAAAATGATGACTCGTTGCCTGTCCTTCGTCATTGAAGAACCTCCTTGTGATGAGTGAGAAACGTTTGAAATTGTTACATCAGCGCCTCGGATTCAAAAATCCGTTCATCTTGAAATGGCGTGAAGCGTGATGAATGATGCGTGACGGAGCCGCTCATGATCCTCCTTGACGGCATCAATCATCATGTTTGTTCTCCTCACTGGTTGCAAATCGCGAGCCGCCCCCTCGCGGTTTGTAGGCCACGCGGGCCATGATGATGCCCAGCACGTACAGGCCCAGCAGAGGCAGCATCACCAGCGACATGGTGAAGGGGTCAGGCGTGGGGGTGATCACCGCGGCAAGAACGGCGATGATGATGATCGCGTAACGCCAGGTGCCCTGCAATTGCTGGGGGGTGACGATGCCCAATCGGGCCAGGATGGCGATGAACAGGGGCAGTTCGAAAGCCAGGCCCAGCCAGAACAGAAAGCTGAGCACAAAGTTCATGTATTCCCCGAAGGAATACTGGCTGAGGGCCAGGTCGGAGAGGAAGGTCGTGAGATAGCGCAGGGTGAAGGGCAGCACGATGAAAGAGGCGAAGGCGATCCCCAACGCGAATAACCCTGCAGCCAGCGGCAGCACAAGATAAAGCCCCCTCCGCTCATTTTTGGTCAACCCCGGCACGATGAATGCAAAAATCTGGTAGAGGATGAAGGGGCTGGCGATGATCAGCCCCAGGATCAGCCCGGCCTTCAGGTAGATGAAGATGGACTCGGTGGGTTTCAGCAATTGCAATTCGCTGGCGCCCTGCAAGGGTGAAATCAACACCTCGAGGAAGGGCTTGGCGAAGAACAGCCCAACCACAACGCCAATGACCAGGGCCAGGATGGATTTCAACAGGCGATCGCGCAGCTCCCGCAGGTGTTCGATGATGGGTTGTGCGGGCTCCTCGGGCTCGGGAGGCAGCGAGGTCGCGCTCGGAGGCGAGGGCGGCGCCGGGGAAGCAGTTTCCGGCGCGGACGCAGGCGCGCTCGCTTGCGGATTTTGTCCGGACTCGGCGGTCATGAATCAGTGCGATCGGGGGAGGATTCGGTGTTCGGGGCGCGTTTCTTCGCCTGAGCGATGATCTTGACGGGGTTGGCCGCGGGTGCGGAGGATCGGGCCTGAAACGCCGCCGTGGGTTTCACCTTCTTTGGCGGCATGACGATATTCGCGCTGGCGGACGTATTATCGCCCGCGGCGCTGACGCGCGGCGGCCTGGCCGCCTGCTTCCCCGTGGCCTTCGCGTCCAGGTCCAGGGAGATTTTGGTCACCTGTTTCACTGGATTGATATCATCGGCCAGTTGTCGAAGCTCCTCAAGCGGCTGTTGCAGTTCCTGAAAAGGCTGCAATTCATCCGCAAACTGACTGGTCATTTCATTGACGATCAGTCGAATCTCGCGAACGATGCGCCCGAATTCGCGCATGACCTTGGGCAGGCGCTCGGGCCCGACCACGACCAGCACCAAAATGGCAATGAAAAGGAGTTCTCCCAGGCCAATGTTGAACATAATGCGAACGAATTACCTGTCGACAGAGGCGCCCGCCCCCGACAGGATGGCTTCCATCTCGCCTTGTTTACGAGTGGCGGCCCCCAGGACGCCATTGACAAAGCGAGAGCTGGTCTCTGCGCCGAATTCTTTGGCCAGTTCCACGGCTTCGTTGATGGCGACCTTGATGGGCGTGTCGTTGAAGTTCATTTCCCACAGAGCCATGCGCAGGATATTGCGGTCGATGGCCGCGATCTGGGAGACGGGCCATTCGGGTGCGAAGTAGGCGATCACCCGATCCAGGTCATCCCGGCGGGCCATCACGCCGACGACCAGGTCTTGCAGCAGGTGGGCTGCGCCTTTGGGCAGGGGCGGATCGATCGCCTCCATGTGGCGTTGCAGCACCTGGCCCGGTGGATGATTCGTCAGATCGATTTCGTAGAGGGCTTGAAGCGCAATCTGGCGTGCTCGGTGTCGTTGGGACTTCATGAGAAAGCACCGTCTCCGATGGTGACATCGACGCGGGCGACCTGCATGCCCTGGATGGATGCGAGGAGAAAAGTTGGTCTAGAATGATCAACGCTCGCGCCAAAGTATACCCCGCGATGATTAAAGCGCCAAACCGCCATCCACAGCAATCACCTGACCGGTAACGAAGCTCGCCTCATCCGAAGCCAGATAGACGACCAATGCGGCCACATCCTCGGGCTTGCCCAGGCGGCGCACCGAAGTGTGGTCGATGATGGTTTTCTTCATCTCCTCATCTTCCAACAGATAGTTGGTGAGGTCCGTGGGCACGAAGCCGGGCGCGACCGCGTTCACCGTGATATTGCGCGGGCCCAGTTCCTTGGCCAGACTCTTGGCCAGTCCGATCATGCCCGCTTTGGACGCGGCGTAATTGCTCTGCCCCGCGTTGCCGGTGATCCCGGCCACGCTGGAGATATTGATGATGCGACCCCAGCGCTGACGCATCATCAGCCGAGCCGCGGCCTTGGAGCAATTCCACGCGCTCTTCAGGTTCGTGCGAATGACTACATCCCAATCCTCCTCCTTCATCAGGGCGATGACGTTATCTCGGGTCGTGCCTGCATTATTCACCAGGATATCCAGCCGCCCGAACTCCTTTTTGATGGCCTTGATCATATCCCCGGCCTGCTGAAAATCGCTGACATCGGCCTGCATGGCCACGGCTTTGCTGCCCGCGGCCTCGATATCGGCCACGACCTGCTGAGCCGCCTCCTGGCTGCTGTGGTAGTTGACGATGACGGTGGCGCCGGCCGCGGCCAATTGACGGGCGATCTCCGCGCCGATGCCGCGTGAAGCGCCGGTGACCAGCGCGACTTTATCGGTGAGGTCGAACATGGAAAAAAGAGCTCCTTGATTGAGATGAGAACGAATGGATGAACGAAAATGGGAACGCTGATAACGCGGATGCAACGCAGATTTTCGCAGATGACGTAACTACTAAGGTGTCGCCGCCACTTTTTGCCACGAAGACACGAAGAAAAGCGAAGGCACGACGTATTTTTCTTTATGTTTCCTTCGTATCTTCGAAAAACTTCGAGCCTTCGTGGCTTTTGGCGGCCTAAAGTCAAGTACGTTAGCAGTTACGGATTTTTTCTTTTCATCTGCGTCCATCCTTTTCAATCTGCGTCATCTGCGTTCCCTAATCCTTTCATAGCAGGCGACACGAGCCACGGCTCGCGGATACCGATGAAAATGAGAACGCAGATTTTCGCAGATGCTTCGCAGATTTCCACTGATTACTGATAACTGATCACTGATTACTTTATTTTCATAGCAGCTCCGCCACGGCCTGCACGTCTTCCCAGGTCACGACCGCGGGCATTTTGCGGAAACGGCGGTCGATGCGTTTCATCAGGCCCGCCAGCACCTTGCCCGGCCCGAATTCGATGAAGGTCTCATGGCCCTGATCGATGAGATATTGCATGGACCTGGTCCATTGCACGGAATGTTGAAGCTGTCCCACCAGCTCCTGGCGGATGGCGTCCACGTCGGTGAGGGGCTGGGCCGTAATGTTGGCGATGACGGGGAAGATCGGGCGTTGGATATGGGCCTGAGCCACCGCGGCCGCGAACTCTTCCTGCACCGCGCCCATGAGGGGACTGTGCGCGGCGATGGAGACGGCCAATCGCACCACCTTGCGCGCGCCCGCCTCCTGAGCCAGGGCCATGGCCCGATTGAGGGGCCCTTCATCGCCCGAAATGACCACCTGACCCGGACAATTGTCGTTGGCGATGACCACGACGCCATCCCCCTCGCTGCTGGCCTGCTGACAGATGCTTTCGATCTTCTCCGTATCCAGGGCGATGATCGCGGCCATGCCGCCGGGCGCGCGTTCGCCCGCCAGCTTCATCAACCGACCGCGTTCCCGCACCAGCCGCAGTGCATCCTCGAATGTGAGCGCGCCCGCGGCCACCAGGGCGCTGTACTCGCCCAGACTATGTCCTGCGGCCGCAGCCGCATCGATGGGCCGCCCAAGCTGCTCCTCCACCGCGCGTAGCGCGGCGATGCTGGCGGTCAGCAACGCAGGTTGGACGTTGATGGTGTCGGTAAGGACGTCTTCCGGGCCTTCGAAGCAGAGTCGGGAGAGGGGGAAGCCCAGGATGGCGTCGGCCTGATCGAAAATGGCCGCGGCCGCGGGCGAGTGAGCGACGATATCTGCGCCCATGCCCACTTCCTGCGACCCCTGACCGGGGAAGAGTAGGACGGGTTGCATCATGATGGAAGTCTCCGATGGCGAGAGGATAATCGGTTTTCAAGTCATCAGTCATCAGTGATTAGTAAACAGCCAAGGCGGGGTAAAGTCGCGACCTGCGCGCCACTGATGACTGAATACTGATCACTGAATACTTTTATGATGAGTCATCGACAGAAGAGGACGCCAAGTTCTTTTACGACAAAACACTGCCCACGCCCGGGTCCCAGCCGATGCTGGGTGCGCCCAGCAGGCCGCGGATGCGATGCAGGATGTTATAGGCCACGTCTTCTTTGCTCATCAACGGCAGCGGGGTGACGGCGCCATCTCTGGTAAGAATGGTGACCCGGTTCGTATCCACGCCGAAGCCCGCATCGGGCGCGGTCACGTCGTTGACCACGATCATGTCCAGGTTCTTCTTGCGCATCTTGGCCTGAGCATTGGCGATGAGGTCGGTGGTTTCGGCGGCAAAGCCCACCACCAGTTTCGGCATGCCCAGGGCCTTGCGCTTCTCCCCTACCGCCTTCAGCACGTCGGGCGTGCGCTCCAGCCGGATATCCTCCCCCACGCCCTTTTTCAGCTTCTGCTTGTGTGTGGTGACGGGGCGAAAATCGGCGATGGCCGCGGCGGAGATGAGGACGTCGGTCTTGGGCAGCAGATGCAGCACCTCGCGCAGCATGTCCTCGGCCCGCTCTGCGTGGATCTGGTTCACGCCGATGGGGGGATCGACGGTCATGGCTGCATAGACCAGGTTGACCTGCGCGCCCAGGTCGCGGGCCATCCGGGCCAGAGCCACGCCCATCTTGCCGCTGGCCCGATTTCCCATGAAGCGCACCGGGTCCACCCATTCGCGGGTGCCGCCCGCGGTGATAGTGATGCGCAGGCCCGAGAGCGGTCCCTGTGCCCGGCCCAGGATGATGCGGGCGTGCTCGACGATGGTCTCGGGCTCGGCCATGCGGCCCATGCCCATCGCGCCCGAAGCCAGCCGCCCCGCCTCGGGCCCGACGACCTGCGCGCCCCAGTCCGTCAGGGTGTGCAGGTTGGCCTGAGTGGCGGGATGCTCCCACATGTTCGTCTCCATGGCCGGGGCCAGAAGCATGGGCGCGCGGGTGCTGAGCGCGGTGGCGGTGATGGGATCATTAGCCATGCCCTGAGCCAGACGGGCGAGGGTGTGGGCCGTGAGGGGGGCGATGATGAAGAGATCGGCTTCATGGGCCAGGGTCACATGCCCGATCTTCTCGCCCTGGTAGAGCTGCCACAGGTTGGTGACCGGCTGGCGACCGCTCATGGCCCCGAAAGTGAGAGGCGAGACGAACTTCTGGGCGGCGTCGGTCATGAGCACAGTAACGTTGGCCTTGGATTTTACCAGGCGGGAGACGATCTCCACCGCCTTGTACACGGCGATGCCGCCGGTGACGCCGAGGAGGATGCGTTTTTCGGCCAGGATGTTCATGAACAATCTTCCCTAAGACGCGCTCAGATCAACAGGTTGCAACACATAAACGCGAGCGTGCTTCATGGCCGTCTGCAAATCCCCTCGCCGTAAAGCCTCTCGCATGTCGTCCAATTTATAGGCATCCTCAAGAGAAAGATAAGGCGCCCATTCATTCTCTTCAACAATGACCTCAACGTCGACTTCGGCGACGTAGGGGCCTTCATGGATAAATTTGGTCTTCTTTCGAGTCGATAGAGTCATCGTCGTCGCTCCGTAAAACTTTCATTCCAACGTTCGGGGTCAGGTCGATAAGCTGTAACCAGCACGGACTGTCCTGGCGATTCATTATAGCATGGATTGACGCCCGCTTTCAGGAATTTTGGATGAACTCAGCCATGTCGTTCATACACCAGCCTCAGACCATGCAGGGTGAGATGAGGATCGTGATAGTCGATGGCGCGGGTGTGGGGCAGGATGGCGTCGGCCAGGCCGCCCGTGGCGATGACGGGCGGCTGATGGGGCGCAAGCACGGACCTGATACGGGCCAACATGCCCTCCACCAGGCTCACATACCCCAGCACAATGCCCGATTGCATGGCGCTGACCGTATCGTCACCGATGGGCGCAGGGGGCGCGGTCAGATCGATGCGGGGCAGCAGGGCCGTATGGCTCACGAGGGCGTCGCTGGCCGTGCGAAAGCCGGGCGCGATGGCTCCGCCCAAAAAGTCGCCCTCGGGCCCGACCACATCGAATTTCGTGGCCGTGCCGAAATCCAGACTGATGACCGGCGCGTCAAAGCGGGCCCGGGCCGCATAGGCATTGAGCAGCCGATCCACGCCCACTCGATCCGGCTCCTTCACCCGCACAGGCATATCCGCCAGCAGCCCAACCTGCATGATCACGGGCTCCAGGCCCAGCCACGCCCGGCTCATCCGCACCAGGGCCCCGGTCAGAGGCGGAGCCACCGAGCCAATGATGACGCCATTCAGGCCATCGGGCAGGGACAGACCCGCATGACGGGCGGCCGCGTGCAGAAACACCCCCAGTTCATCCGCGGTTGCATCCAACCGCGAGGCCATGCGCCAGTGATAGAGCAGTGCATCGTCCTGAAACAGCCCAAAGACGATATTCGTGTTGCCAACGTCGATGGTGAGGATCATGGACACATTGTCGAGGAAAGACGCGTTCGCGTCAAGTTTCCCCCAAAAACGGATTCGCTCTGGTAACTATGCATCTGGACACCGGCGTTTTTTGATCTTGACACGAATGGACATGGATTTCACGAAAAAGAATCAGGCAAAAGCGCGCAAACACGAAGGGGAAAAAGCGGCAGGTGGCGAGCGGCAAGTAGCGGGAAAAAACCTCGCAGCCAAAAAGACTTGCCACTTGCGACCTGCAAATTTGCAAACCCGCATGGTCTTCATCCTCTGAGAGGGCGGCGTTTCTAGCCCGGAATTCACCTCCGGGGCGCCAGGCGCAACGCGCCAATAACTGGGGACGCCCCCTCTTACTGCAACTTCGGCCAACGGGGAGTTTGTGCTATAATTTTGTAAGACGGTCCACATTCCTCATCCACCACACTTACCCACCGCACCACGCTTTTCTCTTTCATTCGAGGAGGTGAATAATGTCCCCCTGGCTCGCCTTATTCATCGGCCTGGTCATTGGCTGGATCGTGGGCGTGCTCATCGCCCGACAGAATTATGAAACCTGCCGCAAACAGATCGAGCGGATGAAACAGGAGCTGATGGCGCAGGACGCCCAGTTGCAGTCCGCTCAGCAGGAGATCGCCGATCTGGAAGATCAGATCGCGGAAAAACAGCCAGTGTAAGCCGCTCGCCACACGGCAATCCACGACGCCAGCAGCCAGGCATGACCCCTCGTTGCTGGCGTTTGTTTTTTCAATCCCAAATTGATACAATAACCCCATCATTTCTTTTTTCACCTACGCGTCACAGACGGAGGAGGAGCTATGTCAATTTCGCCCTGGCTTTCATTTTTTGGAGGACTCATCATAGGCGGCCTGATTGGACTCTTCATGGGCCGCAAAAATTACGAATCCTGCCGGGATCAGTTGGCAAAAATGACCGCGGAGCTTCAGGCCCGCAAGGCGGAGTTGGGGGCCATCGAAGGGAAAATCGATGATCTCCATGAGGCATTGGAATCTGCGCCCGAACCTCCCGCTCCCGCCGCCGAAACGACCCCAGAACAGCCGATCGCTGCCGTCGAAGCAGTCGCCGAGGAGGCGGCGGTCGAGGCTGAACTCGAAGAAGCGGTAGCCTCCGCTCCCGCCGAAGAAGCGGGGGCAGAGCGATCTGCTGAAGGCGTCGAAGAAGCCGCCGGGGAAGCGGAAGTGGCGCCAGGGCCAGAAGAAACGCTACCCGCAGCGGTGGAAGCAGCGCCCGCCGCCCGACTCGCGGCCATCGCGGCAGAAGCAGAGGCGAGCGAGGCGAAGGAAACGCCGCCCGCGGCGGCCACGGCCGAAGCCCAACCGGAATCGGAATCGGAAACCACCGTCAGCCACTGTCCGCAGAAGCTGGCCCGGATCCACGGCATCGGGCGGGTGTATGAAGACAAACTCTATCGCGCCGGCATCGGCACATTCTGGCAGGTGGCCACTGCGCCCAACGAAAAGCTGGCCGAGATCTTCGATCTCAAGGACTTCCAGGCCGTGGACCTGGACGCGATCAAGACGGACGCCCGGCGGCTGGCCGAAGAGACGGGCACGGTCGGGCATGTGTGGAGCGGTCAGGAGCCCGATGATTTCGAGAGCCTGCCCGGCATCGGCAAGACCTACGAGGCCCGGCTATACGACGCGGGCGTGTGCACCTTCGAAAAGCTGGCCGCCATGAGCGAAGAGGAACTAGCGGCCATCGTCAAAGCGCCCAAGTGGAACCAGCCCGACTACGCCGCCTGGATCGCCTACGCCCAAGAGCAGGCGTCACGAGCGAAAGCTCGCCGATACGGACGAAAATGAGAACGCAGATGACATGGATGCTTCGCATCGCAGATTTCCGCAGATGATTTTTACAGATTTTTTTCTTTTTATCTGCGTTCATCCGTTTCAATCTGCGTCATCTGCGTCCTCCAAATCTATTTTCAAAGCAGGCAGATTGCAACCACGGTTTTTGCTTTTCCTCCCGCTTCCCTTCTTCATTTTTCCTTCTTCCTTCTTCATTCCTTCCCATGCCCACGCGCCCGTTGCCGCCCCGCGGCGTCCCCGAATCCGACCTGTTTCGCCAGATGGAGGCGGCCCGCGCCCACGACGTGCGCTGGCGCGAGGGTCGGGTCTTCAGCCTGGTGTTCTATGCGGGCGAGGATGTGCACCGGGTAGCTGAGAAGGCCTACGCCCGCTTCTTCTCCGAGAACGCGCTGAACCCCACCGCCTTTCCCAGCCTGCGCAAATTCGAAAGCGAGGTGGTGGCCATGGTTGCGGGCCTGCTGGGCGGGGATGCGCACGTCGTGGGGAATATGACCTCGGGCGGGACCGAGAGCCTGCTGATGAGCATGTTCACGGCCCGGGAATGGGCCCGAGCCAACCGTCCGCAGATTCAAACTCCCGAAGTTGTCTTGCCCGCCACCGCCCACCCCGCCTTCGACAAGGCCGCGCACTACTTCGGCATGAAGCTGGTGCGCACGCCCGTGCGGGAGGACTTTCGGGCGGACGTGGAGGCCATGGCCCGGGCCATTACGCGCAACACGATCATGCTGGTGGGCTCCGCGCCCTCCTATCCCCAGGGCGTCGTCGATCCCATCGCCGACATCGCGGCCCTGGCCCAAAGCCGCGGCCTGCTCTGCCATGTGGACGCGTGCGTGGGGGGCATGATGCTGCCCTTTGTCGAGCGCCTGGGCTACCCCATCCCCGCCTGGGATTTCCGCATGCCGGGCGTCACCTCCATCTCGGTGGACCTGCACAAATACGGCTACGCGGCCAAGGGAGCGTCGGTCATCCTCTATCGCAACAAGGCCCTGCGCCGCTATCAGCTTTTCGCCACCACCGACTGGTCGGGGGGCATCTATGCGTCCCCCACGATGGCGGGCACGCGGCCGGGCGGGGTCATCGCCGCGGCCTGGGCGGTGATGAATTATCTGGGCGAGGAGGGCTATCTTCGCATTGCCAAGGCGGTGATGGAGACCCGCGACGCCATCATGGCGGGCGTGAACGCCATCCCCGGTCTGAAAATCCTCAGCGAGCCCGACATCAGCGTCATGGCCATCGGCTCCGACGGGTTGGACGTGTACCGGGTGGCGGATGAGATGAGCGTGCGGGGCTGGCAGCTCGACCGCCAACAATTCCCCCCCAGCCTGCACATGACCCTGCACTACGGGCATGTGGGCGTGGTGAATGATTTCCTGCAGGACCTGCAGGCCAGCGTCGCGGCCGAGCGCCGTCCCACCCCCCGCCGCTTGCTCTACGCCCTGCTCATGGGCCTGATCCGCATCCTGACCGCGGTCCTGCCCGAGCGCTGGCTGAGCAGGCTCACGCAGGGGGCGTCGCGTTTTCTGGGCGGGGGATCGGGCCTGCCCCAGCGTTCCGCCCCCATGTACGGCATCATGGGGACGCTTCCCAACCGGGGCGACCTCAAAGAGCTGGTGCTGAATCTGGTGGAGGGGTTCACGGAGCCGCCCGAGGATTGACCGTAACTGCTAACGTACTTGACTTTAGACCACCAAAAGCCACGAAGGCTCGAAGTTTTACGAAGACACAAAGAAAAAATAGGGGAAAAGGCTTCGCACCTTCGTCCTCTTCGTATCTTCGTGGCAAAAAGTGGTGACGCGACCTTAGTAGTTGCGTCAAAAGAGTCAATCCATATCCAGGCCCGTGTCATCTTCATCCCATTCATCCCATTCCTCCACGGGGATAATTTCGATATCATCATCCCCTTCAAAATCAGAAAGCTCGATGGGAACGACATAGGTGAAGCCATCGGGCCCCAGATGCTTCTCCAGCGTCTTCAGGATTTTGGGGACGTTGTCATAGGGGCCGGCGAAGAAGAAGGGTTTGCCGTCTGGCCCGCCCAAGGGAATCTCCTCCTCACAGGCGTCTGGATCGGCGTCCCCAAGCAGGATCAGCGTCTCTCGGACGTCGGGATCGGGCTCGATGCCAAAGCTGCGGGCGTACGCGATGGCCTCGCGGATGATCTTCGCGACCAGGTTGATATCCGCGGGGATGAGTTCCTGCGTCTCCATCATGTGCGAGCGGTGTTTGCGATACCCCAATTCATCCACAACCCGCCCAAAGGCCGACTTCACCCCCAGACAGGCCTGATCCACCAAGGCGGAGCCCATCGCATACCATCCCGCGGGCCCGCGCCGCACCACCATGATCTGCGTAAGCTGCATGGGGTCCCGCCAGGTCTTCGAGATCAGCACCTCGTGCAGGGGCCACGATGCCGCTTTGGAGAGCGAGGGGTGCAGAAGCGCGTCCCGTAATCGGGCCAACTGCTTGCGCTTTTGCTTGCGTTTGACCGCATGTTTCTGTTGCTTCTTCAGTTTCCTGCCGGTTGTGGATTTTTTCTTCTTTTTCTTTGCCATGATCAGTAAGCGTTCCTGTCGGTGAAGATGCGGACGAAGGTGAGGAGGGTGATCTTGAAATCGAGCCACAGGGACCAGTTTTCGATATACCACAGGTCGTATTTCGTGCGCTCGACGATGCTGGTGTCGCCCCGCAGGCCGTTGATCTGCGCCCAACCGGTCATGCCCGCCTTCTCGCGGTGCCGCTCCATGTAGCGGGGAATGTACTGGCGGAACTGCTCCACATACACCGGGCGCTCGGGCCGGGGCCCGACCACGCTCATATCCCCGCGGATGACGTTGATGAGTTGCGGCAGCTCGTCCACCGAGAGCTTGCGCAGGATAGCGCCCAGACGGGTCTTGCGGGGGTCGTCAGGGGTGGTCCAGCCCGGCCCGCGCGACTCCGCGTCGGTGCGCATGGAGCGAAATTTGATCATGGGGAAGGGGCGGGCGTCCAGGCCCATGCGCTCCTGAATGTAGAACACCGGGCCGGGGGATTCCAGCTTGATAAGCAGGGCGATGAGCAGCATGAAGGGGGAGAGGAAGATCAGGGCGGGGACGGCGATGGCCAGGTCATAGGCCCGTTTCAGCGAAAGCCGCCACCCGCGCAGGGCCACATCGCGCACCGACAGCAAGGGCAGCCCCGCCAGGTCGCTGACCGTGACCTCGGTGGCCATGATCTGAAACACGTCCGGGAAGACCTTGATGCTCACCTTCTCCCGTTCGCACAGGGAGATGATGCGCACCAGTTCGCGATGGGACGCCTCGGGCAGGCCGATGACCACCTCGTCGATCCCGTACTTTTCGATGACTTCGGGGATATCGGAGGGCAGTCCCAGGCGCGGCGCATCCGCCACGCGAATCTCCTCGCCGTTGGCCTCGATATAGCCCACCACCTCATGCCCGGCATCGTGCGCGCCCTGCAATTTCTGGATGAGCATCCGCCCAATGTCGCCGCTGCCCACCACCAACACCTTCTGACGCCCCACCCCGCGACGCTGCAAAAAATGGACGAGCATGTTGAAGCCCCAGCGTCCCAGGGTGAGGAAAGCGACGCCCAATCCCCAGCTCGCCAGCAGGAAGCCGCGGGGGAAGGGCGCCACGCCCGGATTGATCCTATCGGGCAGGAGGAAGACCACCGCGGCCAGGGCCACCAGGAAAGCGAGGGTGACCGTCCCCATCGCCTTGGAGAAGATATCGAGAAAGCTGGACGGGCGCTGCCAGTGATAGCCCCGGCGCAGGTAGGAGACTAGCACGACCACCAGGGCGAAGAGCAGCGCATAGGGCGCATAGTGCAGGAATCGGTCCACCGAACCGGGCTTGATATAGCGCTGAACGCGATGCGCCGCGAACACGGCCGCGCCGATGGCGAACAGGTCCAGCAGCACTTGCAGCAGGGTGAACAGCCAGCGCCAGCGCCCCTTCATCCGCTCACCTCCATGCGCTGACGACGCAGCCAGGTCACGCCCACGTCCAGGCCGCCTTTGACCGCGATGCCCGCCAGGATGGCGCCGTAGAGCAGGGGGTTCGTCTGCTGTTTGTAATGCTTGCGCACGAACACGGCCATGGCCTCGTAGAACGCCCGCCGCGCCTTCACATTCCCCTTGGAGGCCGCGCCCTTGTGATGATAGACGATGACTTTGGGATAGTACCAGATCTTCCAGCCCGCCTGCTTGATACGAAACGCCCAATCCAGGTCTTCGCCATACATGAAGAAGGACTCATCCAGCAGCCCCACGGCCTCCAACGCCTCCCGCCGCACCATCATGAACGCGCCCACGACGCTATCCACCTCGGTTTCTTCATCCTCGGGCAGGTAGGTGAGGTTGTATTGGCCGAAGCGGGGATGCGTGGGAAAGAGCTTGCTCAGCCCCAGCCCCCGATAGACGAAGGACATGGGCGAGGGAAAGGCCCGGCGGCAGGCTTTGTCCAGGCTGCCATCGGGCAGGATCAGGCGGGGGCCGGCCGCGCCCAGCTCGGGCCGGGCGTCCATCAACGCCAGCATCTCCGCCAGCGCCGTGGGAGGGACTTCGGTGTCGGGATTGAGCAGCAGCGCGTAACGGGGCAGGGTTTCCAGGGATTTGCCCTGGCCGAAGCCATAGGCCCGCAGGCCGATATTGTTGGCGTAGGCGAAGCCGCCATTGACGGGCGCGGCGATGGCCCGGGCCTGCGGAAAGGCCTCCCGCACCATGTCGATGCTTCCATCCTGGCTGGCATTGTCCACCACGGTGACATGATACGAAAAATCGCCCTCGCTGGCGTATACCGAGCGAAGGCAGGCGCGTAGCAGGTCTTTCGTGTTGTAATTGACAATGACAATAGCCAGGTCTAGCATGGCGACTCGTTGGGAAGGGAGGGGGTGGCCGGGCCTATTTTACCATGATCGCCCGTCATCCCAACAAACCATCCAGTTCCTCGCGCAAGACCGCCATTTCCCGCGCCAGATCCTCCGCCCGCTGCCCCTGCGCCCGCGCCAGCCGCTGCCGCCGGAAGGCCAGCTCCGCCACGTGCTGATACACCTCGGCCCGCTTTTTGGCGGGTTCGGGCAGCAGAAAGCTCGGGAAAAAGCGCTCCAGGGGCGGGAGCGAGGCCATGAGCCGCGCCCGCTCCACCTCGGAGATGGCGGGCGCGTCCTCCCGGGCGAGATATTCTCGGATGATGCGCCGCTCCCGGGCCAGCAGCAGGATCACCAGCAGCAGAAAAACGACCAGGCCGCTCCACAGCAGCAGCGTGCTGAGGAGGATGAAGCCCAGGCTCAGCTGCGACAACACCGTGGCCGCGTTGTGCAGCATGTGCAGGCCGATGGCGCCCGCCATGCCCAGGGTCAGCGTCAGCGCCTGTGCCCCGCGGTGGTCCATGCGCGCGGCCGCGCCCACGCTGGCTCCGAACACCGCGGTGTAGAAGATATGATTCAGGCCGAACACCCCCGCCCGCAGAAAGATCAGGGCGGATAGCTCGCCGCCGCCATCCGCGCCCAGAAAATAGAAGACATTCTCGGTCATGGCGAAGCCCGCGCCCACCAGCGCCCCATACACGATGCCATCCAACACGCCGTCGATCTCCGGGCGCATAAACCACAGCAGCCCCATCAGCGCCAGCCCTTTCACCGACTCTTCCACCACGGGCGCAACCAGGGCCATGCTCGCGAATTGCCCCCACAGCGCGGTTTGGGGCAGCGGCAGCGTGAGGATGAGTTCGGTGATGAGGGCGAGGAGGATGGCGGGCAGCGCGCCCCACAGAAAGGCCGCGGCCAGCATCCTGACCGGCTCGCGTTCATAGCGGTCGGCCCACCAGATGAGCCAGACCAGGAAGAGGGTGGGCAGGATCGCGCCCAGGAGGGAAGCGGTGATCATGAGGGGCGAGGGGGCGAATGGGCGAGAGGGCGAATGGGCGAGAGGGTCAGTGTTCAGTCGGAAAGGCCGAGATGGTGCGGGAAGCCGAAGGCGTGACGCGTGAAACGTGATGCGTAAGATGCTCACGTTTCACGTTTCACGCATCACGTCCGTTGCAGACTCGCCCAACGCGGGCTTCGAGGCGCTCTTTCAGACGAACGCAACGTTATTTTCGAAATAGCGATAGCTCGCCGATACGGACGAAAATGAGAACACAGATGACACGGATGCTTCGCATCGCAGATTTTCGCAGATGATTTTCACAGATTTTTTCTTTTCATCTGCGTTCATCCGTTTCAATCTGCGTCATCTGCGTTCCCTAATCCTTTTTTCGGAACAGTTTAGCCGGTGAGGGCGGGTTTGGCAAGCATTGGCGCAAAGCCCGGAATTGTGATAAAAAGAATCGTTGGCGACCGCTTTCAATCCTCAATCTTCAATCTTTGATCATGCCCGACCCCGCCTCCCTCAACGCCCCGGACGCCCAGGTGAAAATCGGCGTCGCGCCCAAACGCGCGGTGGAAGAAAGGGACGTCGTCTCCCCCATGGAGGAAACGCCCTACCGCCACACGCCCATCCTCCCATCCTCCCGCCAGCAGATCAGCGAACAATCCGACCTGGATGACCCGGCCCTGTTCATCAACCGGGAGCTGAGCTGGCTGGAATTCAACCGCCGGGTGCTGGAAGAGGCGCAGGATGAGAGCCATCCCCTGCTGGAGCGGGTCAAATTCCTGGCCATCTTCTCCAACAACCTGGATGAATTCTTTATGATCCGCGTGTCGGGTCTGCGCGAGCAATTGGAATCGGGCATCCTGAAGACTTCCGACGACGGCATGACGCCGGCCGAACAGCTCGCGGCCATCCGCCGCACGCTGGAGCCCATGCTGGCGGAACACCTCCGCACCTGGCAAGAAGACCTGCTGCCCAAGCTGGACGCGGAAGACATCCACATCATCCCCTACGACAAACTCAAGAAGAAACAGCGCCGGCTGCTGAACAAATACTTCCGCAACGAGATCTTCCCCACCCTCACGCCCCTGGCCTTCGACCCCGGCCACCCCTTCCCTCATATCTCCAACCTCAGCCTGAACCTGGCCGTGGTCGTCGACGATCCGGAGCATGGCGAGCGCTTCGCCCGGGTGAAAGTGCCCGGCTTCTTCCCCCGCCTGCTGCGCATCCCCAGCGAAGAGCGGGCCGACATCTTCGAGGGCCTGCCCCTCAGCGACGTCAAGGCCGACAACTTCGTCTGGATCGAGGAAGTCATCAAGAACAACCTGGACGATCTCTTCCCGGGCCTGGAGGTGAAGGCCGCCTATCCCTTCCGCGTCACCCGGGACGCGGACATCGAGATCGAGGAGGACGAGGCCGCGGACCTGCTGGCCGCCATCGAACAGGGGGTGGAATCCCGCTTCTTTGGCAAGGTGGTGCGCCTGGAAGTGGACAAGGCCATGCCCAAGCGCATTCGCGACATCCTGGTGGAAAACCTCGGTCTGCAACCCTATCAGGTCTACGCCCTGGATGGACCCGTGGGCATGGCCAGCCTGTGGGAGCTGATGGACGTGGATCGCCCCGACCTGAAATACAAGCCCTTCACACCCTCGGTTCCCCCGGCGCTCAACACGGGCGAGAGCATCTTCTCGGTGATCCGCCGCCAGGACATCATGCTTTATCTGCCCTACGACAGCTTCGCGCCCGTGCTCGACTTTCTCGACGCCGCGGCCGAGGACCCCAACGTGCTGGCCATCAAGCAAACCCTCTATCGGGTGGGCAAGAACGCTCCGGTGGTCAAGGAGTTGATGAAAGCCCGGGAGTTCGGCAAGCAGGTGGCCGCGCTGGTGGAGCTCAAGGCCCGCTTCGACGAGGAGAATAACATCGTGTGGGCCAAGGCCCTGGAGCGGGCGGGCGTCCATGTGGTCTATGGCCTCATCGGCCTGAAGACCCACGCCAAGCTGCTCATGGTGGTGCGGCGGGAAAGCGACCGTATCCGCCGCTATCTGCACATGAGCACGGGCAACTACAACGCATCCACCGCCAAAGTCTACACCGACATCGGCTACTTCACCGCGGATGCGGACCTGGGCGCGGACGTGGCCGACCTGTTCAACGCGCTCACGGGCTATTCCCGCAAGGATACGTATCGCAAGCTGCTGGTGGCCCCGGGCCGGATGCGGGAGGAGATCTGCCGCCGCATCGACCGGGAGATCGAGCGCCACAAAACGCATCACGACGGGCATATCATCATGAAGATGAACCAGCTCGTGGACAAGCGCTGCATCCAGGCTCTGTATCGGGCCTCGCAGGCGGGCGTGAAGGTGGATTTGCAGGTGCGGGGCATCTGCTGCCTGCGTCCGGGCGTGGAAGGCGTCAGCGAGCATATCCGCGTCACCTCCATCGTGGGCCGGTTCCTGGAACACGCCCGGGTGTACTACTTCTACAACGGCGGCCAGGAGGAGATGCTGGTGGGCTCCGCCGACCTCATGCCTCGCAATCTGGACCGCCGGGTGGAGCAGCTTTTCCCGGTGGAGGACCCCTTCCTCAAAACCGCGCTCAAGAAAATCCTCGATATCCACCTCAGCGACAACGTCAAGGCTCGGGAGATGCTGTCCGACGGCTCCTATCGCCGCGTCGAGCCGAAGCCTGGCGAAGCGCGCATCAACGCGCAGGCGTGGATGGTGGAAAATCGGGGCTTCTGGCACAGAAAGGAATAGTGCGCCATGCAACGCATCTCACCCAAAGGACGCATCTCCAAAACCACCATCCGCGTGCGCTACGCGGAGACCGACGCCATGGGCATCGTGCACCACAGCAGCTACATTCCCTGGTTCGAACTGGGCCGCTCCGACTGGATGCGGGAGGCGGGCCTGCCCTACAGCGAATTCGAAAAGATGGGCTACTATCTCACCGTCACCGAGGTCTGCGCCCGCTATTACCATCCCGCGGTTTATGACGAGTTGGTCACCATCACCACCTGGGTGGAGGAAGTGCGCAGCCGGGCCGTGACCCTGGGCTACGATATCCGCAACCAGGAGGGCAAGCGCCTGGCGCTGGCCTGCACGAAACATGTCTGCATCACCCACGAAGGCCAGCCCGCCCGCCTGCCCAAGGTCATCGACGATCTGTTTCGGGCATAGCTTTGGCGTCACTTGGGAACCAGCTCCGGCGGCAACGTTGCCGAAGCCAGTTGGAAGTAAGAAGTAAAGTAACTATCACACGTACCCTCTCATAGCAAGGCAAAAACCACTAAGGACACTAAGGACACCAAGGCGCAAAGGGAAAGATAAGAATTTTCTTCGTGTCTTTGTGACTTTGTGCCGTAGTGGTAAAAACGTCTTGCAAAGTGAACAAGAGGTTAGGCTGTCTGCGCGGCCTCCTCCAACACCGCCAGTGTCTCCCGCGCGGATCGCTCCCACGAGAACCGCGTCAGGTTCTCCCGGCCTTTGGCGATGAGCTCCGCCCGCAGGTCTTTGTCCACCAGCGCCCGCTCGATGACATCCGCCATCTCCTCCACGCTGAGGGGATCGAAATAGACCGCGCCTTCGCCCGCGATCTCGGGCAGGGAGGAGCTATTGGAGCAGACCAGGGGCGTCTCGCAGGCCTGGGCCTCCAGCGCGGGCAGACCGAAGCCTTCGAACAGGGAAGGCAGCACATATGCAGTCGCGCCCGAATAGACCGTCGCGATCTGATGGGGCAGGATGAAGCCGGGGAAGCGGACGAATTCCAGGATGCCCATGGCTTTCACTTTCTCCCGCAGCCGATGCCCCTCCGAGGCCAGATCGCCCGCCAGCATGAGATGCAGCTTCTGTTCGGGGCGGCGCTCCCGCACGATGGCGAAGGCCTCGATGAGGCGGTCCAGGTTCTTGCGCGGGCGCATGGCCCCCACATGCAGGAGATATTTGGCGTAGCCGGGGATGCCGAACTGGGCCAGGGTCAGCGACAGTTTGATCTTGTCCCGCACGGGCTTCAGCTCGGGGTCGGGAGCCAGATAGACGACGCGGATGCGGTCGGGGTCCGCGCCATAGAGCCGCATCAGATCCTCTTTCGTGGCGTGAGAGTCGGCGATGATGCGGGTGGCGACGCGGGCGTGGCGTTTCGTGCTCCAGCGCAGGTAGCGCAGTTCGTTGGCGGGGTGGGCGTCGGGGAAGTATTCGTAGCCCAAATCATGCACGGTGACCACGGTGCGTTTGGGGCCGACGATGGGCAGCACGTGGGAGGGCACGAAGAGGACGTCGGGCGGGTGACGTCGGGTGTAGGGCCCCAATTTCATGTGGGTCCACAGCCGCTTGCCCGGCAGGATCACGATCTCGGCATTGTCGCGGAAGAGATCGATGGGGGGCCTGCGGGGGACGTAGAGGCGGATGGCGTGCTCGCTGCTCAGATCGAGCAGGGCGTTGATGAGTTCCAGGCTGTAGCGCTCGGTGCCCGTACGGCGGGCGACCAGGGCCCGGGATGCGTCGATGCCGATAATCATAATCGCCAATTATAGGCCAAGGCGGGAACGTCGCCTAATCTGCGCGGGCCGTCGACAGCGATCCATATTCTGACAGTTTTGGCGCGGTTCACAGAGACCTTGGAGATCTGCGAGACATCCAAGGTCTACACCCCCTTTAGGCGCTTCGCGCCAGCGGTTGACCTGCGTCGTTCGGAAGATTGGACGCCGTAGGCTGTCATCTTATTCCCTTCCGCTATTCTCCCCTGCTTGCAGGGGAGATGAAGAGGGGGGCTAGCCGCAGGCCCGAAGAGTTCGACTTCAGTCGGCTGAATGACGCCAAATTCTGGGACGCACCCCTATTTTCTATTTTCAGAACAGTTTGTAAGCGAGGCGATTTGATGTTATGATAGATCCATTCAAGCTGGGAACAGCTCATTGGCCCGCGATTTAGTTGCCATTGGTCGCTGGCTGGTGCTCTCTCGCCAAATGGCAAAGCAATAAAGGATTGGTGCGCCTGATGAACATCTATGTGGGCAATCTGCCCTATTCCACCACGGAAACAGAATTGAGAAATCTCTTTGCAAACTACGGTGAAGTGGTCTCTGCTGTGATCATCATGGATCACTACACTGGCAGGTCCAAAGGCTTTGGCTTCGTCGAAATGGCGAATCAGCGGGAAGGGGAAACCGCCATCGCCGAACTGGATGGGTATCTCTTTAACGGTCGCAACCTGCGCGTCAACATGGCCCGCCCTCGCACGCAGCGCCCCCGACGACGCAACGACGATTGGTATTGAAGATGATGGGAGGTGCGACGCCTTCCTCGCCGCGTCGCACCTCTCTGACGTCAACGTCCGCTGAAAACTTGAGACCACGTCACCTGCCGGGCGCGCGGCGCGTCTACGGCCAGCGCCAGCGCGCTCAGCCATACGATGCCCAGCCAGAACAGATCCGCCAGCAACAAGTGGATCACCTGCATGGTCACGGGCGCGTGCAGCCAGTTGTTGATGAAGCCCGCGGCCCACGAGAGCAGAATAATCACGATCAGGGTGACCGACGCCTTTTGCACTGTCGCCGAAGGCCGCGCCACCGCCGCATAACGGGCGATAAGCATCCAGTAAAGGCCGACGACGATCGAGGTGATGGGATGATAAATGCGCAGGGTGAGGATGCCCGCCAACACCGGGGATTGATCGGGCGTGAGACCGATCTGAAGGAAGAGACTGTCGCCCAGGGCGATGATCGCACCTGTGACCACCAATAACAGCGCCGCCAGAATGCCCGCGCCATAAAGCCAACCCAGCGCGCCCTGCCCGTGGAAGGTGAACGGCTTGCCGCCCGAGGCCCAGTACGCCGTCAGGAACAACGATCCCAGCAGCAGCAGGGTGTTGGTGAGATGGACGCCCATGATATACACCCGCGCCATGGAATCATCCGCTTCCACCCAGCCGAACAGCACCAGGGCTGCGCCCACCAGCGATTCCAGAATCATGAAAAACATGGAGGCCACCGCTCCCTTGCGCACGGGATTCCCGCCCTCATACGCGAGAAACGCCCACACCAGCATGATGATGACCATCAACAACGCCAGCCCACTGCTCAACCGATGGGTATATTCAATCCATTGGGCGGAGCTTTGCAGGCCCGGCACGATCTCGCCGTCACAGGTGGGCCAATGCGCGCCGCATCCCGCGCCCGAGCCTGTGGCCCGCACCACCGCCCCCCACAGCACGACGAACACATTGACGACGAGCGTCGCCCAGGCGAAAGCAGAAAAATGCTTGGTGGATCGCATAACGTTCTCCTTGGGTAAAAATCCGAAATGGATGGTAACTGTTGACGTACCCCGGTTAACAAACCACAAAGGGAAAGGGCGCAAAGGCGCTAAGAATACGAAGAAAAAATGTATCAATTTCCCTTTGCGCCTTTGTGTCTTCGTGTTCTTAGTGGTTTTCGGGTGACAACCTTAGTAGTTACAATGAATGATTGATAACGCCATGAAATCTGTGGTATTCTAGCAATCAAACGGGGTGCAAGCAAGCCCCGCACCGATGAAAATGGCGGGGTGCATGGCCCCGTACACCGATAAACCAGAAAACCCTGGAAACCAGGCCGCGTCGCTCCTCCTCCCGGTCTACCAAACGCTGGATGCACTGCAAAAAGTTGCTCACCGCGGAGAACGCAGAGGACGCAGAGTGAAAAGCCTGGGTTCAGAGGTATTTTCTCAGCGAAACCTGATGATTTTCTCTGCACACTCTGCGGTGAAATGAGTTTTTTCAGGAAAGCCAACACTATTTTCAAAGCCATTTGTGATCATCCGCGTCGCTCCCTACTCGGAACAACACCATGGTGAAGAAAGGCGAACCCAAACTCCCTCCCTCAGGCTGGCGCAGATATCTTTGGCGCGCGCCCATCCATCTCTACCGCGTGGGCCTGGGCCCGCTCATGGGGAAGCGCTTTCTACTGCTGAATCACATTGGCCGCAAGACCGGTCTGCCCCGTCAGGCGGTTGTCGAAATCGCACGCTATGACCCCGAAGCCAACGTCTACTATGTGGCCTCGGGCTTCGGCAAGAAATCCGACTGGTATCGCAACCTCCAGGCCCATCCCCACGTCACGATCCAGGTGGGAAACAAAAAAATGCGGGCGCACGCCCGCTTGCTTTCGCCTGAAGAGTCTGCAAAAGAGGCGGTGCGCTACGCGCGGGCCCATCCTCGCGCGGCCATGGAGCTGTCAAAACTCATGGGACTGGAGCTGGACAACCCGGATGACGAAGAAGAGTGGCGCACGGCAGGGCGGGAATATATCCCCTTCGTAGCGCTGGAAGTGGTCGGCCAGGAATGAGCCCGCGCCGATACGGAGGAAAAGCTCACGCGTAGTCACAAAATCGCCAAGACAAGTTTGCAAGTAGCAGGTGGCATGTAGCAAGTCGAGCTACGCAAGCTGACTTGCCACTTGCGACTTGCCGCCTGCAAACGCTTCTTTTTCCCTTCGCGTCTTGGCGACTTGGCGTGAGAACGATTTCCAAAGCGAGCCGTTATCCCTGCTCCGGCCGCACGACGCCGTCCAGATCGGGGATGCGATGCGGCTCGCCGCGCACCAGCAGCACGGGCACAGGACTGCGACGCAGCACCTTATCGGCCACATGCCCGTAGCTCAGGCACTCATGCCCGAAGTCCTGATAGCCGCGGCCATGGGGCGACATCAGGATCAGATCGATGGCGTCCAAATCCATGACCTCCAGGATATCCTGGTCGGGCCTCATGGTCCGGACTACCGTGTTCACGTCGATATCATTGGCCCGGAACCAGCTCGCCAGGCCCTCGAGATAGCCTTCCGCCTCGGCCATGGCCTGCCTGGTGGCCTCCTCGATCCATTGCTTCATGGGCTCGGGCGGGTTTTCGACGGAAGGTTCGGGGATCTCCACCACGCGCAGCAGGGTGATCTGACTGCCGAGGCTTTTGGCCAGCTTGATGGCCGTCGGGATCGCGCGTTCCGCCTTGGGCGAACCATCCAGAGGAACGAGAATGCGCTGGAACAATTTCATGGGTTTTCGCCTCCAGAGAAAGATTGGGAGTTATTCAGGATGGGCTTGTCACTTGAGTTAGATGCGAAAGGCCCGCCCGACGTTTCCACCTTTCCCCTCAACAGCCAATCCTTTCCCACCTGTTCCAGAGTGAGGGAGACGAGGCGGGTGGCCTGAGCCAGACGTTCGGGCCCCAGACCCCGCACCGGGCCCGGCGCATCCTCCCCGCCGATGATAAGCGGCGCCAGAAAGGCCCACACTTCCTGCACCAAGCCCGCCTCGAAGAAACTCCCCAACACCTCGCCGCCCCCTTCCACCATCAGGCTGGTGATCTGCCGTCGCCCGAGATGCGCCAGCAGGTGGGGCAGCGCCACCCGGCCCTGGTCATCCGCGGGCAGCGTCACCACCTCCACGCCCAGGTCCTTCAGCGCCGCCCGATGAGTCGCGGGCATGGCCGCGGTGGTCGCGACCAGGGTGCGGCCCGGCAGGTCGGACTGGAAAAGTCGCGCGGTCAGGGGCGCGCGGCCGGTCGAGTCCAGCACGATGCGCAGGGGTTGGCGGGGATAGGGACGGCCTGCGCTATCTCGGGCCGTCAATTGCGGATCATCCGCCAGCGCCGTACCCGCGCCCACCAGGATGGCGTCCACCTGACGGCGGAGGTCATGCCCGCGTGCCCGCGCCTCCGGCCCTGTGATCCACTGGCTGTCCCCCGTGCGGGTGGCGATCTTCCCATCCAGGCTGGCCGCGAATTTGGCGATGACATAGGGCCGACGGGTGCGGACATAGTGAAAGAAGAAGCGATTGATCTCCCGGGCGGCCTCCTCGCCCAACCCCCGATGCACCTCCACGCCTGCGGCCTGCATCCGAGCCGCGCCCCCGCCCGCCACCGGGTTCGGATCGGGCGTGGCGTAGAAGACTCGGGCGACGCCCGCCCGGATGATGGCCAGAGAGCAGGGCGGCGTGCGTCCGTAATGGTCGCATGGCTCCAGGGTGACGTACAGGTCCGCGCCGCGGGCGGCTTCCCCGGCCTCGGCCAGGGCCATCGCCTCGGCGTGAGGCTGCCCGGGCCCGCGGTGCCAGCCCTCGGCGATGATGCGGCCATTCTTGACAATGATTGCGCCCACCGTCGGGTTGGGGCTGGTCTCGCCCAGGTGCGCGCGAGCCAGTTCCAGCGCCCGGGCCATGAACCGCGATCGGGCTTCTTCGGGATTACGTGCGTCGCTCATGATGCCCTATTGTGGCGCAACCGTGGGGCATCTGCAAAAATGTTGCTATGAAAATAGAATGATCGCTGGTTGCTGAAGGTTCGCAAAGCCAGAGTTGGGCGAGGGCAACGGGCGTAATGCGTAATCCGTAATCTGTGAGGTCATTACGCATCACGCATTACGTGCCTGGCTTCCCGCGCCGCCCTGGCCGCGAGGCGTTTTCATCGGTATCGGCGCGCGATGCCTTGCGCCGTCTATGACGCGACGCGTCTTTGCGCATGCTCTTTCCGTCATGTATGCTGCTAAAGGTCCCGCTTGCGCGGCCCCTTTCTGACCAACGACGTTCACAAGGAAACACAATCTCATATCAAGGAGGTATTGCTTTGGCAATTCCTACAGCTCTGTTGCGTCGTTTCTACGTTGGGCAAAGCCTGCAGAACAAGGATGATGGCATCGAGTTCAAGTTGGCGAATCATATCGCTCCCACCACCATCCTCGCTCTCGGCCCCATCGAGGTGGATGGCGATTTGTTTGCGCCGGATCAGATCATGGTGCACGCCAGTCGCCCCCGCCCCGCCAACGCCATTCGAGAAGGCGCTCCCCTGTTTCTGAGCATGGGGAAAGTGGTGTCTATCTCCATCCCCGACGAACAGCTTCCTCCGGGCAGGCATCAGGTCATCGTGCACGCCCTCACCAAAGAAGTCGGGCCCGTCTCCATTGAATTCGACGAAACAATCCCTTAACCGAATATGTTTCCCCCTGCGTTCCCGGCCATTTTCTGGTCGGGAACATGCTTTTTGGCGTCCGATTTGCGAATTCGAGCTCCTTTGGTTACACTTGCCTTATCGATAACCAGGGCCTGTCCCTGGCGTGAATAACGCCAATCTTTTATTTTTCCATTACGGAGGATCAACGATGATCATCGGCGTGCCCAAGGAGATCAAAGACAATGAGTACCGCGTCGCCATGACGCCGGGCGGCGTCAAGCAGTTGGTGCATGAGGGACACGAAGTCTGGGTGCAGCAAGGGGCCGGGGAAGGCAGCGGTTTTTCGGATGAGGTGTATGAACAGGCTGGCGCCAAAATCGTGCCCACGGCCGCGGACGCATGGTCCGCGAACATGGTAGTCAAGGTGAAGGAGCCGCAGCCCTCGGAATACGCGTTTCTGCGCCCGGACCTGACCCTGTTCACCTACCTGCACCTGGCCGCGGACGAGGAGTTGACCAGGGCGATGGTCGCCAGCGGCGTGCTGGGGATCGCCTATGAGACGGTGGAGCTGCCCGACGGGCATCTGCCCCTGCTCCAGCCCATGAGCGAGGTGGCGGGCCGCATGTCGGTGCAGATCGGCGCGTATTATCTGGAAAAGATGAACGGCGGTCGGGGCAAGCTGTTGTCGGGCATCCCCGGCGTGCGCCCGGCCGATGTCGTCATCATCGGCGGCGGCACCGTGGGCACGAACGCGGCCAAGATCGCGCTGGGGATGGGCGCGAACGTGGTGATCATCGATATCAATCTGGATCGGCTGCGCTATCTGGATGACGTGCTGGGCGGGCGTCTGGCCACCATGGCCTCGAATCCCGTCAATATCGCCGAAGCGGTAAAACGGGCCGATCTGCTCATAGGCGCGGTGTTGGTGAAGGGCGCCCGCGCGCCCAAGCTGGTCACCCGGCCGATGATCCGCACCATGAATCCGGGCAGCGTCGTCGTGGATGTGGCCGTGGATCAGGGCGGATGCATCGAGACCACCCACCCCACCACCCACTCCAATCCCACCTTTCTGGTGGATGGCGTGGTGCATTATTGCGTGTCGAACATGCCCGGCGCCGTGCCCCGCACCAGCACCTACGGTCTGAACAACGCCACCCTGCCCTACATGGTGAAGCTGGCCAATCTCGGGCCCATCGAGGCCATTAAGCGGGATGGGGCGCTGGCCAAAGGGGTGAACGCGTTCAAGGGGCATATCACCTACCCCGCAGTGGCCGAGGCCTTTGGCATGGATTGGACGCCCCTGGAAGAATTGCTTTGAAAATAGCTTTGCGCTTGTCTGCAAAAGCAACTCGCAGCCCACGTTGGGCGAGTCTGCAACTGGCGTGATGCGTAATGCGTAATCCGTGAGGTCGTTACGCATCACGCATTACGCATTACGAACTCGGCTTCCCGCGCCAACCTGGCTGGTGGGTATTTTTCATGATTTCCATGCGTGAATCATCGTCCCCTCCCCCCAAACTGCGCACGGAAAACCTGACGCGCGTGGTGAGCGAGAAAGTCATCGTCGACGGCGTGACCATGGACGTGCTGACGGGAGAGGTGATGATGGTGGTGGGGCCCAGCGGGTCGGGCAAGTCCTCCCTGCTGCGGCTCATCAACCGCCTGGATGAGCCCACCGCGGGCACGGTCTATCTGGATGGGCGGGACTATCGGGAGCTGCCCCCGCTGGAGTTGCGAAGGCGCGTGGGGATGATGATGCAGATGGCCTATCTCTTCCCGGGCACGGTGGCTGATAACATTCGCTTCGGCCCGCGGCAACGCGGCGTCGAATTGCCCGACGAAACCATCGAGCGCCTGCTGGCCCGGGTCGGCCTTGCCGGATTCAGCGATCGGGATGTGGCCCGGCTGTCGGGCGGCGAGGCGCAACGCGTGGCCTTGGCCCGGGTGCTGGCCAACGAACCCGAAGTCATCCTGCTGGATGAGCCCACCTCCGCTCTGGACCAGGACGCCAAAGACGCAGTGGAGAACCTGTTGCAAGAGATCATCCGGGAAGAATGTCTGACCTGCATTTGGGTGACTCACGATCTGCAACAAGCTGCGCGCATGGCCGACCGCGTGGGCGTCATGGAGGCGGGCAGGCTCATCCGTACGGGAACGCCCGAGGAGGCGCTTCATGCTTAGCCAATTCATTCACGATCCCATCCAACTGACCGCGGCCCAGGCCCTGGTGGCGGGCGGCCTGGCGTTGATCATGATGGTCATCGCGGCCTGGTATGGCATCCATCTGGAGAAAGAGATCGTCATTGCCCTGCTGCGCGGGCTGGTGCAGATTGTGGCGGTGGGCTCCGTGCTGCTGCTCATCTTCGATGGCCCCATCGCGCTGGGCTTCCTCATCCTGGCGGGGATGATGCTGCTGGCGGCCAAGACCGCGGAGAAACGAGCGGGCGATCTGCCGGGTGCGTTCCGGGTCGCATTTTGGGGCATCTTCATCGGTGCGGGATCGGTAATCATCCTCATGGTGCTGGCAGGCGTCATCGACACGAAACTGACGGCGCTCATCCCCATCGGCAGCATGATCGTGGCCAACAGCATGAATTCGGTGGGGCTGGCGCTGGACCGCTTCGAAAGCGAGATCAAATCCCACGTGGGGCATATCGAGACGGCGCTGGCTCTGGGCGCGGAGCCCAAAACCGCGGTGCGGCCCTACACCCAGGCTGCGATCAAGGCCGGCCTCATCCCTCGCATCGACTCCCTCCGCTCCCTGGGCATCGTCTGGATTCCGGGCGTGATGACCGGCATGTTGCTGGGCGGCAGTCAGCCCCTTCAGGCCGCGCTTTACCAGTTCGTGATCATGGCCGTGATCCTCACCATCTCGGGCCTGGCCTCGTTGGTGAGCGCGCTGCTCATGGCGGGGCAGATCTTCACTCCCGCCGATCAACTGGCCTTGGGGCGGGGCGATTCCTGATCAGTCCGTGTCGCTGACGATATCGATCTTGGCATCGATAAAGGGTTTATTCACGAGCAACATGGGCTGGAAATCTTCATCCACATGCTCGATGACTTCGAGATTCTTTTTCGCCAGCTCATAATCTAGGTCTAGCTCCAGAGCTCGTTGAAAGGCTTCCCTGGCCTCATCGACCCGTCTCTGCATCAGCAAGGCGTTTCCGAGACTGTTCCAGGGCTGAGGGAGTACATCCGCCATAGAGATGACCTCGCGGAAAGTCTGTTCCGCTTCCCTCCACCGTTGCTTGTTCATGAGTTTGAGCCCTTTCTGATACAGCTCCTGCTGCTCAATGAGCTGTTCAAGCGTGAAATCGGGTCCGCGATCCTGGATTTCGGCCATCACCAGCGGCTCAATATCTCGCATTTGCCTGTCAATGATTTTGCGAAGACGTGTGCCCTTCGGTTCCAACTCTGCGGCCACGCGCAGCTCTTGCAAGGCCATGCCCATGCGGGAGGTGAATAACGCGGCTCCCGCCAGATTCGATCGCAAAGCGCTGTCGTCAGGGAATGCTTTCACTGCCTTGGATAAAACTTCATAGGCTTCATCAAAACGACGCAGTTCCATCAAACAAACGCCGGCGATGGAAAAGGCATCGAAACGTTCATCACTTCGCCGCGGCGCAACCTGAATCAATTTTCGAGCCGCAGAAAGCGCCTGCTCATAGCGTTTTCTTTCAAAATTCACTATCATTTCGTCATGAAGGCGCGCCAGAGTATAGGCGCTGCTCACTTTTGGTTTTCGCCCGCTTTTGCGGGAAGAGAGCTTTTTCTTTCGTTTCCTGGTCATAGTGAGAATCCTCTTGGGTAAAGAGAGAGAACTCGCCTCAAAGCGTTATCCAACGCACTTTCTTCATGATGGAACTCCCTGTCTAACGATAATCAAATGCGACTTTGATGGCGCCCGAACGTTTGTCCTGTGCGGTACGGATGGCTTCCTCCCACCGTTCCAGAGGAAAACGATGGGTGATGAGGGCTTCGGCCTCCAGCTTGCCCTGGCGCAGCAGGTCGATGGTGAGATCGTAGGTGTGGACGGGCCGACCTTCCCAAATTTCCATGCCGTGAGCATACGTGCCCACCAGGTCCACTTCCTGATACCAGACTGGAGTGAGATCGACCTTCATGGGCGCGAATTTGATGCCCACCATGACCACCGCGCCTCCGGCCCGGGCCATGCGCAGGCTGTCGGTCGTCGTCTTGGCTGACCCCACGCAATCGTAGATGACGTCGAAGCCGCCCAGCAGCATCCTGTTCCCGAACATGCCTTCATAGAGTTTCGCTCCGGTGATGGCTGCGGCGGCTTCATAGGGGTCTTCATTCCGTCCGATGATGCGATCCGCCCCCAATCGAGTGGCCATCTCCGCCTGGTGGGGATAGCGGGCGATGACCGAGATATGGGCGTCGGGGGCCAGGGCCCGCACCCCCTGCACCACCGTCAAACCGATGATGCCCGCGCCCAGAACGAGGACCTTGCCCTCCGGTTCGGGCGGACGGCGCAGCACTGCGCGCACGCCCACAGCCAGCGGCTCGACCATCATGGCCTGCTCGTCACTGAGATCGGGCGGGACGGGATAGAGTTCAGTCTCGTGCGCAGTGTAGCCATCGCCCCAACCGCCACCCACGCCGCGCGGGCCGACGCCGGCCGACGCGTTCTCGCAAAGCTGATAATTTCCCTCTTCGCAGTGACGACAGGGGGGAACGATCTCCTGGCTAAGGCAGTTCGCGCCCTGAAACCGGCCATCCATGATCACCCGGTCGCCCACCTGGAACCGGGTGACGCCCGGCCCCACTTCGGTGACAACGCTGACGACTTCGTGGCCCAGATAAAATCGCTGGTTGCCGGGCAGCGCCGCGGGCGCGATCTTGGGATCGGCCTCCACTTGCAACAGAGCCAGATCGCTGCCGCAGATGCCGCACATGCGATTGCTGACCCGCACCCAGCGGGGTCCGGGCAGGTCGGGTTCGCCCACGTCCGCGAAGCGGGCGGACGACAGCCGCGAATAGACGACGCCGGGCCAGACGGGCTTCAGCGCCTTCACCAGCAACATGCGGGGAATGTCTTTATCGACGTAGATAGCGCGCATGATTGGATTCCTGTGACGCTATTATCGCATCTCCTCTCGCTTTCGGGCAAAATCCTCCCGATCCAGAGGGGAAAATTTAATCTCCTTTTCATTTTACGCACGATCATTTTTGCGCATTTTCAGGGCATGGGGTATACTTGCCGCATCATTTATCCTGGAGGAGAAGGCTTCATCCAAATGAACAACCTAAACCCTATTTCCGAATCATCTGCTGAGGAGGTGACTCCGGAAACCATCCCCACTGAATCCATCCTGGCAGAACCCCAAGCAACCGTCGAGGCAACCGAAGAAGAGCCTGAATCCGAGCCCCAGCAGGAAGTCCATCCTATGGAACAACTGCTGCAGGATTCCGCTTATGATCTGCGGGAGTTGGAAGTCGGGGAAATCATCGAAGGCGTCATTGTCGGCATTTCCGACAATGGTGAGGTGTTGGTGGATATCAACGCCAAGTCCGAGGGCGTGATCCCCTCCCGAGATTTGGACCGCGTGGATGAGGAGATTCGCCAGAATCTCAAGCCCGGGGAAAAAATCTTCGTGCAGGTGGTGCGTCCTACCAGCCGCGAGGGCAACGCCATCCTTTCCCTTTCACGCGCCCTGGCCGAATACGACTGGCAGCGCGCACAAGAGCTGCTGGAATCTCAGGAAGTGTTCGAGGGCGAGGTCAGCGGCTATAATCGCGGCGGGGTCATCGTTTACCTGGGCAAGGCCCGGGGCTTCGTGCCCGCGTCCCAGCTTGTCAGCGACGAAGGCAAGAAGCAAGAGAACAGCGATGATCGGTTCAAGGACCTGGTGGGCAAGAAGCTCATGCTCAAGGTCATCGAGATGGACCGCAGCCGCAACCGCCTCATCCTGTCGGAACGGCAGGCCATGCGCGAGTATCGCCGCATGCAGAAGGAGAAGCTGCTCAACGAGCTTCAGGTGGGCGAAGTGCGCAAGGGCGTCATCAGCAGCATGGCCCCCTTCGGCGCGTTCGTGGATCTGGGCGGCGCGGACGGCCTCATCCATCTCACCGAACTCTCCTGGCGACGCGTCCAGAACCCCGCCGAAGTGGTTAGCATTGGCGACGAGGTCGAGGTCAAGATCATCAGCGTGGATCGGGAGCGACGGCGCATCGGGCTTAGTCTGCGCCAGCTTCAGCCCGAGCCCTGGAGCGTGATCCACGAGAACTACGCCATTGGCCAGCTCGTGGAAGGCGTCATCACCCGGCTCACCAGCTTCGGCGCATTCGCCCGCATCGATGACACCATCGAGGGGCTCATCCACATCAGCGAGCTTTCCGACCACCGCATTGCGCATCCCAAAGAAGTGGTGAAGGAAGGACAACGCGTCACCCTCCGCATCATCAAGATCGAGCCTGAGAAACGGCGCATGGGCCTCAGCCTGAAACGCGTGCCCGAAGAGGAATACGCTGAGATCGATTGGGCGCCTGACGACGAGGCGGAAGCAGCCACCATCGGCGAGGCCGTGAGCAGTGAGGTTGCTGAAGAGATCGCCGCGGAAATGGCTACGGAAGAGGTCGTGGAAGAAGTCCAGGAAGCGGCGACTCAGGCGCTGATGGATGAGATCGTCGAAGAGAAGGTCGAAGAAGCCGAGGCCGAGGAGATGACGGAAGGGGCGGCTGAAGAAGTCGAAGCCTGATCTCCCCGCCATCGCATCACGCACAAAATGAAAATCGGGCCGCTTCGCGAGAGGCGGCCTTTTTCGCGTCCGAAATCTGAACAGGAAACCTGTAAGCCAGAAAACCGGAAGACCGGTGGACCGGTAGACCGGGAGTGTGCGCGAAGGTACCAGGTTTTCTGCTTTCCTGGTCTACGGGTTTTACGCACCCAATCATATTCCAACCTCCCCCCGAACTGCGCTCGGGGGGAGGCCATCCTCTTCAGAGCGTGGTCTCAGGCCCTGATTTTCCGCCTCCAGGACAACGCTGTATCCGAAATCAGGGCCAAAAACCAGGAAAAATGGGAAGAAAGACCTCCCTCCCCCGCAGAGGCGCGTAGGCGACCTACGGGGGAGGGTCGGGGAGGGGGCATCCTCGACGCACCGAAGTAAGCCAACCGTATCGCTTCAGCTCAGGGCGGCCGCGGAAACTTGCACATTGGGGTATGTCCCAAATTATTGACGCGTTGCGCCAGGCGCCCCGGAGGTGAACTCCGGACTAGAAGCGACGCCCCCTTAAGGGGGTTTTCAGGCTGGAGCGTGCCAAAAGCCGGGTTCACCCGGCGTTGTTTTGTAGCCCGGCGCTTCAGCGCCAGGTGTGGGGGCAAAGCCCGCGCACTTGACAAGACTCAAAGTGCTGTGTATGATTATTACACATATCCACTTAGCAAGGAAGAAGCGACATGAAACGCGTACAAATGATTCTGGAAGATTGGCAGCATGAATGGCTGGCCGAGGAAGCGAAACGAGAGGGGGTGAGCATGTCCGCCCTGCTGCGCGAGCTTCTCAGCCAGGCCATCGAAGCGCGCCAAACGCAAACCCTGAACGACGATCCGCTATGGGGCATCATCGGCCTGGCCGAAGGCCCGGATGACGGGATCACCAGCGAGAATCTCGATCAGGCCATCTACACCATCCCCACCTATGCCGACGTGAAACTCGCCGATGAACGAACGGATGATTATTGACACCAGCGCCCTTTACGCTGTGGTCGACCGTCGCGATCCCAACCATTTTCTGGCAGCGAAATTTCTGCGCAGCTTTGGCAAACGGGGCGTCTTTCTACTTTCGAACCACGTCTTCGATGAGACCATGACCTTGGTGAAAACGCGTCTGGGCGTGTCGGTGGCGCTGCAACTGGGCATTCGCCTGCGCAACAGCCGCCATATCGAGATAGTCATCTTCGGACAGCGGGAGGAGATGGCGACCTGGCATTTGTTCAGTCGGTATACAGACAAAGGCTGGAGTTACACCGATTGCGCGTCTCTGGCTTTGGCCCGACAACTGGACGTGCATCAGGCCTTCGCATTCGATCATCATTTCCGTCAGATGGGACTGCTGGTGTTTCCGCAATGACAACACAACTTCCCTACATCACACCCGACCTGCCCGGCGTGGGGGGCGAGATCAAAGCCGAGCCGGATCACTTCATCGTGGAGGAGGTCCCTCTATACGAGCCCACGGGCGATGGCGAACACCTCTTCGTGCGCTTCACCCGCGAGGGCCAGACCACGCGCGAGGTGGTGAAAAACCTGGCCCGGGCGTTGGGCATCCGTCCGGAAGGCATCGGCTACGCCGGATTGAAGGATAAACACGCCCGGGTGACACAGGTCTTCTCCCTGCCGGGCGTCAGTCCAGAGCGGGCGGAGGAGGCCATCCGCAGCCTTGGCTACGAATTCGAATGGGCCATCCCCCACAATCGCAAGCTGCGGCCCGGCCATCTGCTGGGCAACCGCTTCACCACCACCATCCTCCACCCCCAGGCGGCGGATGCGCTGGCCCGGGCCCAGGCCGTCGCCCGGGCGCTGGAAGCGCGCGGACTGCCCAATTTCTTTGGCGAACAACGCTTCGGGCAGTATGGCGACAATGCGGATCAAGGTCTGGCCATTCTCACGGGCAAGAAACGCCGCCCGCGGCAGAAATGGCTGACCCGCCTGCTCATCTCCGCTTACCAATCGCAACTCTTCAACGACTATCTGGCCCTGCGCATGGAACGGAGCCTGTTCGACAGGATATTGTTGGGAGACCTGGCCAAGAAGACCGACACAGGAGGCATGTTCGTGGTGGAGGATGTGGCCGAGGATCAGGCCCGCTTCGACCGGCGGGAGATAACCTTTACAGGACCGCTGTTTGGGTATAAAATGAGGCAGCCTCAGGCTGACGCCCTGGCCCTGGAATCGGAAATCCTGGCCCGTTCCCCGGTCACGCCCGAACAGTGGCGTAAACACCGCACCGATGGCAACCGCCGCATCGGACGCATTTTCCTCCAACCCATCGAGGTGAAACCTCACCCCCTGGGATTGCGTCTAACCTTTTATCTGCCCAAAGGCGCGTACGCCACCATCCTCTTGCGGGAAGTCATGAAGCCCGCCTCATCCCTCCCACAACTCGAGACATCGTGAACGACTATCATCGCACCAATCTGATTCCCATCTTCCCCCTCTCCATGGTCTTCTTCCCGGGCCAGGTCAAAATGCTGCACATCTTCGAGCCGCGCTACAAGGACCTCCTGCAGATGTGCATCCACACGGGATCGCCCTTTGGCATCGTGCTGAACCGTCCGCCCACGCGGCGGGACCCGCGGCCCCTGCCCCATCGCGTGGGCGTCATGGCCCATATCTTCCAGGTCGCCCGCCAGTCTGACGACACCTATCATATCCAGATCTACGGTGGCGAGCGCTTCCAGGTGCAGCATTTTTACGAAAACCTCTCCTTCCTGCAGGCCGAAATCAACAGCTTCCCCCTGACGCAAACCGACAGCGAAGAAGCCTTTCTCCTCACCGACGCGGTGGGGGAGATGCTGGAATCCTATCTGGATGCGCTGACCGAGGCCTCTGGCTACGACTTTCAGCTTCCCGACCTCCCCGAGACGCCCGAACAACTGGCCTATATCACCGCCTCCGTGCTGCAGATCAACAATCAGCAGAAACAGGCCCTGCTGAACATTCCCACCCTGCCCGAACTCTTCCGGCGGGAGATCCAGCATCTCGTCAGCGAGATCGACCTGATGGACTGGATCAACGATACCATCGAATCGCCCGCCAACAACCTGTTCGATGGCTATGGGCCCGAAGGCGTCATCTCTCTGAATTAAAATCCGATTTGACCTACCGAACGCACATTCCCGCGCCGCGCTACCGCGTGCTGGCCGTCAGCGACAAGGTCGAGCCCCGGCTGTATGGCCCGACGATTACGAAAGTCGTTGGGGATGTGGATTTCATTCTGGGGTGTGGGGACCTGCCCTACTACTATCTCGAATACATCGTCTCGATGCTCAACAAGCCGCTTTACTACGTCCACGGCAACCACGATCGGCCCGAGCATCGTTCCAATCGACAAGTCGTCCATGAACCGCCAGGCGGAACGAACCTGCACGCCCGTCTTATCTACGCCCACGGTCTGATTCTGATGGGCCTGGAGGGGTCGCACCGCTACAACCGCAATCCCAGATACCAGTACACTCAGGCCGAAATGTGGAGCATCATCTTGAAGATGGCCCCGCGTCTGGTCACGAACCGTCTCCTCTACGGTCGCCATCTCGATATCCTGGTCACCCATTCCCCGCCTTTCGGCATCCACGACGCAGCCGACCGCCCGCATATCGGATTCAAGGCGTTTCTGGCCTTCATGCGCTGGTTCAAGCCCCGCTATCTCATCCACGGCCACCAGCACGTCTATCGCCAGACCGAGGTGACCCGCTCCCTCTACGCCCAGACCGAGATCATCAACGTCTATCCCTGGAAGATTCTGGATCTGACCTTCGACAGATAGGTGGCATTCCGTTTTCATCCCGGAAGGCCGCATGGGTGCGGGAAGCCGATGACGTGACGAGTGAAACGTGATGCGTAAGGACATGACGTTTCACGTTTTACGTTCGTGGCAGACTCGCCCAACGGAGGCTCCAAGTCATTTTTGCAAACCAACGCCAACGTCATTTTCAAGACAGACGATGGCGGTGATTACCCATAACTTGATAAAAATGAAAACGCTCTGCTCCCGTTATGCATCAAATAGGTGAAAAAGACGCCACAAAGGAGCAGAGCTTATGAAGAGTATGGCACCAACCACAGAAAACATC
>JALXCB010000082.1 GCA_026991225.1 Anaerolineae bacterium | reverse complement strand
CGGTAGGGGTGGGGGTGGGCTGATAGGTGTAGGTGATCAGTCGCACGCGATCGAGATACATCCAGGTGGGGGAGGCCGTTTTGCTGTTGTTGTGCACCGAGAAGTTGAGGCGTAAGGTGCGCCCCTTGTAGTTCTTGTTGATCTTGAAGGTGAGGTGTTTCCACACACAGTCGTTTTCGAGCACCTGCATGTAGGTTTTGCGCAGGTTTTCGTTGTTGGGATCGTTGGGATCGTAGACCCAGAACCGCTGCCAGTCCCGGTCGATGGAGGTGTCCTCGGTGCAGGGCATGTACCAGAAGTCGACGAACACGTCGTCCACGTCCGCAGGCACCTGAATGTCCTGGTAGATGCGATGGTGATAGCCAGCATCGGGAGAGAGGATGCCAGCGTCTGGGTCGACTTGGCCTTTGCCTAGGGTGAGGACGGGTGGGTTCATGCCGAAATACATGGATTGCTCGCCCGTAACGGCCTGATCGATGCTGTAAGCGGGTTCGGGAACGCCTTTCGAGCTGTCGAATTGCCAGCCATCGGTCCCTTCGAAGTCGCCATTGAGGAGGATGTCGGTGCATTCGGAGCCGGAAAGCTGGCAGAAGGCGTCGTCGATCTGTAGGAAGCCGTATCCGAAATCGTCATCCTTTCCGGGCGCGCCCCGATCCATAACGCTGTTCATGAGGGCGTCGCGAATGTCGGCGGCGCTGGCGTCGGGGAAGGCTGATATGAGCATAGCTGCGGCACCTGAGACGTGAGGCGCCGCCATCGAGGTGCCGTCGAAGAACCAGGAATACCAGTCGAAGTCGCCTGGCAATCGGGTTTCCTGTTCGATGCCGTCAGGGAGCAGGTCGCTGTTGAGGTCTTCCAAGACGTTGCCGCCCGGGGCTGTGATGAAGAGGTCGGGGCCGTAGTTGGTGTAGGGCGCGGGGTCAAGCATGATATCGGCGGCGCCCACGGCGAGAACGTCGGGGTGGTTGGCGGGGAATTCGACGTAATTGCTGCTGTCGTTGCCTGCGGAAGCGATGATGAGCACGCCCGCATCTGTGGCGTCGTCAATGGCGTCGTTGATGATGTCAACGGAGCAATCAGGAAAGCCTGCATCGCATTGGGCGCCCAACGACATGTTGAGGATGTCCGCGCCATGAGAGCTGGCCCAGTCGATGCCCTGGGCGATATCGCTCCAATATCCCCAACCATCCTGGTCCAGCGCTTTGATGGGCATAATGGTGGCGTTGTAGGCCAGGCCCGCGTCGCGGAAGCCGTTGTCGGTGCATTCGGCGATGGTGCCGGTGACGTGGGTGCCGTGGCCATTGTCGTCCCGCACCGCGCCCATGCCCGTGGTGACGGTGCCGCTGATGATTTTGACGGCGTCGACAAAGGTGCGGCAATCGAGGTCGGGCCCGGGCCAGACGCCGGTGTCCAGGACGGCCACGGTAACGCCAGCGCCGTCCCAGCCGCGTTTCCAGGCTTCGGGCGCGAGAACGTCGTAGAAATTCCACTGGTCGGGGAAGTATTCGTCGTTGGGTTCATAGCCCCAGGCCAGTTCGCGCATCCGATCAGAGGCTTTGTTGGCGGGCGCGGGGCCGAGCTGGATGATATAGTCAAGTTCGACTTTTTCGACCTGGGGCAGCGCGGCCAGACGATAAAGGGCTTGTTGAGCGGTTTCGCCCGGCTGCACGGGGGCGCGATGCCAGCGCCCGAAAACCGGGGAGAAATCAGCGTCAGGCGCGGCGCCGGGCGCCAGACGCACCAGGATATGGTCGGCGGCGTGGGGTTTGTCGGGATTGGCGGCCGTGCCGAATTTAGCGGTGGGATCAGGGGGAGCGCTCCCGGTATCCGCGAATACCTGGATGCTGAGACCAATGAACAGGATCGCCAGAATTGGCAAAACCCAGAAGGCGCGTCGGTGACGGGGGAAGGATGCCATGGTTACCTCCAGAAAGTGATTGTTGTGGAAGCGCCTGAATGCCCGTCCTGACATTATGGCGACGCCTCGCACACCCTTAAAACGAAAAGCGATCTGTAAAGAGTAAGACGGAAAGGGATGGAAAAGGTTACGGGGGACGCTGAGGGTAAGTATATGCGAGAGATTAGCTAAATTGCAAACGCCTTGGGCGATGGGGGTGCGTCCCAGGAATTTGGCGTCATCCAGCCGACTGAAGTCGAACTCTTCAGGCCTGTGGCCAGTGGACGGCCTACGCCGTCCAGAATCATGCCAACAAATCTCGCCGAAGGGTGACCACCGGCGCTATCGAATCCTCCTTCCTTATCTCCTCCCCCGCCGTCTCGAAGCGGGGGAGGAAGCAAAGGAGGGGGCTTGCGCCTAAAGAGCCCGAGTTTACTCGGCAAATGTCTGCCAATAATTTGGGATGCACCCGCGTTGGACGCGAAAAAGCCGACGGGCTTTGCCGCGCCGGCTGTTCCGAAATAGCGTTGTGTTGGCTTGCCAAAATGACTCGAAGCCCCCGTTGGGCGAGACTGCGACAGACGTGATGCGTGAAAACGTGAAACGTGAGGCTCTTAACGCGGCACGCATTACGTTTCACGGCCCGCGAGGCGTTTTCATCGGTATCGGCGATCCGCCGTTCAACTGAAGAAAGTCATCAGGCGGCTGGCCAGCATGATGTCGCCAGAGACCTTGATCTTGCCGGTCATAAATGCCTGCATGCCATCCAGACGGCCCGCCATCATCTCCACGTAGTCATTGGCGTCCATGGTGATGGTGAGGGTGGGGTTGTCTTCGGTCTGGCCTTCTTCCACGGTGCATTTGCCGTCCGCGATGCGGGAAGTCCAGACGCTGCCCCCCTCGCCGGTGAGGTTGTAGACGATGGTGGCGTCCACGCCAGCGGCTTTGTCGGGGTTGAAGGCCTCGGGCATGGCGGCCATGAGTTTGCGAATCTTGGCGTCGATGTCGGACATGGATAGAAACTCCTTTTTGGGTGAAGTAAGGTGATAATGGATGAGGTGTTGTGGTTCTTGAATGGGGCGTGATGCGGGAAAACGTGAAACGTGGAGTCGTTACGCATTACGCATCATGTGACTGGTTTCCCGCTCCGCCCTGGCCGCGAGGCGTTTTCATTCGTGTCGGCTAGCTGTTGCTCGTGGCGCGTGCTATTTCAGCTCGCGTCGCGTGTAGCCCAGAATGCGGCGGGCGACGATGAGGGTGTTGATCTGGCCCGTGCCTTCGAAGATGTCGTTGATCTTGGCGTCGCGCATCCATTTCTCCACCAGATACTCCCGGCTGTATCCCAGCGGCCCCAGCAGCTCCACGCATTTCTGGGTGATGCTGGTGACCACCTTGCCCGCCTTGACCTTGGCCATGCTGGCTTCCAGGCTGTTGGGCTGGCCCGCATCCATCAGCGCGGCCGAGCGGATGGTGAGGAGCCAGGCGGCCTTCAGGTCCGCTTCCATCTGCAACAGGTCCCGCTGGATGGCGGAGAGCTGGTGGTAGGGCGCGGCCTCGGGCACGGTGATGCCTTCTTCGGCCAGCTTGTCGCGGGTGAATTCCAGCGCGGCTCGGGCGATGCCCAGGGCGCTGGCCGCCACCCACGGCCGGCTGGAATCGAAGGTCTTCATGGCGCCCTTGAAGCCCTTGGTGGTTTTCGCTTCGGGCTTCTTCAGCTCGGGATCGCCCAGGATGTTGTCGTAGGGGATGCGGGCGTCCTCGAAGACGATGGAAACGGTGTCGCTGGCCCGGATGCCCAGCTTGTGCTCTTGCTTGGTGATGGTGACGCCGGGCGCGTCCGCCTCCACCACAAAGGGGCGCATCCCCGCTCGGCCCAGACTGGGGTCCAGGGTCGCCCACACCACGAGGATGCCGTCGCTCTCCTCCAGCGCCAGCTTGCCGTTGGTGACGAAGATTTTCTCGCCGTTGAGCACCCATTCGTTGGTCTCGGGGTCCAGACGGGCGCGGGTGCGAATGGCGCTGGTGTCGGAGCCAGCGTGAGGTTCGGTCATGGCCATCGCTCCCCATTTGGGATCGCCATGTGTAAACCGATCCAGGAAGCGCTCCTTCTGGTCGGGCGTGCCCACGGCCTGGATGGCCGCGCCCGCCAGGCCGCTGCTGGGCGTGCACAGGTAGATGCCCGCGTCGCCCCAGGAGAGGTTCTCGATGAGATGGATCATGCCCACCTGGAACGCGCTCGGCTTCTTCTTGCCGTTGTCGCCGCTCTTGCCATTTCCATTATGACCATTGTGGGAGTGGCGCAGGGATCGCTTGAGGTTGGCCGCTTCCATGGATTTCATGAAGGGCCAGATGAAGTTGATATATTCCCAGGGGCGCTCGTGTTCGTGCTCGTCGTAATAGCGCGAGTACTTGCGCATCACCTGTTCCGCAACCATCTTGGTCAGGTTGCTCTGGTTTTTGATCTCTTCCGGGACTTCGAAATCGATGGGCATGGGGGCCTCCTTTGCAGGAAAAGACTGAAGATTAAAGACTAAGGGGGAGGCGGCGTCGCTTAATCTTGAGTCTTTAATCTTTTTATTTCTTCAAATCATCACAGCGCCTAACAGCGTGGCCAGACTGCGGGCGTTGCGCAACCACAGCTCTACGGGATGCTCGCGAATGTAGCCATGCCCGCCCAGGGTCTGCACCGCGCCATCGGTGACCTTGAGGGCCACGTCCGCAGCATAGCGGGCGGCGAGATGGGCGTCGTGGGTGGCGTTCAGGCCCTTGTCCAGCTTCCAGGCCGCCTCCCACACCATGAGCCGGGTGGCGTCGATGTCGATGGCCATCTCGGCTAGCATGAAGGCGATGGCCTGGCGGTGGGCGATGGGCTCGCCGAAGGCGACCCGCTCCTTGGCGTAGTCGCGGGCGTATTCGTAGGCCGCTTTGGCCAGGCCCACGCCCAGGGCGCTGAGCGCGATGCGGCTGCTGTTGAGGATGCGCTGGATATCGATGCCCGCTTCTCCGCCCAGGCGGTTTTCCGCGGGGACCCGCACGCCTTCCAGGGTCAGGCGGTAGGTTTTGAGCGCGTTGAAGCCCATCCACTTCTCCCGCTCGCCGATGCTGAGCCCTTCCGCCGGGGCGTTCACCAGGAAAGCCTGCGCGCTGTCGGCCTCCTCGTCGTGGGCGTAGATGAGGAACAGCTCGGCCTCGGGCGCGTTGATGACCATGGCCTTCTCGCCATCGAGGACGTATGCATCCCCCTCGCGGCGGGCCGTGGCCCGAAGATGGTAGGGATCGAAGAGGATAACGGGCTCCAGGAAGGCGGAGGCCACCTTGGGGATGTCCACGTCGGTGAACATGGGCAGGTAGGCCTGCTTTTGCGCCTCCGTGCCGCAGAGGTAGATGGGCGTGGCCACCAGGTTGGGGGACAGGAGCTCCAGGCCCGCGGCCATGTCGCCATAGCCCAGCTCCTCGGCGATGAGCGCGCCGTTCAGCGCCGAATACTCGCCGAAGCCGCCGTAGTCCTCGGGCAGGGACGCGGGCAATAGGCCCAGCTCCCAGCCCTGTTCGATGACCTCGCGCGGCATCTCGCGGGCCTCCTCAGCCTCGCGGTAGACCTGCCGCAGGGTGCGCTCCGAGTATCGCCGCACCATGTCGGTGAGCATGCGCTGTTCGTCGGTGAGGTCGAAGGTGTACATGGAAACCTCCAGAAATTGCTAATAGCTAATTGTCAATGGCTAATTGCTAATTCACCTTTTGCGCTTTGCGGTTTGGATGCTGGCGTTGAGGATGCGGCTGAGTTCGATGCTTTCCTGCAACACGGGATCGACTTCCTCGGCGGATAGCATCTGGCTTTGTTTGATGATTTTCAACCAAATCTGCGATTCGTTCATTTCTTTGTGGCAGATCGCCAACTTGTGCGTGAAATCGCGTCGGCTCTCAGCACCACGGGCTTCGGCGTAATTGGGAGCTGGCGATGTGCCGCTGCGGAGTAACTGGCCTGCAACATGTCTTCCCGCCAGCGTATTGGGCAATTTATCGCAGAGAAGAATGATCGCGACTGCAAAGTCGATCAATCGCTGTTCAAGATCGTCACCTTTCGCCGTGGCGGTCTCCTTCCGTTGACAAGTAGCAATTCATTGACAATTAGCAATTGACCATTAGCTATTGATAATTTTCCAGGATGCCCGCCGCGCCCATGCCGCCGCCGATGCACATGGTGACCATGCCATAGCGGCCGCCGCGGCGGCCCATCTCGTAGAGGAGCTGCGTGGTGAGCTTGGCGCCCGTCGCGCCCAGGGGGTGGCCCAGGGCGATGGCGCCGCCGTTGACGTTGGTGATCTCCTCGTTCAGGCCCAGGGTGCGGATGACGGCCAGGCTCTGGGAGGCGAAGGCTTCGTTCAGCTCGATGAGGTCGATGTCGTTCAGGCTCAGGCCCGTCAACTCTAGCACCTTGGGGATGGCGACGATAGGACCGATGCCCATGACCTCGGGGTCGACGCCGCCCACCGCGAAGCCCACGAAACGGGCGATGGGCTGCAATCCCAGCGCTTCCGCTCGCTTTCGAGACATAACCAGCACCGCGGCCGCGCCGTCGCTGGTCTGGCTGCTGTTGCCCGCGGTGACCGTGCCATTGACCTTGAACACAGGCTTGAGCCGGGCCAGGGCCTTCATGCTCGTATCGAAGCGCACGCCCTCATCCACGGTGAAGAGCTTCTCCGCCTCATGGACTTCACCGTACTCATCCACCCATTTCTCCTTGACGGGCACAGGTACGGTCTCGGCCTCGAATTTGCCTTCTTTGATAGCGGCCGCGGCCCGCTGATGGGAGCGCAGGGCGAACGCGTCCTGGTCTTCCCGGCTGATGTTGAATTGCTCGGCCACATTCTCCGCGGTGAGGCCCATGCCCATGTAGACGCCGGGATGATTGGCAGCCAGTTCGGGATAGGCTTCGAACACGAGGCCGCCCATAGGCACGGAGCTCATGCTCTCGATGCCCCCGGCCACGATAATCTCATCGTATCCGGCCTGGATGCGCTGCGCGGCCAGGGCGATGGTTTGCAGGCCCGAGGAGCAGAAGCGGTTGACGGTCATGCCGGTGACGGTATTGGGCCAGCCAGCGGCGTGGATGACGATGCGGCCCAGGTTCATGCCCTGCTTGCCTTCGGGGAAGGCGCAGCCGATAATGACGTCGCTCACCATCTCGGGGGTGACGCCGGGCGTGCGGTTGATCAGTTCTTGCAGGACGACTTTGCCCAGGGTGACGGGATGGGTGTTGCGCAGCGTGCCGCGCGGGGCCTTGCCCACGGGCGTGCGCACGGCGGAGACGATTACAGCTTCGTTTGGCATATCGAAAACTCCTTGGATTGGAAGGAAGCGCTATCTCAACAGGATGGGGATCATGTGATGATGCGTGATGCGTAATTCGTAAAATGAGGCTGCTGACGCATTACGAATTACGAGGTTGTATTTATGCGGCCAACTTTCTCGACCGGTCCGGATCAGTTGCGCAGCGGTTTGCCCGTCTGCAACATGTGCCACATGCGGGCCTGGCTCAGAGGCTCGCCAGCCAGGGAGAGGAAGGCTTCCCGCTCCAGATCGAGGATATACTGCTCGTCCACCCACTGCGGGCGGGAGAGATCGCCGCCGGTGACCACGAAGGCCAGCTTGCGGGCGATCTTGGCGTCGTGCTCGCTGATGTAGCCCGCTTCCTTCTGCATCTCGATGAAGACCTCCAGCGCCGCGTACATATCCCGGCCCGTGGCGTAGCAGTTCTTGGCCTCGAAGATGGGGCGGTAGCCTTGGTTGAGCATGGCCAGAACCTCGTTCTTGGCTTCAGCGATGAGGAAGTCTTTGTTCATAACGATGCGGTCGCATTTATCGAGGAATCCAATGTCGCGGGCCTCGGCCGCGCTGGTGGAGATCTGCGCAGTGGCGATGGTCAGAGCTGCTTTCTCTACATATTTCTGTATGCCTGGATGCTCGACCTTCGCAGCCGGGGAGATGACCCGACGCACCATCTCCTTGGTGCCGCCGCCCGCGGGGATGATGCCCACGCCCACCTCGGGCAGGCCCATGTAGGTCTCGGCTGCGGCCACGATGCGATCCGCGGCCATGGAGATCTCCGTGCCGCCGCCCAGGGTGACGTTGAAGGGCGCGGCCACGATGGGCTTGGGATGGCTGGTGAAGACCTGGCGCATGTTCTGCAGATAGCGGCTGAGCTCGTCCAGGGTGTCCCAGTTGCCTTGTTGGGCGTTGACCGCGATGAGGAAGACATTGGCTCCGGCCGAGAAGAACTCGCCCTGATTGCCGATGACCAGGCCGTCGAAGTCCGTGTCCAGTCGGGCCAGAGCCTGCTGCACCATATCGAACACGTCGGTGTCCAGCATGTTCATCACCCGGCCCGTGGGCGTCTTGGCGTGGAACTCCAGCAGGAGCACGCCGTCGCCCAGGTCGATGAGCGAGGCGCTCGGGTTCGTGGTGATGACCCGGTTCTCTTCTTTCTTCAGCTCATCCAGCACGATGAGTTTGGGGTTGGTGACAATGTCCACATAACCCTGGTCGATGACCCAGCGCTGCTTCTTGCCGTTCTGTACCCGGTAGAAGCTCTCGCCGCCCTGGTCCAGCAACTCCTTGACCCAATCGGCCACGGGGATGCCGTCCGCCTCCATGCGCTCGACCGTTTCCCTCACGCCCAGGATGTCCCAGGTCTCGAAAGGCCCGATCTCCCAGGCGAAGCCCCATTTCATAGCGTTGTCCACGGCCATGACGTCGGAGGTGACCTCGGGCATGATGGCCGCGGCGTAGCTCATGGTGCGGGCCAGCGCATACCACACGAACCTGCCCGCCCGGTCATCCAGCTTGACCAGCTCGGGCAGACGCTGTTCCAAGGGTAGCTTGCGGATCTCTTTCAGGCTCTCGAAGCGGGCCTTTTGCGGCGGCTCATGCTCCAGAGTCTCCAGATTGAGCTGCCAGTATTCCTTCTTGCCGCCCTCGCCGATGACCTTCTTGGAGAACCCGACGCCCGTCTTGTTCCCCAGCCAGCCTCGCTCCACCATGACCTCCAGCAGCTTGCTGAAGCGGGGAGCCTTGAGTATCTCCCGCTCGGGGTCGTGGGGGATGAGGTCGTAGAGATTTTTGGCGATGTGGAACATGACGTCGATGCCCACCAGGTCCGACAGGCGGAAGGTGCCCGTCTTGGGGCGACCGATCAGCGGCCCGGTCAGGTAATCCACCTCGGCCACGGTGTAGCCGTTGGCCAGGGCGTATTCGATGACGTAGGCGAAGCTGATGAAGGCCAGGCGGTTGCCGATGAAGTTGGGCGTGTCGTTGCAGATGACGATACCCTTTCCCAACACCTCCTCCCCGATCCAGGTGATATCCTCCAGCACCTTGGGGTCGGTGTCGGGCGTGGGGATGACTTCCAGCAGCTTCATGTAGCGTGGGGGATTGAAGAAGTGCGTGCCCAGGAAATGCTGGCGGAAGCCCTCGCTGCGGCCCTCCGCGATCTTGTGGATGGGCAGGCCCGAGGTGTTCGAGCTGACGATGGCGTCGGGCTTGCGCACGTCGTCGATGCGGGCCATGAGGCTTTGTTTGATGTCCAGCCGCTCCACGATGGCTTCAATGATCCAATCCGCTTCGCCAACCCAATCGAAATTGTCTTCCAGATTCCCCAGCGTGATGAGTTTCGTCGCGTCTTCGTTGAAGAAATTCGCGGGCTTGGCCTTCTTCGCCCGCTCGAACCCCTCGCGCACGATGCGATTGCGCACTTCGGGGCTGTCGAGAGTCAGGCCCTTGGCCTTCTCTTTGGGAGTCAGCTCCCTGGGAACGATGTCCAGCAGATAAGTGGGGATGCCGGCGTTGGCCAGGTGAGCGGCAATGGCGGCGCCCATGGTGCCAGCGCCGATGACAGCCGCTCGGCGAATGATTCGGGGCATGACGCGTCTCCTTTGGGTGAGTGAAAAGCGGTTACTGTGATGAAATGATAATGTATTTTGTTGTCGTTTGGATGAAGACTGGAGATGAATGACTGAAGACTAAAGTTTTTTTGGGGGAAGCGCACCTTTAATCTTCAATCTTTGATCTTTTATCCTTCACTCATGACGCTGTGCATCATAGTTTTCTTACTTTTACCACAAAGTGAGCAAACTGACAAATCTATGACGCGGCGCACGATCCTTTTGACGTGGTGCGTCATACTGTTTCGAAAATAGCGTTGCGTTCGTTGGCAAAAATAACTCGAAGCCCGTGTTGGGTGAGTCTGCCACGGACGTGATGCGTGATGCGTAATCCGTGAGATCGTTACGCATCACGCGTTACGCATCACGGAATTGGCTTCTCGCGCTGCTTTGGCCGGTGCGCATTTTCATTACTCTCAGCGTTCCGTCGCGAGGTGTGGTATGATTTCCCCTGGCCCGAACAAGCCTGAACCAAGAAGGAGCGATTTGTCATGCCAACCGCCAACCCCGCCTTTGGTGCGGATCTCGAGCCTTTTCATGGCATCACCACCTTCATGCGTCTGCCCGCCAGCCGCGCGTTGGAGGGCGTGGACGCGGCCATTGTGGGCGTCCCTTTCGACAGCGGCGCGTCGTTCCGCAGCGGCGCCCGATTCGGGCCCCGAAGCATCCGCGAGGCCTCGACCATGCTTTGGGGCTACAACCGGGTGCTGGATGTGACGCCCGCGCAAGCTCTCTCCATCGTGGATTATGGGGATGTCAGCGTGATCCCGGTGGACATCCGGGCGACCATGGCCCATATCACGGAGGAGGTGGCGGAGATCCTGGATACGGGCGTGCAGGTGGTGGCGTTGGGCGGCGATCACTCCATCAGTCTGCCCTTGCTGCGCGCCCACGCCGCCCGTTTCCCCGACCTGGCGCTGATCCATTTCGATGCCCATCCCGATATGTGGGATGAGGAGTTTGAGGGGCAGCCTTACAGCCACGGCACGCCCTTCCGCCGCGCGGTCGAGGAGTCCCTCATCGATCCCGCGGCCACCGTGCAGGTGGGCATCCGCGGGCCCCTCTCCGAGTCCGCCGACATCGCCTATCCCCTGGAAAGAGGGGTCACCGTGATCCCCATCGAGCAGGCGTTGGCCATGGGCGTCCCCGGAATCATCGAGAGGATGCGAGGGGTGGTAGGGCAGCGGCCCGTGTACGTGTCTCTGGATATCGACGCGGTGGACCCGGCCTTCGCGCCCGGCACGGGCACGCCCGAGGTGGGAGGCTTTTCCAGCTTTCAGATGCTGCAACTGGTGCGGGGCCTGCGGGGATTGAACATCGTAGGCTTCGATCTGGTGGAAGTGAGCCCGCCCTACGATCATGGCCACATCACGGCCATTCTGGCGGCCAATCTCGCGTTCGAATTCCTCTCCCTGCTGGCCTTGCGCAAGGCCGGGCGGGATTGAGCGGGCTTGATGCAGCCACCATGTCAGATTGAACCTTCGGCTTTCTCCGCCATCTTTCCGCAATTCCATCGGGATGGGGTATAATCGGGGGCTAAATACCCATCCTCAAGGAGAAGAAAGAACGCATGGCCAAAAAGTCCTCTCGCAAAAAGAAACAGACCCCGAAATCCTCTCCATCGCCCCAGCGAAAGCAATCGAAGCCCAAATCGCAGGCGTCGAAGAAAAAGAATCGCACCTTGTTCATCGGTCTGATCATCGCCGGGCTCGTGCTCATAGGCATCCTGGCTGTGGTGGGATACATGAGCGGGCAGAAAAACGAGACCGCCGCCAGCGATACGACGGCAACCATCGATGAACGCGTGGGCCAGCCCGTGGACCGTACGACGATTGGCGACCCCAATGCGCCCGTGCTGGTGGAAACCTACGAGGATTTTCTCTGCCCGCACTGCGCGGAGTTCACCTTCACGTTGGCTCCGGTGCTTATGGATTTGGTCAAGGATGGCACGGTGCGCTGGGAATACAAATACCGCGTCATCGGCGGCGCTGACTCCTACAACGCCAATATCGCCGCCGAATGCGCCGCGGACCAGGGCAAATTCTGGGAATACCACGAAGAGCTCTTCCGTCGGATTTCGGATCAGGGCAAGATCGCGGTGTTTCCCAAGAATCTGAAGCAATTGGCCGCGGATCTGGGCCTGGACACGGCGCAGTTCAACGAATGTCTGGACAAGAAAGATCATCTGAAGGAGATCCAGAAGATCGACCAGCTCGCCGCGGCCCGCGGGGTCAATGGCACGCCCACCATCTTCATCAACGGCCAGCGCTACGACGGCCCCCGCACCGAAGAAGCCTTCCGCGCCGCCATCGAAGCCGCGGCGGGACAGTCGTGAGCAGGCGACCCGAGCAACGGCTCGCCGATACCGATGAAAACGCCTCGCGGCCAGGGCGGCGGGCCGTGAAACGTGAGACTCTTACGCATCACGTTTCACGTTTCTCATACAGACGCCATGCTCAGCAGTCTTTAATCTTCAATCTTTGGTCTTTCCTTGGCCTTTAGCGCCTTTGCGTGAGGCCGTTTTCAGGGCAGGAGAAATTCATGCGCAAAGTTGACACCCTCATCACCGGCGGAACCGTCGTCACCATGAACGCCCGGCGGGACGTTTTCTCGCCTGGCGCGGTCGCCATCCACGGCCATCAGATCGTCGCTGTCGGGCCTGAGGAACGGGTGCGGCAGCTCGTCGCCAGCGACAACGAGGTGGACGTCGCGGGCAAGCTGGTCATTCCCGGCTTCGTCAACGCCCACACCCACGTTCCCATGACCCTGCTGCGCGGGTTGGCCGATGATCTGCGGCTGGATGTGTGGCTGCTGGGGTATATGATGCCGGTGGAGAGGGAGTTCGTCGGGCCCGATTTCGTGGATGTGGGCACGCGGCTGGGCTGTGCGGAAATGCTTCTCAGCGGCGTCACCACCTTCAACGACATGTACTATTACGAAGAAGATGTGGCCAAAGCGACCGCGGATGTGGGGATGCGCGCAGTGCTGGGCCAGACCGTGCTCAAATTCCCCTCGCCCGACGCGGCCTCCTACGAAGAGGGCCTGGAACGCTGCCGTCAGTTTATCCAGCGCTGGCAGGGCCACGAGCTGATCACCCCCGCTATCGCGCCCCACGCGCCCTACACCACCACCGATGAGATCCTGACCGATGCGCTCAATCTGGCGCTGGAAACGGACGTGCCCATCCACATTCATCTCTCCGAGACAGCGCTGGAGGTGACCGAGGCCAAGCGGGACTTCGGCGCGCCGCCTATTGAGTATGTGAACCGTCTGGGCCTGACCGAGGCCCGGCTCATCGCCGCCCACTGCGTCCACATCGAACCCCACGAGATCAAACTCCTGGCCGGGACCAGCGCGGGCGTGGCCCACAACCCCTCCTCCAACCTGAAACTGGCCTCGGGCTTTGCGCCCGTGGTGGAGATGCGGGAAGCGGGCGTGCCTGTGGGCATCGGCACCGACGGCCCCGCCAGCAACAACGACCTGGACATGTTCGAAGAGGCCCGGCTGGCCTCCTTCCTGCCCAAGGCAGTCAAGAGCGACCCCACAGCCCTGCCCGCGCCCGAGGTCTTCGGCATGATGACCATCGAGGGCGCGAAAGCCCTGCACATGGATGGCGTCATAGGCAGCCTGGAGGTGGGGAAATATGCGGACGTCGTCGTGGTGGACCAGGACGCGCCCCACGCCACTCCCCGCTTCCATCTCAGCCCCAACAACGTCTACAGTCACCTGATCTACGCAGCCCACGCCAGCGACGTGCGGCATGTGTGGGTGCATGGCCGTCAGTTGGTGCGGGATCGGGAGCTGACCACCATCGATTTGCCCTCGCTTCAGGTTCGGGCGCGGGAGATCGCCGAGCAGATCAACGATTTCATGACCCACCGCGAGGGCAGCCTCCTGGTCAAGACCATCGCCATCGGCGGGTTCGAGCAGCGCGAGACCTTCGAGGTGCAGGTCAAGGTGCGGGCCGATGATTTGCAGGGAGTGGAGAACCGGTTGCAGGACCTGGGCCTGGAGGTGGTCAAACACTCGGTGCGCCAGCAGTTCGACACCTATTTTCTGTTCGATGGCGGCGACAACCGCTATCTGCGTTATCGGGAGGACAACGAGCTGGTGGGGAAGGAGCCGGGCGCCGGGCCCGCGGGCCTGACCGTGAAACCCTCCTACACCCTCACCCTGATGGAGGGCATTGTCGAGCGGGAATACCAGGACTCCATCATCCTCACCCGCTCCCGCTACACCGCCCAGGCCACCTACTCCCTGCGCTTCTATCGCGAATACTTCAATCCCAGCGAAGAGGTGGAAGTGGTGAAATGGCGCACCCGCTATCGGGTGAAATACGAGGACGCGGAGTTCGCCATCAACCTGGACCACATCACCCGGCCCCAGGGGCTCGGTGACTTTGTGGAAATCAAGGCCCGCACCTGGTCCGCCAGCGACGCGGAGCACAAGGCCGACCTTATCTCCAAATTGCTACGCGAGCTGGGGCTGGACCCCGGCAAGAGCGTGCGGGCGGAGTACGTCCACCTGGCTCAGCGGGCCCTGGCCTGACCACGCGACCGCCCGACCGAGCGACTAGAGCCTGTTATGAACTTTCCGTCATTCGAACGCAGTGTGTCGCATCGTGTACGGCTCAACTCGCCGCGGATGACGCTGATGTGACGGATCAGCACGGATTTTCACTGAAAAAAGGTGGCATCCTTTTGAAAAATCCGCGAAAATTCGTTGCATCCGTGTTATCCGTGGCGAGTTCCAACTCCCAAAGCGATGATTCTGAACTTTGACGAAGCCAAAGTGCATAACACCTCTAGACGACCGCCTACCTCGGCGCGGCCAGCTTCTGAATCTTCTCGAAGGTCTCCCGCCAGGCGATGGGGCTCAATCCCAGCTTCTTGCGGATAGCCTCGGGCGGCACGCCGAAGCGATAGGCCCGCACAGCGGACGTCCAGCGCAGGATTTCGAAGGAAATATGGCTGGGATCGACCCCCGCGGCGGTCGCCAGATCGGAGAGCACATACTCCAGATTGCGGGGACTCCACTCGAACACTCGCTCCTTGGGCTCGTACTGGCGCAAGAATTGCTTGTAGACGGGCGTGAAATCGGGTCCGAGGAAGAGCCGCCGCTCCTTGTGCGCATAGCGTGGATCGTCATAGCGCACGGTGAGGACGGGCTCGCGGGGATTGGATAGGTCGATATCGTCCAGTCGGATGCGCAGGAGTTCGCCCTTTTTGACGCCCGTGTGGATGAGGATGGTGAAGAGGAGATAGGGCCGGGCGTCGGGCTTGCGGGGCGACCAGAGCATGTCGCGGGCGGTCTTTTGCAGCTTCTCCAGCTCATCGTCGGTGAGGATGGTGGGCAGAGGTGCGCGGGCGCTGCGCTGCACCACGCCCGCAGCCGGGTTTTGAAAGATGATCTGGCTTTCGAATAACCAGCCGAAGAAGGATTTGAGCGATGTGACCCGGCGGGCGTAGGTTTTTGGCTTGCAGCCCATGACCTTTCCATGCTTGTCCTTGCGCTCATGGCACAACCAATGCAGGAATGCGTTCAGCATGTCGGTTGTGATTTCCCCCAGGGCCGGATTCTCCCCTCGTTCGGTGAAATAGCGTTGCAGAATGCGGATATCCCCGAGAAATGCCTTGATGGTGTTGAGCGCCCGGCCCTGCTGCTCCAGATGGGTCTGATAAGGCCCTAACGCAGCGGTGATCTTGCTCTCTGCCGTGAGGTTTTGGGGGATTTGGGCTACTGGCTCGGGGGGCTTGCCCGGATCGATGGGTTGGTCGGTCTGACTGAAAAGATCTTGTGATGGCATAGGATGGAAGCGGGATGAGCGTGAACCGTTTGGGGTGATGCGCATAGCCAAAGACTATATCGCCCTATCCTACACCCTTCCACCCATCTTGTCAATCTCTCCGACAAGACCTCCGGGAGGTGGCGCCAAACGCTTCATTTTGGCCAAAACTCTGTTGCCACCTCCCGGAGGTCAATTGCGTTTGCCAATTATCTGGGGCGCGCTCCTGGTTCCCCGGCTGCTTTCAGCCCGATCGCGATCGACGAGTGCGGCGACGACCCCGTCGGCCGCGCTCCTCGCCCGCTTTGCCCGCAGGCTTGTTCGCCGCAATCCAGGCGGCGCAGTGCTCGTCGTGCCCCATGAGAGCGTCCGCAGCCCGGATCGCGGTCATGATCTCCGGCTCCAGGGGATTCGTGATGGCGCTGGTCATGCCTGCGGCGATGACCATAGCGATGAAGGTCGCGTTCAGGGCCTTGCGGTTAGGTAGGCCGAAGGAGATGTTGGAAGCGCCGCAAGTCGTGTTGCATCCCAGCTCCTCGCTGACCATGCGCACGACCTGAATCAGGGTCTTGGCCGAGCCGGGCGCGGCCCCAGCGGGCATGGTCAGCGGATCGATGATGACATCCTCGCGGGGAATGCCGTAGCGCTCGGCCCGCTCCACGATCTTTTTGGCCAGTTGGAAGCGCACCACGGGGTCGAAGGAGATGCCGTTCTCGTCGTTGGGCAGGGCGATGACCGCCGCTCCTTTCTCGGCCACCAGAGGCAGGATGGCTTCCATCCGTTCCTCTTCCGCGGTGACAGAATTGACGATGGGCTTGCCCCAGGCGACCTCCAGGCCCGCCTTCAGCGCCGGAATCACCGAGGAGTCGATGCAGATGGGGACGTCCACGACTTCCTGCACCTGGCGGATGGCTTCGGCCAGGACCTGGGGCTCCACCTCTTCGGGGTTGGCGACGCCCAGGCCGGCGTTGACGTCGAGGATGTGCGCGCCCGCGGCCACCTGGGCGATGGCGTCCTGGCGCACGCGGGAGAAATCGCCCGCCCGCATCTCCGCAGCCAGCTTCTTGCGACCGCTGGGGTTGATGCGTTCGCCGATAATGACAAAGGGCCGTCCTGGGCCCATGATGACGGTTTTTGTGGGGGATTTGATGATGGTGTCAGGCATGATGGGTTGGGGTTGAGATTGGAATGAACGTATTGAGTGACGATTGGGGGGATATCAGTGTTCCTCTTTTCTACTCCAGCAGCACGACCGGCTCCTGATAGTATCGCACATTGGCCCGGGCCATCTTTTCGGCGATGAATTCGCGTAGCCGAGCGTTTTTCTCTTCCAGACTGCGGTCGCCCGCCATCATGTCGAGAGGCGCGTTCAAACGCAGCACCCGGCCCGGAATCACAAATCGGGTGACGCCCGCGGGCATGGGATGGCCGTGGGCCGCGGCCTGCAAAATCTCCAGTAGGTTCCAGGGCCGAAACACGGTGATCATGCTCAGGTTGGGGAAATCGTAGGCCAGCCGTTGCAGGTCGGTGTTCAGGGTTCGCTCCACCTCGCCCAGGCGGGCGTAAGCGTCCACGGCTTCGCGAATGGCGTCGATCTGCTCGAACCAGGTGGGCGCGTCCGATGTGATCTGGTAGACGCTGCCATCGACTCGCTGGAGATAGGCGAGAATGCGGCCTCGTTGCAGGCGCTCCTGCGCAGTTTTCAGGTCGGATGGGGTCAGGGTGAGGTGGGGGAGGGTTTCGACGGCTTGCAGAAAAGCGTCGAAGTCCAAATGACTGACGGCATGGCTCCAGGTGTGAAGGGTGATCTCCTGGCCGGGCGTGACCAGTTGGACGATGAGATAGGGCAGCCCCATTTGGCGCATGGTGGTCGTGCGCGTCGCTCCATCCAGCACGACATATTTCCCATCCCAGAACGCGACCACGGGCGGGTCTTGCAGCACCAGATTGTGTTCGATGGTCGATCGCAGCCGGTCCACCCGCTTCTGGTCGACATTCTCGTGGGTGACGACCTCGCTGATGGGGACAAGATGGAGGTTGAGGGAGCCCGCAGTGCGGAAGCCTTCCAGCTCGGCGGCGATCTGTTCGGCGATGGTGACGGCGGCGTTACGCTGCGATTCGCGGGTGCTGGCTCCCAGATGAGGCGTGGCAATGACGCGTGGGTGTTTTATCAGATCGAGGTTGGGAGGGGGCTCGTTCTCGAATACGTCCAGGGCCGCGCCTGCAGGCTGGCCCGAATCCAACGCCTCCAGCAGCGCGGCCTCATCCACGATGCCCCCGCGGGCGGTGTTGATGAGATACGCGCCCGGCTTCATCCTGGCCAGCTCCTCCTTCCCGATGAGGCCGATATTCTCGGGCCGCATGGGCACATGCAGGGTGACGAAATCGGCCATTTCCAGCAGGTCGTAGAGATCGTAGGGGGTGACGCCCTCGGCCAGGGCGAGTTCGGGCGTGAGCCGGGGCTGGTTGACGATGATCCTCATGCCGAAGGCCGCGGCCCGCCGCGCCACTTGCCGTCCGATGCGCCCGAAACCGATGATGCCCAGGGTTTTGCCTTCCAGCAGGATGCCCAGAAAGCGTTTCTTCTCCCATTTGCCTTGCTTCATGGAGGCGTCGGCAGCGGGGATATGCCGGGCCAGGGAGATGATCAGGCCCATGGTATGCTCGGCCACGGCCAGGGTGTTGGCTTCGGGCGCGTTGATGACTTTGACGCCGCGCGCTCGGGCCGTGGACACGTCGATATTGTCCAGGCCCGCGCCAGCCCGGGCGATGATTTTGAGGTTGGGCAGGGCATTGATGACGCGGGCGGGAATATGGGTGCGGCTGCGGACGATAAGCACATCTGCATCGCGGGCTTCGTGGATGAGCTCATCGGGGCTGTATGCACGTTCCAATTGGATGACTCGTCCGATCTGTCGCAGGCGGTCCACGCCTTGCTTGTGGATGGGATCGCAAATAATGATGGTGGGGATGCCAGGTTGGGTCATAAGTGTGGCGGCGTGTGGGAGAAGCGAGAGGTTGGCGGCGTCAGGGATCGTGGAATTATACTCCGAATCCCGAGGTTGGCAAATCGTGGTTTGCTGCCACCTGCTACTTTCCCCTTCGCGCCTTCGTGTCGTCGTGGTTTTCGACCTTGCTACGTTAGTGGTTACAAGCCAACGTTATTTTCGGAACAGGCGCTTGTTTTCCTCGAAGAAGTCGGGGATGTGCAAATAGAGGCCCGTCCCCTCCACCGCCACCTGACCATCGGCCAGCAACAGGCGTCCCCGAGCATAGACCTTGCGCCCATTCACCTTTTCCACCCAGGCTTCGACCCGCACGGACGCATTCAAAGGCACAGGCAGTTTGTAATCCAACTCGTAGTGGGCCAGAAGCGCCCGATACCCCGATTGCCACACGCTTGCGCCCATGGCCTCGTCGATGACCGAGGCACTGGCGCCGCCGTGAGCGTGGCCGGGCGGGCCCTGTTGCGCCAGCGTGAATTGAAAATCAGCGAAGATGAGCACACTGCCGGGCGGGAAATGCCCCTCGGCGTCGGGCGTTTCCTGCTTGAAGGATGCCTGCCAGATCAGGCCGATGCCGTGAGGGTTTTCATCGCCGCACACGAAACACCAGCCATGATAAGGCAGGGTTTTGGTCAGAACGAAGGCGTCAGAGTCGGCGTTCATGATGATTGCTCCGGGGAGATTGAGATGGATGCAACTATAGCACGAAATAGAGGGGATTGGGAAAGTGACCGCAAAAATTTTTCAAATTCGAGCGAAAAGGCGGTGATTACCCATAACTTGATAAAAATGAAAACGCTCTGCTCCCGTTATGCATCAAATAGGTGAAAAAGACGCCACAAAGGAGCAGAGCTTATGAAGAGTATGGCACCAACCACAGAAAACAT
>JALXCB010000081.1 GCA_026991225.1 Anaerolineae bacterium | reverse complement strand
GATGACTGGACGGCGCAGGCCGTCCACCGGCCGCAGGCCCGCAGAGCACGACTTCAGTCGGCGAAGCACTGTGCAGGGGGGACACCCCCCTGCCACCCCCCATGCGGGGGCGCTACGCCCCCCGCACCCCCTGTAAGGAAACCGTGTATCGATTGGCCGCGCGAAACACGCCCGTATCGCCGCGACGCGAGGCGAACACCCGCCCAACCCCGCGCGCCAACGCCTCCTCCCCCGCTTGGGTCGGCGAAGGCGCGAGGGGGCGTTCTGGCCTCTGCCGCTCTGAAATTGGGAAGGTGCGGGGGAGAGTAGGATTGGGATTGAGGATTAGGATTGGGGTGATTGTAGCAGAGGGGCGGGGCGGGGGCAACCTACTTCCTTTCAACCTGTCTCCACCCATTCCAATTTCACCCCCTCCTTCCGGGCCAATTCCTCCAGCATCCACGCCAACTCCGCCGGCATCTCATTGATCTCCACTCGCCATGATTTCACTTCTCCATGCCTCTTCATCTCCTCGTATAACTCATTGCGAATGGCCGTGATGGCCACCCCCTTCTCCGTCGTATTCATCTGCTCCCAAGGTATGTACAACACCTTCAACCGCGTCCCGTCGTTCAAAACCAACGTGGTCCGCATCGCCTGGCGAAGATAGTCATGCAATTCGGGATGCACCGACTCCAGCCCAGGGGGGATCAGGGCCTTGGGCACATAGTAAGGCGCACAAACACGCACCTTCATCCCCTGCGCTGCAAAATACTCCCGCACCTCCTTCCGCACGCGGCGCATCTCCCCTTGACTGCTCGCCAACAGGTTGCGGGTTAGCTGCACAAACACCCCGCCATCGGGCAACGACGCGATCCGATAAGCCGGAATCCCTCGCAGCAGCTTCTCGCCATAATGCGCCACATAGGCCGGACTGAAAAAGGTCACCCAGGGCAGGCGGGGCAGCTTCAACTTGTCGACCTCGCGAAAAGCAAAGTCACATCGGTTCGGATCGTCGATCCAGCCAAGCTTCGGCTGGATGATGGAATACAGCCTTGAGGCCAGGTGTAACAGCGTTTGCGCGTATGGCTCAATGAGATGCCGTTCGTCCCGGAATTCGAGGTCCAGCAGTCCGCCCAAAAAGAAATGATTTTGTTTCTTTGAGATAAGTCGAAAGGAAATATGCCCAATCCTGAGTTTGAGATGGTCTGGGGAACAGAGAAGAGATACCCTCCACTTCCCGTCGGCGTCATACGACCATTTTTCTTCAATCGTTTTCTCCAGACCCTTTCGCGGTACAGGATCGAGTTTTATCGTGTGATAAAGTTCCAAACCATGATTGACGGCTGTGATAATAGACTGGACGACCTTCTCCCGCGTCAAAGATTCGATTTGCAAAAACTCAAGGGCAATTTGAAAACCTTTCAAATTCATGGCGAACCTACCTGTAGAAGTCGAATTTCGATATCGATGACGCCCTGCTCGGCTAAAGCCTTTCGTAGTCCCGAAATGTACTCCGGCGTCACCGGATTGGTCTTAGTCATGCCGAATTCGAGGATCACTTTCTGCTTCCCTCCGGCATGATACTGCAGAATTTGCTCAATCAACGCTTCCTGCCTTTTCGTAGCCGTATCCAACGTCCAATACTTGAACTCCACCACTTCGTCGGTCATGAGCACAAAATCATAACGCCCGCCATTTTCGGCCAGCACCTCCACGCCCTTCAACTTCCCGGCCTGGTAGAGCTCATAAGCCCGTTCCAACTGCTTCTCATACCCATATCGGAATGGCGGCCACTTCGAGCTTTTCATGGCATTTTCCAAACGACGCACGCCACGCAAAATCGCGTCATCTGCACCGGAAAAACGGCTAACCCAACTAAACGTCTTTGCCGCCTCATCGGCGTGACTGGCCACCTTGGCCACATCATCCGCGTGGAATGCTGCCCGCACCGCCATGCCTCCGCCCGTCACTACTGGAAGGATCAATCCGCCGACATCAGCCGCTAGTGAAAGACCATTCTCCCAATTCAGCCCATGGGTCTTGATATCGTAAATGTCATAGGCAATGAAGGCAATGTCGATGAGCGACTCCGCCCAATGCCCGCTGGGGTCCGTATACCGCACCGGATTATTCGCGGCATAGCTGTACCGGTTCAGGCTCTGCGGGTCGCCCGGGTCCGGCACGAGGGTGTCGGGCTGGATGAAGCGCCCGAGCACGGGGTCGTATCGCCGGGCGATGGTGCCATACAAATCGCCCGCGATGCCCGCATCCAGCCGCTGGCCGCCAAGCCGCGGGCGGGATGGGGTCGCTGGGGTGTGGGCTATGGGGTTGGGAAGGTGCGGAGAGGGAGTAGGATTGGGATTGAGGATTAGGATTGGGGTGATTGTAGCAGAGGGGCGGGCCGGGGGCAAGGAACCCGTTCACGGGCCGCTGTTCCGTAGCCCGGAGGCTTCAGCTCCGAGACGTCCCGCATTCAGCGACGTCGATCATGCTTGCCTATTCCTGTTCTTTTCTGAAAATGGTCAGATTATAGCGATCATAATCCCAGGGACCAAGCGCCACTTGGCCAAAGACTTCTTGTAAGCATGCCTTCCGCTCTTGAACTTGCTTTTCAAACCAATCCAGGGGCGACTCCGATAGCGTCAACAACACGCCGCCATGTGCTAAGTCACGCCACTCATGATAGCAGGACGATTCTCGCAAACGCGCCCGACCTTGCTGATAGGCCTGTTCCAAATACTCGGGCAATCGCCGATAGAGCGGGTCTGCCCGTCGCATCTCTTCGATGCCGCCCAATTGGCGCAGGTGCTCTGCCCCCAAAAAATTGCCCCAAAACGCTTTCCAAACCCGTTTATCTAACTCCGACCGCGCATGCACCCACAGCAGGAATTCCATCTCATATTCCTTGGGCACTGTGCTATCAAATAAATGAATGGCGTTGCGGAGAATGTCATCACGTAAAGGAATCCCAGTTTCCACATCGATGAAACCATACACACCATCTATGATCTCCCAGGCCTGCACACCCAACTCCAGCAAACCGGAAACTCCTGTAGAGCTCTGGATCAGCACCTCGGGATGCATCCCCAACCAGATGTAAGAGGGTGACCGATAACTCTCGCCACCACGCGATGGTTGAGGACGGGATCGCAAAGCAACATCCAAACCTTTTGTTTTAGACAGAACGTTATCTAGTGCACCACGGGGCCAGCCAAAATCAAGCACAAACCATGGTTGCTCCGCATGTAAACGGTCATAGAGCTTAGCTCGGTTCCTTTCAGTCGCTTTCCATACCCGGAGTGATTGTTTGGCGCGAGAACTGAAATGAAATTCAGCATACGGTTGACCTGACCACTCCTCAACCCGCTTTAGCCAATTCCACAATTCCTCAAGCCGTTCCTCCAGTATGGCATACGTGTAAATCACCATGCCAATAACTCGAATTTCCTTCATAGCTTTGCTCCTTTATCAGCAGTGCTTCTATGGATAGTACTCCACCCTCCACCAATACTCCGGCGCTCCCTCGTGGACACGCAGATCACGGTACATCTGATTCAAATGATCTGCATATCTCGCGGCCTGTTGCTCTGCCTGCCGTCTAAGACGGGGAATGCTCTGCCATCTTCGCGGCTTGTACTCCACTATCTCGCCGGTCCAGTGATTCACCACATCAGGACGGAAGCGTTTGCCAGTGACCGGATCAACAAAGGTCTGGTCCACGTCCACGAAAGGACGTTGTTCTTCTGGAATACTCTGTAGGTATTGAGCGCCTAACTGCCGATGGGCCAGTCGTCCCCGACGAAGCTGCGGCGGCTCCGATGCGATCTTTCGCACCGCCCGCAATGCCTGGCCCCCACCAGAAATCATCATGTCGGCCGCTGCACCTGCCGCCATAGCCGTCATTTGGGGCGCAGCGGCGACCAACTCCTGATATAGCGCCTCTCCCAACATTTCCGGATCGTCCATCAGGAAGGCGTTGAGTTCAGTCGCTACACCGAGCTGCACCGCCTCACTGGTATATGGATAGATCCCTCCTGTGGCCGCCCGTTCTCTATCGATCCAGAGTAAATAGTTGTAGAGCCATTGAGCGTAGGCTTCGCCTCGCAGGCCGGTTGCCTCTCCGGGATAGGACACGTCCGGCGCCCCAGGGCATTCATCGGGGATGCAATGCCCGCTCGGGTCCGTATACCGCACCGGATTATTGCCCGCGTAGCTGTACCGGTTCAGACTCTGTGGGTCGCCCGGGTCCGGCACAATCGTATCCGGCTGGATGAAGCGCCCGAGCGTGGGGTCGTAGTAGCGTGTCACTTCGCGGGCGAGCGCGCGGAGGCGGATGGGCGAGGGGGCGAAGGCACGAGGGGGCGTTCTGGCCTCTGCCGCTCTGGCCTCTGGCGCTCTGAAATTGGGAAGGTGCGGGGAGGGTAGGATTGGGATTGAGGATTAGGATTGGGGAGATTTTAGCAGAGGGGCGGGCCGGGAGCAACAAGCCCGTTGACGGGCCGTCGTTCGTAGGAATGAAGAGGATTACCGATCCAAGATTACTTCGATCTCCCCAAATCCAGTCCACGGACGCACAACCGAAGCCTCAAACTCTATGCTAGGCGATATATCCTCTGATTGACTATGGAAACACGCTGAACGCGCAATGAAAAGATTTTTTATATCCCCTGGCACATAGTATTCAATGGCGCTGATTCGTGTATGCGGTGTAAGTCTGCCTATATTCGCTTGAGAAGGATGCAGTTTAAACGCAAGTCCGCGAGATGGATAGTACACCTCCAAAATGTAGTGCTGCCCATCGGGCCCAACGGCCAGTAGTGAGAGAACATATTCTGGTGGGCCATAGACTCGAACGACATCTTTCATGGTAGGGCCAAACAATGGCATCTCCACCATGATGTAGGACGTCACCCCATGTTCCACATGGATTTCGCGCACACGGTCTTCAAAATCGAACACAGAGCCCTCGTGGGTAAGCCATCTGAACACACGACATGATCTCCTTACCGAAATTGAATTCATCGCTTGGCCTTTTTCCTTATCAGTCAACTTTTGCTCGATAAAATCCATTACATCCTGTTCGGATGATTGACCAGGAACCAAACCTTGCCAACATGGTGGACACGGCGTGGCGGTTCCAGAAGTGGGGTTGACGCAAGCCGGACACGATGCATCCCGTACTAGGGAATAAGCGCATCCGCTCAAAAGGACTGTTAATAGCAAGAATAGCAGAATTCGGATATTTCCCGTTTTCATTCGAAAATCCTTTCAATAGTTGACATCAAACCAACCAAGTTGCTGGATGACATATTCTCTTCGTGTCTTCCCCATGCCGAGTTTATCCTTGTTGGGAAAAATCGTAACCATCAATGATTCAGCCCAGTCTTCATAGGGATGCTTCGTTGCATAGCTAGTTGGAGGATTTCCTCCCACCTTATATTTTCCAATTGGCATCCCTAATTTATCTCTCAAGAATACAATAAATGGATTTGTAGAGGGTGGGGTTCCACCAGTTACTTTTACCAGTCCACTGCTCTTCTGCTCTTTTGTCTTCTCATCCCACACATGCGCCAATTCGTGTATCGTGTACGTCATAAGATAGTTTTCATTCGGCAGGACTTCCTCACCCACACCAATGGTTCCTTCTCGATAGGCCATTCCGTTATAATCTTCCCAAACGACAAAGGTGATGCCACTTACAATCCAGGAGAACAGGTGTTGATTTTTCATCGCATTGCGAAGCGCCTTCATACCCGCTGCTACAGAATGTAAAGCCTCAATCGTCCAAAGACCATTATCATCATTTATGGTAATCCCGTACTCTCGTTGTATCCGTTCCAATTCTTCTCGACAAGCCTGCCCAGCTTCCCCCTCCGGGCAATGCCCGCTCGGATCCGTATACCGCACCGGATTGTTCGCGGCGTAGCTGTACCGGTTCAGCGCCTGCGGGTCGCCCGGATCTGGCACGATGGTGTCGGGTTGGATGAAGCGGGCGAGCACAGGGTCGTAGCGCCGGGCCA
>JALXCB010000080.1 GCA_026991225.1 Anaerolineae bacterium | reverse complement strand
GCCGCGCTGCCGCCCGCAGGTGAACCTGCGGGCTAAAAACGACGCCCCATGAATGGGGCTACGGTGCATGTCGCGCGCCGCAGGAAGCCGGGTTCACCCGGCGTCGTTTCGTAGCCCGGAGCTTCAGTGGCCGAGGCCAAAAACACCTGATTTCAAAATGCGTTTAGTTTAGAAGAACTTGCCACTTGCGACTTGCAAACCTGCAAACCTGCGTTGTCTTCGTCCCTTCGATCCTTCGTGGCAGATCGTTTTGCTGGATACCTGTATAGTCACTCATACACTTCCATTTGGGTGCGTCCTAAATGAGTTGGCGTTAGCCGGACGCACTGGCCGAGTGAACTCGGGCTGTTTAGGCGCAAGTCCCCTCCTTTGCTTCCTCCCCCGCTTCGAGACGGGCGGGGGAGGAAATAAGGAAGGAGGATTCGATGGCGCCGATGGTCGACCTTCGTCGACCGGAAAACTGGACGGCGGAGGCCGTCATCTTATTCCCTTCCGCTATTCTCCCCCGCTTGCGGGGGAGATGAAGAGGGGGATGGCCGTAGGCCAGAAGAGTCCGACTTCAGTCGGCGAGTACTGCGGTGAGACTCCTCAACCGAAAAAGGACACACCCCTTCCATTTGCGCCCTCGGCGTCATTGCCACGCCCCATCCCCTTCAGTATAATGGGAGCTATGGCTGAGCCCATCCGCATTCTGCATTTCGCCGACGTTCACATCGGCATGGAGCGTTATGGCCGGGTCGATCCCGCCACCGGCATCAACGGCCGCGTCATGGATTATCTGCGGCGGCTTTCCGATCTGGCGGACTTCGCCGTCGAAAAGCGGGTGGACCTGGTCATCTTCGCCGGGGACGCCTACAAAACCCGCAATCCCAACTCCACCTACCGTCGCGAGTTTTCCTGGCGCATCAAGGCCATCGCCGATCAGGGCATCCCCGTGGTCATGGTGGCGGGCAATCATGATCTGCCGCCTGTGAGCCAGCGGGCCTCGACCATCGAGATTTTCGACACCCTGCGCGTGCCCAACATCCATGTGTTGGACCAGGACAGCGGCGTCACCATCATCGAGACCCGTCACGGCCCGGTGCAGATCGCGCCTGCGCCCTACCCCTACACGTCGGAACTGGCCAGCCGCGAGGCGTTCCGGGCCGCCAGCCTGGAGGACCTGGACCGGCGCTACACCGAGTTCATGAGCGATATCATCCGGGCCATGGCCGAGGAGGTGCGCTCCCGGCCCGAGATTCCCGCCGTGCTGGTGGGGCATTTCTCGGTGGATGGGGCCATGTTCAGCTCGGAGCGCAGCGTCATGGTGGGGCGAGATATTCTGGTCCCCCGGTCGGTGCTGGTGGATGACGCCTGGGATTATGTGGCGCTGGGGCATATTCACAAGCATCAGGATTTGAACGCGGGCGCGCAGCCGCCGGTGGTGTATAGCGGCAGCATCGAGCGCATCGATTTCGGCGAGGAGAAGGAGCCCAAGGGCTGGGTGTTGGTCGAAGTGAGCCCCGGCCACGCCAGCTATGAATTCATCCCCCATTACCGCCGCGAAGCCCGCCGCTTCACCACCATCGATTGCGACTGCCGCAAAGAGGATGACCCCATGGAGACCATCCTCGAGCGCATCCGCCGCCGTCAGGAAGAGGGAGGCGTCCGGGACGCCATCGTGCGGGTGCGCCTGAAGCTACGCGAGGATCAGGATCGACATATCAGCGACCGGCAGATTCGGGCGGCGCTGGCGGAAGCGTTCTCGGTGGCCGGGATCATCCGCCAGATCGATTGGCATGTGCGCAGCCGTCTGGGCGCAGTGGATTTCGAGAAGGCGACGCCGCTGGAGCTGCTCGAACGGTATTTCGATAATTTACAAACGCCCGAAGAAGATAAAAAAGCCCTGCTTCAAGATGCGAAGCGCATCATTCAGGAGGCTTGAGCGAGAACGCGCTCGCACCCTGGCAAGCTCGACAGCCACGTTGGCGCGGGAAGCCAAGCACGTAATGCGTCATGCGTGATGCGTAACGCTCTCACGTTTCACGTTTTCACGCATCACGCCCGTTGCCGCCTCGCCCAGCGTCGGCCTGGCGATCTCAATCCTAATCCTGGTCCGAATCCTATTTACAGGCAAGGAGGATTTCATGGACATTCAAGGCAAAACAGCGCTCATCGCCGGAGGCGCGTCCGGTTTGGGCGAGGCCACGGCCCGGCGATTGCATCAGTTGGGAGCGAACGTCGTCGTATTCGATCTGAACGCCGAGCGGGGTGAGGCGTTGGCCGGGGAGTTGGGCGAAGGCTTCGCGTTCATTCCCGGCAGCGTCACCGAGGAGGCGGACGCGCAGCGGGCCGTGGATGAGGCGTTGACGCGCTTCGGCGGGCTGCACATCGCGGTGAACACGGCGGGCATCGCCACGCCCGGACGCATCCTGGGCCGAAGCGGCCCGCTTTCCCTGGCGACGTTCTCCCAGGTCATCGCGGTTAATCTCATCGGCACCTTCAATGTCATGCGTCTGGCCGCGGCCGCGATGCAGGGGAACGCACCGATGGCCGACGGCGAGCGGGGCGTCATCATCAACACCGCATCCATCGCCGCCTACGAGGGGCAGATCGGCCAGGCCGCCTATGCCGCGTCCAAGGGCGGCGTGGTGGGGCTCACGCTGCCCGCGGCCCGGGATCTGGCCAAATGGGGCATCCGCGTGGTCACCATTGCCCCGGGCCTGTTCGACACGCCCTTGCTGGCGGGCCTGCCCGATCAGGTGCGCAACGAGCTGGGCAGGCAGATTCCCTTCCCCTCCCGTCTGGGCCAGCCCCCTGAATACGCGTTCCTGGTCCAACACATCATCGAAAACGTCCTGCTCAACGGCGAAGTCATCCGTCTGGATGGCGCATTGCGCATGGGACCAAGATAACCAGTCATCAGTTTTTTCGCAACTACTAAGGTCGTCACCCGAAAACCACTAAGAACACGAAGACACAAAGGCACAAAGGGGAATTTATACATTTTTTCTTCGTGTCTTCGTGGCAAAAAGTGGCGGCGATACCTTAGAGCCTGTTATGAACTTATCGCCAATTTGGCGTGATTTTGTGGGTGACGTGCGTTTCAATTCGCCACGGATGAGGCTGATGCGACGGATCAACACGGATTGTTACGGAAAAAAGATGGCATCCTTTTGAAAAAATCCGCGGAAATCTGCTTTATCCGCGTTATCTGCGGCGAATTTCAACCTCCGATGCGGCGATCCTGACCTTTGAGGGCGGGAAAGTGCATAACAGCCTCTAGTAGTTACCGCCGCGGAGAGAAGCCGCGGCGCCCCCGGACAGCGCGTTTATCCCGCCGTCGTTTCTGTTCCCGCCCGGATTTCCGATTCCGCCTTGTCATCGATGGCGTCGAGAATGACGACGACCTCCTCGCCCACCTCGATGCCCAGCTTCTGGCGCAGCCGGGCGTTGATCATGATGAAATGGCGGCCATCGCCTGTGGGAAATGCGGAGCCGTCATAATCGCCGCCGTTGATGGTACCTTTGACTTTGATGCGGGACCGGCTGTTGAGTTCAGCGCTGATGAACCGGGGGAATTCGACGCAATAGTAGTTGCCCCTGCGCACCAATGGGCCGATGAAGTGGATGTCCGCCATGATGTCTCCAGCCTGCGTAATGGAAAAGTGGGGGAATGCGACAATGGAAGGATGATGTCTTCCAATTGTAGCGACGCCATCCCCGAACACCAAATTTTCATCCCCAACAAATCAACCGCGACGGTCTCACTATCGCCGAATCAAGTCCTTCGTCGCCCGGGCCAGGGTGGGCGGATGAAAGAGCATGTTGGCGTAGGTGGCGTTGGCCATGGGGCAGGCGCATTCTTTGTTGTAGATGCTCTCTCGCATGGCTTGCATGGCCGGGCTGCGCCAGATGACGTCGAAATCATACCCCACCTCCCGCAGATTCCCCACTGGCTCCGCCCGGATGCAGCAGCTCCAGATGTCGCCGTTGGGCGCGATGTGGACGCTGGCCCAGCTGGCGTAGCAGTCGATGACCTGCCGCCGCTCGAACAGGGTGCGCTTGGCGATCTGGTAGTACTGCGCCCGAAAGCTCTGCGTGATGCGGGCGAAGCCCCGGGCCGGGCGCTGGCGGGCCTGCTCGGAAAGGAAATCGGCCACGGGTGCGTAATCCTCGGGCAGGGGCGTAATGCCCCACCCCACCGTGTCCAGCTCCACCCGCTCCTCCGCCACCTCGGTGATGTAGCTGTCCGGGTCCAGAAACTGCAACCCCTCGTAGATCTCCCGAAAGCGGTGGATATTGAAGCGGCTGATGACCGTGTGCACGGTGAGCACCAGGTTGGGATGCTTCTCTTGCAGCGCTTTCAGCCCCTGCCAGGTGGCCATGGCCCGCTCCCAATTGCCGGGCACGCCCCGAATGTCATCATGCTCCGCGCCCACGCCATCCAGCGAGAGGTTGATGCCGATATCCGCCCCCTTGCATTCGGTGCACATGTGGTCGGTCGCCTCCAGGATGCGTTTGGTCAGGAGGCCGTTGGTGGGGATGGTGATATAGGTGGGCCGGGTGCGCCGCCACCCGCGGATGACCAGCTCGTCCAGGTCCTTGCGCAGGAAGGGCTCGCCGCCGGTGAAGGTGAGGTATTCCACCGACTTGCCGATGCTGGCGAAGACCTTATCCCACTCCTCCACCGTCATATCGTCGTTGGGCTTGCGCCACACGTCGCAGGTGCGACATTTGCTGTTGCAACGATAACTGACCGACACCACCACCGAAAAGGGGTGAATGGGCGGCCAGCCAAAGCGTCGAAAGGCCCAGTAGAGGGGCAGTTTGGGGGCGAGGGTGAGGAGTGACACAGTTTGAGTCAATAAGTTTTCAGTTTTCAGTGTTCAGTAAGGGTAGCGTGCAGGCTAACTGAACACTGAACACTGAATACTGAACACTTCACTACGAGGCGGGTTGGGGCGAGTGGGATGCGTCGGGCGCGGTCGCGGGCGGCGTCTGCACCTTATCGCCGATGAAGAAACGCTTGGCCGTGGCCAGGGTCGTGGGCAGCTCCAGCCAGAACCGCTTGTTGGAGACCTTCTCCCACACCCGCTTGGGGCGATAGAGGTAGAAGCGGCGATAGGCTTCCCGCCATTTGCGGATGACCAGGTCGGGGTCGTAGTCGCCATCGTAGATGGTAAAGCGCGGTTTTTCATCGTGAATGGCCAGGTCGCGCCAGGTGGAGGCGAACACATGCCCCTCCGACTGAATCAAATCCCACATGGCTGTGCCGGGGAAGGGCGCGGCCAGCATGAAGTTGGCCAGGTCGGGGTCCAGCTCCAGGGCCAGTTGGATGGTCTTCTCCATGCTTTCCTCGGTCTCCCGGGGCATGCCGAAGATGAAGAAGCCCATGGTTTGCAGGCCCGCGGCCTTGGCCCATTTGAAGGCGTTGCGCACCTGGTCGATGGTCTGGCCCTTGCGGATGACGTTTTTCAGCATCCAGGGATCGCCATTTTCCACGCCAAAGCCCACGCGCTTCGCGCCCGCGGCCTTCATCAGGTGGAAGAGCTCAGGGTCGGTGTGGTTCACCTTCATGCCGTGGACGGTGACCCAGGGCACGGTGTTCAGCCCCTCGCGCACCAGTTCCCGGCACAGGTTCTTGGCCCGAGGCAGCTTCAGATTCCAGATATCGTCGGTGACGCCGATTTCGGTGGCGTGCAGGTCTTTCACCAGCCAGCGCCACTCCGCGATGACGTTTTCCACGCTGCGCCCGCGCCAGGTGTTGCCGGTGACGGGCTTGGAGCAGAAGGTGCATTGGTAGGGGCAGCCCCGGCTGGTGAGGATGGTGAAGGAGCGGGCGTGGGGGTCGAGGCCGTCGGTCAGGGGCTGGAGGTTGGTGTATTTGTCGATTTTGAACAGGTCGTGGGCGGGGAAGGGCAGCGCGTCCAGGTCCTGGATCATGGGGGATTCGGGCGAGACGTAGATGTCGTCCCCCACGCGGAAGTTCAGGCCCGGAATGCCCAAATCCTCCGGGCGTTTGCCCTGCTCCAGAGCATCGACGAAGGCGACGATGCCCTCTTCGGCCTCGCCCTTGAAGGTGTAATCCACCTCGGGATGGTCGGGCCCCAGGCTTTCCGCGGGCATGATGGTGAGATGCGGCCCGCCCAAAATCGTGGTCATACCGTACTTCTTGCCGATCTTGGCCATGTCCCACGCGTCCTCGATGAGAGGCGTGGCCGCGGTGATGCCCAGGACTTTGTACGGTTTGCCTTCCGCTTCCGCCTGGTCGAGGTAGGTTTCGATGGGGTAATCTTCGATGGAAGCGTCGTATATCATGACGTCGTGGCCCGCCTCGCGCAGCACCGCGGCCAGATATCCCAGGCCGAGAGGAATGTGCTTGCGAGAGGACCAGACTTTGGATTCGGGACTTGCGAGGATAACGCGCATGGGGAGGTGTGCTTGTGGAGTGGTGGGTTGGTGGGGATCAAAGACTAAAGACTAAACTGAAAGCAAATTGAAACCAAGGCTTTTGGTTCGCATTGGATCATCAGTGAAAGGCGATTCTCTGGCCGCGCCGCCGCCCGCAGGTTCACCTGCGGGCTAAAAACGACGCCCCATCAATGGGGCTATGGCGCAGGTCGCTCGCCGCAGGAAGCCGGGTTCACCCGGCGTCGTTTCGTAGCCCGGAGCTTCAGCTCCGGGTGGCCGAGGCCGAAAACACCTGATTTCAAAATGCGTTTAGTTTAGTGGTTTTCGGGTGACGATCTTAGTAGTTACCTTTCATGTCACGAACCCGCGGGCTGCATCACGGGGAAATACCCCTGCTTCGATGCGCCTTTGACGACCTGCCCGATGCCGTCGTCGCCCGGAATCCAGTCGCGGTGGGAGCATTCGATGCGATAGCCCACGTCGGTGCTGAAGCTGCCCGCGGCTTTGCGGGGCCAGTCGCGAGCAGGCTGACGCATCAGGTTTCTCATGCCGCGCCAGGCGATGCTGCGCCAGCCGTAGACTTTGCGGGCCAGCCAGTCGTAGCCTCGGGCCAGTTGCTCGGGCGTCATCAGTTTGGGGTAGTAGGTGACGTGGTTCGTGTCGTAGAGGGACCAGGGGATGCCGGGGATGAGCCGGTTTTCCTTTTCCCATTGCGCCCGCTGAGGCGTGCCCACGTAGGGGGTGAGGATGGTGATGCTGACCGAGTCCAGACCGCTGTTGCGGATGAAATCGTAGGTGGTCTGAAAGATCTCGGGCGGGTCGCCGTCGAAGCCAAAGACGAACAGCCCGACCACGCCGATGCCCGCGGCGTGGATGCGGTCGATGACCTGGCGGTAGCGCTGGAGGTTGCCTTTGGCTTTGCCGCCCAGCTCGCGGCGGTTGTTGGGGTTGGCGCTTTCGAAGCCGATGAAGAGCTTGTCGAGATGGGCCTCACGGGCCAGTTTGAGCAGGTCGGGATGGTCGGCGGTAAGCTGTTCGGCCTGTGCGGTCCAGCCCTGGAGGGGGAGCTTGCGCAGGGCTTTGAACAGCTTTTCCATGTAATCGGGGTTGAGGCGAAAGTTGAGGCCGAAGTTGTCGTCGGTGAGGAAGAAGCGTTTGATCTTGCGGCGTTCGATTTCCTCGACCACGGCCTCCACCGGGCGCAGGCGCATGACCCGGCCCGAGACGCGGATGGCGGTGCAAAAGGTGCAATTGCGGGGACACCCGCGGGTGATCTCCAGGTAGGGCGTCCAATAATTGCGGTTTTCATCGACCTGCTTCAGCACCCGGTCGGTGAGGGGCTTCAGGTCGTCCAGATTCGCCCATTCTTCGTCCACATAGGCGCGCTTGAACTCACCCCGGTCGAAGTCCTCGATGATCTGCGGCCAGGTGCGGTAGGCTTCGCCTACGGCGATGGCGTCGGCCCAGGCCAGGACGTCGTCGGGCGCGAGGGTGGCGTGGGTTCCGCCGATGACGACGGTGGCCCCACGGGCCTGAAGGCGCTCGGTCAGCCAGCGCGCCCGGTCGATCTGCAAGGTCTTGGCGGTGATGCCCACCAGGTCGCCCGGCCCGAACTGATCGAAGGGCGTCGGGCGCAGGTCCTCGTCGATGATCTCGACGGGGATATCGTCGGGGACGAGGGAGGCCAGGCGCATGAGGGTGTAGGGGGCCATCGCGGCCTTACCCCAAATGCGGCCGTCGCGACCGGGCTGGATGAGAGTGATTTTGCGCAGGGAGGGCATGGAGGCAGGGCGAGGGGCGAGATTGCGAGGGGGCGAAAGGGCGAGGGGGCGAGGGTTGGGATTGAGGATTAGGATTAGGATTAGGATTAGGAACAGGATTAGGATTGTGGTTGGGCGCAACCATTCCCAATCCTGATCCTAATCCTAATCCTGATCCCGTCATCCCAGATTGTCGATGTATTTCTGAAGCTGGCGGGGATGGAATTTGACGTAGTCGTCAGGGATGATCTGCGCCATTTCCTCTTCAGTCAAACGCCATCGCAGGATTTCCAGCGCGTCCTCGGGCGTCTCGCCATAGGCGAGTTTGTTCTTGCCGTTCTTCATTTTGAAGAGGAACATGTGGGTGGGATGGTCGAAGCTGCTCATGGTTTGTGTTCAGAAGGCTGTGCTTGTTTGCAAAGGTGACTTAAAGATCACGTTGGGCGAGTTTGCCACGGGCGTGATGCGTAATCCGTAATCCGTGAGGTCATTACGCATCACGCATTACGCATTACGAAGTCGGCTGCCCGCGCCAATATGGCTGCGAGGCGCTTTCGTTCGGCTTAACACGTCGTCAGGCGCGGCGTCGCTAGGCTTTGACCAGAGAGCCGCGGTAGAGCTCGGCGCCGTGCATGACCGTGTCCAGGCCCTTGTTGACTTCGTCGTCGTATTTGCCGGCGATGAGGTCGCGGTAGAACTGGTAGTCGATGCCCTTGACCTTCTCATCGCCCGGGAAGCGATGGTAGTTGTCCTTGGACATGAGGCTCTTGCCCTCGGCGATGAGCTGGTAGCCCAGCGCGGAGCCGGGGTAGGGCGCGTAGAAGGAGATGGAGGGCATGACCCGCTTCATGGTCTTGAGCATGCGCATGGTTTTGAACGCGTCTTCGCGGGTCTCGCCGGGGATGCCCAGCATGATGTTGGACCAGAACACGGGCGGCTGCTCGCCCTTGGCCTCCAACTCATCCCCCAGACGGTTGACCAGGTCGATGACGAAGAAGTTTTCTTCCTCGGTGACTTCTTTGTTCAGGATTTTGAGGACGCGGTCGCTGCCCGATTCGAAGCCGATGGAGATGGTGCGCCAGTTGGTCTCTTTGACCAGGGCGATGAAGAGCTCGGGCCATTGCACCACGGTGTCGGCCCGGGCCGCGGCCCAGTAGGTCCAGCGTTTCGTCTTGCGGGGGTATTTCTCCAGCCATTCCTCCAGCCAGCTTGGGTTCTGGAAGAACATGGAGTCGTGGATGACCACGGAGCCGACGCCGTATTTGCGGTCCAGGTAGTTGAGCTCGTCGATGACCATGTCCACCGGGCGGCGGCCCATCAGGGGGATGTAGGAGCTTTCGTTGCAGAAGACGCACTTCCAGGGGCAGACCCGGCTGGTGATGATGGTGGCGACGGGCCCGGGCCCCCAGCCGCATTCCGGCTCCAGAGGCCATTTCCATTTCCAATAACGGCGCATGCGCCAGCCGCCCGCGGGCTTGGGCCACAGCTCCCGGTCGATCATGGGCCATTCGGCCATGCTTTTGGCGCTTTCGCCCGAGAAGACGCGGGGGAAGCTGTGGGGATCTTTCACCAGGTCGACGATGACTTGCTCGCCCGCGCCCATGCAGATTTTATCGAACGCGTCCACCGAGAGCATCTCATCGGGCGCGACGGTGGCGTGCATGCCGCCCACCAGCACGAGGCCGTTGGGATTGATTTCCTTGAACAGCTCGGCCGCTTTCTTGGCAGGCGGATAGGTGTAGCTGCGGACGTTCATCAGCAACATGTCGTAGCCCTGAAGTTTGGGCGCGAGCTGATCCCACGAGGTGACCGCGCGGGTGGACGCCAGATCGGTCTGAATGCCGTTCTGGTGGAGGATGGTACGCAGCAGGCCCAAACCGTGGTCCTGCCATTGTTCGTGGGGCCCGCCGGGGTTCACCAGGTCGCCCAGGTCGCCCAGGTCGAGCCAGAGGATGTTCGAGCGTTTGCTTTTGCCCCAGGGGAAGAAGGTGGCCATGGTTTCAGTAATCAGTATTCAGTATTCAGTAATCAGTGTTCAGTGAACAACTGTCTGGAAGACGATAAAAGCTTTAGTCTTTAATCTTTAGTCTTCAGTCTTTAGCTTTCGTCTCTTCGGGAAGGATCAGAGGGATGGCGGAAGCGCCGTTAGAGGTGCCATTCGCGCCGTTGTCACGATGCTTCCGCTCGTCTTTGATGTAGACGCGATCCCCGCCAAAGGTCTCGTGCGAGTCCTCCGCGGGGCGGTTGCCGTAAGATTCGAAGGGCGTGGGTTTCCACCAGGCCCATTCCACGCAGGTGTTGCAAGGCGACACCTCATCATAGCGGCCTTCGACGTGCATCTGGCGCAGCTTTTGCATCTTGGGCCCGTTCCAGTTCTTCATCACCCGCACCACGCCGTCCTCGTCGATGACGTTGCCCAGGTCGAAGTCGAGGTTGAAATCGCGGTCGCACATGGCGATGGAGCCGTCCCAGTAGATGTGGACGTGGTACCACAGGTTGGGACAGGCGTAACGCTTGGGCAGGTTCAGTTCTTCTTGCGGGCGCAGGGCGCTGATCTCTTCGATCTGGTCGCCCCAGGAGTCGAAGGGCTTGATGTGAACGAGATCGACGCCCGGAACCTGTTTCCAATACTCGACGAACGCGTCGGTCTCGTCCTTGGTGTGCTCCATCTCGATGATTTGCAGGTTGACGAAGGTCTGATAGCCGCCCTCGTGCTTCATTTCCACGAATCGGCGGATGTTGGCGTTGGTGCGCTCGAAGTCGGCATTCACCCGCACGTTCTCATAGGTCTCCGGGCGGACGCCATCCTGACAGAGGTAGATGACGCTCAGGCCCGCGTCCAGCAGCTTGCGGCCCCGCTCCTCGGTGAGGAGGGTGGCGTTGGTGCTGATCTCCGACCGCAGCCCTTTTTCCGAGCAGTAGGCCACCATGTCGAAGATGCGGGGATGGAGCAGGGGTTCGCCCCAGATGTGCAGGGTGGTGGCCTTGACCAGCGGGGCCATCTCGTCCACGATCTGCTTGAACACCTCCCACTTCATGTAGCCATTGACGCGGGTGATCTCGCCCCGGCCCGTGGGGCACATGACGCACCGCAGGTTGCAGACGTTGGTGGATTCGATGTACATGCGGTCGGGCGGGGGCACATGCCTGGTCTGGCCGGTTTCATAAGCCAGGTACTTGACAGGCCCCAGCGCCTTGTTGCGGTAGATTTTCGATTTGTTGCGAAGTTTCTCGCGGAAGGTCAGCTGGCGTTTGGGCATGGGGGAGGCGGGATTAGGATTAGGATTGGGATTGGGGGATGAGTGAATGACAATTAGCCATTGACAATTGACAATTAGCCATTTCTCAGGTCCAGGAGACGGGGCCGAAGAGTTCGCCTTTGGTGCGCTGGAATTTCTTGAACAGGCCCGCATGGGTGAGCGCGCTGCCCACCTTGCGCACGGGCGTGATCTGCGCCACATTCCACAACAGATCCCCCACCTTGGGCCCGAAGCTCTCGCGGTAGATGCGGCGCTTCTTGGCCTCGATGAAGCGCTGGCGGGCCTCGATGGCCTTCTGGCTGAGCACGTCGTCGGGCACGTCGGAGACGTTCATGAAGGGGGCGATGGAGGATTGATAGCTGTTGTAGTAGTAGCTCTTGGTGAAGTCGGCATTGTACACCAGGTCGGGATGCCGGCGTAAAAGCTCATTCCAAAGCTGCGTGCCCGGGAAGGGGGTGGCGATGGAGAACATGGCCTCGGTCAGGGGCAGGCTGGCCGCGAATTCGATGGTCTCTTCGATGGTCTCCTCGTTATCGCCGGGCAGCCCCAGAATGAAGTAGCCCTTGGCCCGAATGCCCGCTTCTTCCGTCCAGGTGACCGCGTCCCGCACCCGGTTCAGGTCGATGTGTTTGGCCGTACGTTTCAGCACCTCTTCATTGCCGCTCTCGATGCCGTAGTGGATCTCGCGGCACCCGGCCTGATACATTTTCCCCAGCAGTTCCGGATTCACCCGGTCCACCCGGGCCAGACACTGCCAGCGAATGTCCATCTTGCGTTCGATGAAGTGGTCCAGAATCTTGTCCAGGCGGCGCACGTCGATGGTGAACAGATCGTCGATGAAATAGAAATTGCGCACGCCATAGGCGTTCATCAGGTGCTCCAGCTCATCCGCGATGTTTTCGGGGCTGCGCTGGCGGTAGGTGCGGCCCACGATGCCTTTGAAGCAAAAGGAGCAGTTGTAGGGGCAGCCGCGGCTGCTGAGCACGGTCAGCATCTGCTCGCCCGTGGGCGCGTAGAGGGGATATTCGTCCAGGCGGAAGAGATGGCGGGCGGGATAGGGCAGCGCATCCAGGTCTTTGATCAACCCGCGCTGTGGATTGTTCAAAATCCGGCCATCCTCCTTGTACCACAGCCCCCCAAAGCCGTCCCACTGGCGATTGCCATTCTCCAGCGCCCGCAGGAACTCGATGAAGGTTTCTTCGCCCTCGCCGTAGATGAGATAGTCGATGTTCGGATTCTTCAGGGTCTCGTTGGGCAACGAGGTGGCGTGCGGCCCGCCGATGAGGATGGTCACGCCCAACGCGTCTTTGAGCATGGCCGCAGCCTGCTCCACGCTGGCGAAACTGGTGGTCATGGAGGTGAAGGCCACCAGATCGGGCCTGAAATCGATCACGTCCTGCACCTCCTCCTCGATGGGGCGACAGGGCTTCAGGCCGAAGTCGAAAATGGCGACCTCATGCCCTTCCTGCTCCGCCACCGCGGCCAGATAGCCCAGCCCCAGCGAGGGGTAGGCGTTGACGAGTTCGTTCCATTTGGGGCCGATGAGAGCGATTTTCATCGATATATCCTCCAGGCGGGATGTGTGGGAAGGGCCGGGGGAAGAGTGCGAGCTTTGATGAATCTCTTGGCGCGGGAAGCCAGGCACGTAATGCGTGATGCGTGATGCGTAAGGTCGTTACGGATTACGGATTACGCATCACGCCCGTTGCAGACTCGCCCAACGTTGGCCTGGCGATCCTTTCGCAACCGCGGCCAACGCTATCTTCAAAGCAGTTTAGCACATGAAGATGAAAGCGTGTTGAACGTGGCCGCCGGGCAAGATGTCAATGCATTCATCAAGACAGCGCTTGCGCTTCCATCTGCTTGCGCAGACCGGTCTTTTCCTTCTTGGGCAGGAAGGTGCGGGCGGCGATGCGCAGGTTGCGCGGCAGATTCACCCAGAAATCCTTCTGTTTCACCCGCCGCCAGATGGGCCCCGGACGCAGATAGAACTGGCGGTAGGCGCGGCGATACATTTCTTCCATGAGCTCGGCCGTGAGATCGCCCATCTCGAAGCGGGCCTTCTGCTCGAAGAACACGTAATCCTCCCAATCCTGAATCAGGAGACGGCCATTGCGTTTGACCTGCTCCCACACCGCGGTGCCCGGATAGGGCGTCATCATGCTGAAATTGGCGATGAGGGGGTCCAGCTCGATGGCGAAGTTGATGGTGTCCTGCATGGTTTCGCGCGTGTCGCCCGGCAGGCCGATGATCATGAAGGCGATGGTCTCGATGCCCGCCTCCTTGGTGATCTTGAACGCCTCGCGGATGGTGTCCAGGTCGATGCGCTTGTCGATGGTCTTCAGAATCTCCGGATTGCCCGTCTCCACCCCGAACGCGGTGCGCTTGAGCCCGGCCTTTTTCAGCTTGAACATGAGCTCCCGGTCGACCAGATTCGCCCGGATGCCGTTGACGAAAATCCAGGGCACGTGATTAAGCTCTTTCTCGATGAGCAGGTCCGCGATCTGATGCAGGCGCTTTTTGCGAATGTTGGCGCTGTCGTCCAGCACGCCGATCTCCTGTGCGCCCATGTTGCGCACCAGGTGCTCCCACTCGGCGATGACGTTCTCGGGCGTGCGGCTGCGCCATTTGACGGGCATGATGGATTGGGAGCAGAAGGTGCAGCGATAGGGGCAGCCACGGCTGGTGAGGATGCTGAAGCTCTTGGCCCCGTCCACCGCGTCGGTGGCGGGCTGCAAGTTCGTGTATCGATCCATCTTGAAGAGGTGGTACGCGGGCCAGGGCAGGCTGTCCAGATCGTTGATGGCGGGACGGTCGGGGTTGCGATGCAATTCGCCATCCGATGTTTTGTAGGTGATGCCCAGCACCTCATCCCAAATGCCCTTGGCCGGGTCCATCAATTCATCCGTGGAGAAGGTGGGATGATGCTTGAGGAAATCCTCGACCTTCTCCGAAATCTCGATCCACGTTTCCTCGCCCTCGCCCCGCACGACGATATCGATAGGCCCCTGCGTCAGGGATTCGTAGTCCAGGTCTTCGGAGACCACGCTGGGGTGCGGGCCGCCGATGACGATAGGCACATCCCACACATTCTTGATCTCCTTGGCGTGACGCCACGCCTGTTTCACCTGGGGCGTGTTGGCGGTGATGCCCACGAGATGGGGTTTGTATTCCTGAACGAATTCGCTCAAAGGTTGGTCTTCCACATCTGCATCGAAGACGACGACTTCGTCGCCGCGCTCTTCGGAGACGGCGCCCAGGTAGGCGAGGCCGAGATGGGGGCTGGTGCGGGTGTCGATGGGAAGGCGAAAACGGGGATTGATGAGTAAAACGCGCATGGACGTGAAACCTCGTTGGGAAAAGCATAGGTGAGAGGGAGGATGACGGCAGGTGAGCCTGCGCCGATACGGACGGAAATGCCTCGCGGCCAGGGCGGCGCGGGAAGCCAGGCACGTAATGCGTAATGCGTGATGCGTAACGATCTCACGTTTCACGTTTTCACGCATCACGCCCGTTGCAGACTCGCTCAATGGAGACCTGGCGATCCTCAATCCTAATCCTGATCCGAATCCTATTTTCAAAGCAGCGAGATGCAACCAATAAGTTTACAACATTCCTGGCAGGCAAACCAATGGATGCGTCGCCATTATATGCGCTGCTCTGAGAGTTGTCAAATTTTTATGAAAGATTTCATAAAAATTGCCCTCTTACCGACGGCATCACGGCGGGACAGCCCACGCGCTTTTCAGCTTCCCTGAAAGAATTGTGGCATAATGCAGCCATGAAATTAAAGCAAGCTGATCTCGACTATTTCGCCCGCGGCGAGTGGCAAAATCCCCAGTTCTGGCGACGCTTTGGCGGCCAGCCCGATTTCACCGGCAAACGCGTGCTGGATGTGGGCTGCGGCCACGGTAGCATGGCTATCTACGTGGCCCGGGCGGGCGCAGCGAGTGTGGTGGGACTGGACCTGAACTGTCGACTCATCGAGTTCGCCAACGCCAACCTCATTCAGAATCACGGGGACGTGGCCGATCGGGTGACCTTCCTCTGTCAGGATTTGAAGGATTATCCCGAGGATGAGACGTTCGATTTCATTCTTTCCAAGGACAGTTTCGAACACATCCTTGATCTGCCAGGCATGTTGGCGGAGATGAAGAAGCGCTTGAAGCGGGGCGGGCGCATTTACGCAGGCTTTGGGCCGCTTTACAACAGCCCTCTGGGCGACCACGGATACTCGCAATCCCGCATCCCCTGGCGACACCTCATGCTGGGGGAAGAGGGCGTGCTGGCCCGCACCCGAGCGCGCTGGCCGCAATTGGAGATCCACAGCCTGGGCGACTTGGGGCTGAATGGTCTGGCGTTGGCCGATTATGAGCGTATTTTCGCCCAATCGGGCTTGACCATCCTTTCTCTACAGACAAATCGCAGCGATAAACTCCTTTCCCGCCTCCTGTCTCTACCCGCCCGCATTCCCTTTCTGCGCGAATACTTCACCTTCAATCTCTACGTGGTTCTGGAACGACCCTGATGTCTGGCGTCCAAAAACTCCCGGATCTCCAGATGCAGCGTCGTCTGCGGCGGTTCGTAAGGACGCAGGCGCTGAGTGCGGGCTTTTTCGATGGCCTGGGGCAATTCGTCCAGGTGAAAGCAGGGAATGAGATAGCCCTCGGCGCCAAATCGACGGATGATCTGCTCCTGGTGCTTGTCGAACCGATCGGGGTTGGGCACGCTGATCAGCCGCGCGCCCGCATAGAGCGCCTCGACCGTGGTGCCGAAGCCGCCATGAGCGATGACCACGCTGGCGTTTTTGATGTAGTGGGAGATATCGGGCTGAAAACGGAACCACTCGCCGTTTTCGGGTTGATACAATCCCTGTCCAATCTGAAAAATGACGGGTTCGCCCAATCTGGGCGCGAGCGCGTCCACAGCCCGCACCAGGTCATCGAAATCGGTCGTGCCCACGGTGCAAAAGATCATAGCAACCTCCCCGCATAGCGGGCCCGGGGGTATTGCTCGGTCAGGGATTCCCATTGCACGTAGAAGCGGTCGTAGAGCCGAAGTCGGTAAATGATGCGCCCCGTGAAGCTGAGGAATTCGATCTTGGACGCGGTTTCGATGAAGATGTGGGGGACGCCGCGCAGTTTGGCCATGATCGCGATGGGAATTTGCAGGCTGGGCCCGGCCCCGATGATCAGATCAGGCTGAGCCTTGCCAAGGATATCCCATGCGGTTTTGAGGGCCCCCGGCATCTTCAGCATCACCTGCAACGGCCCATCCGTGCGCCCCTGCTTCTTTTCCCGCGGCTGCTTGATGCGATAGACAGGGCCCGGTATGCGTATCTTCGTTTCGGAAACGCGATCGTAATCCGGCACGACATAACTGTAATCGTAGTCAGGCCCCAGCAGATCCACCAGCCGCAACATTTGACGAGTGTGTCCGCCCGCGCCCAGCACCACCAACACGCGCTGCCGCGGCGGCCCGGCGCGAACGTCAATGGGAGGAGTTTGGTCCATGATTTCCGTAACGGGCGGGGACGGGCGTGTAGGGCGGCAGGGTGACGACCTGTCGCTCCTGGCTGGCTCGCAACACCTGCTCCGCCAGGAACACCGCTCTCAACCCCTCTTCGCCATTGACAAGGCCGTTGTAGCCGCGTTTGATGGCGTTCACAAAGGTTTCCAGCTCCATGCGCAAGGGCTCGATTCGGGTGAGTTCATATTTCGTAACGGCTCCCTCCGTCACCCCCACGGTCACCAGACCCAGCCAGTGATCCTGGGCGGAACGATTTTCATAGAACCAAAGCTCCTGGGTCAAATAGTTCACCAGAAACATGCCCCGCTCTCCCAGCACCGTCAGCTCTCGGATCTTCGTGGGCGTTAGCCAGTTGATATCGATCATGCCGATGACGCCGTTATCGAAACGAAGGATGCTGGAAACCATATCTTCGTGACTATCATGCAGGGTCTGTTTGGCCTCGGCGGCGATGCTGCGGATGCCCGACCCGGTGAGATATTCCAGGATGTTCAGTTCATGCGTGGCCAGATCGAAGACGACGCCAACGTCTTTGATGCGCGGCGGAAATGGCCCGATGCGTCGGGCGTGAATCTGATAAATCTGACCCAGCTGTCCCGCTTCCAGGCGCTCCTTCAGAGCGATCACCGCGGGATTGAATCGTTCGATATGCCCCACGCCCAGAAGCACGCCATGCTGCTCGCTGGCGACGATCATTTCCTGAGCGGCGGCCACAGAATCCGCCAGGGGTTTTTCCACAAACGTATGGATATTCGCGGCAATGGCGTCGATAGCCGCCTGTCGGTGCAAATGCGTGGGCAGGGCGATGGTCACCACATCCAGCGCTTCTTTCGCTATCATCTCCCGATAATCTTCATACGCCCTGGCTTTGTATGTGCGCGCAACGCGGTCTCGCTGGACGGGATCCAGATCGGCAATGGCGACCAGCGTGGTCTGGGGCATGCGGGCGTACACGCGGGCGTGGTTCGCCCCCATGGCGCCTACGCCGATGACGGCGGCTCGGAGATGTTGGGTCAAGCGATCACCTCGGGAAAGGTGAATGGATGTGGGATGGTTGGTGATGTCATCGCGAATCCGTAAAAGGGCGTCATTCTTTCGGCCTGCACGGAAAATGCCAGCCTTTCGTCCGACGGGGCGACCGGTCTACCGGGTTCCCAAATCAGTATAGCAAACCCGGATGAAAACGGTGTGAAAATGCCATCGAAATGGATGAAGGAATGTTCAAACGGGGCCTCAGCGTGGCCCGAAGATGGGAATGTTGGGTTCGCGAAGACGTTCGGGCAAAGGTTGGATGCGGGCGGGCGCGCCCACGGCCAGCGTCCACGGCGGCACATCGCGGGTGACGACCGCACCAGCCGCCACCATCGCGCCCTCGCCGATGCGCACGCCGGGCAGCAGGGTGGCGTTGGCCCCGATGGTGGCGTGATCGCCGATGATAGGGCCTTCCAGCTTCATGGATTCCCGTTGGCGCAAGGGGTATTTGTCGTTGGTCAGGGTGGCGTTCGGGCCAATGAAGACGTAGCTGCCAATGGTGGTGTAGGCGGGGACGTAAACCTGACTCTGGATGCTGACGAAGTCGCCGACGGTCACATGCCCATCCAGAATGGATGCAGTTCCCACCAGCACGTAATCGCCGATGCGGGTGTGCTCTCGAATCAGGGCGTGATGGCCCGACTTGAACCCTTCGCCAATGGTCACGTCGCCGTAGATGATGGTGAATGCGCGCACGACGCCATGATCGCCCAACCGGGCGGGCCCGCAGTCTGCGCGATAAATCAGCCCTACAATGGCGTGCGGTTGGATGAGGACATGGTCGCCCAGCAGGGCGCGTGTGAATTCCGTGTCGGCGTTCATGGGAGAAAGTGGCGAGATCCTGTGCGACGTACCGGGAATGGATGCCCATTTTACATCATTTTCCGGGATTTTGACACCTCGGCCGGCTTCATCCAGGACCATGGCGCACCCGCGGCGAGGATGATGAGGAAGGGGATGGCGGGGATGATGTAGCGGCCCGCGGCGATGACCACGGCATGACTGAGGGTATAATACGCCAGGATGAGAATGACGGTCAGATGGATGAGAAGGGGAAACCCTCCTTCGGGCGTAAACAACCGTTGGCGTCGTCGCCAGGCCCGCCATTCCGCCCAGACGGCCATCAGGAGCAGCGTCAGATTCACGGCTGCGAAAAACAACGTCGCCTTAGACGGATGCCATGTGAAGCCCAGATTGAACCAGAGTTGCAGGGTGCGGAGCCCTGAGAGCGCCAGGAAGCGGCCAGGATGGGCTTTGACCTTTTCCAGCCCATAGCGCATGCCCAATTGAAAGAGCTCCGCTTCGTTCAAATCCAGGCCGCGTGCATCGGCCAACTGATGGATAGCCCGCAACGAAAGGGTCACGCCGGGCAATCGCCAGTAATCGGGCTGGTCGAGGCGATAATGGGTCTGGAAGAAATTGAATCCCACCAGCGTGCTGCCCATGACCACCTGGCCGAAGGCCCGATAATTGCGCACGAACCAGGGCGCGACCACCAACGCCATGACCAAAATCAGCGTCGAGAACGCCCAAACGACGCGGGCGTTCCGCACAGCGGACTGCACCCGGCGTCGTCGGGACCATGCCCACCAGCCTGCCAGAGCCAACCCCAGAAGCAGGGGGAAATAGAGGGAGGTGGGGCGGGTGAGGGTGGCCAGCCCCAACAACAAACCAGCCGCCGCGGCGAAGCCCCACGCGCGTCTTCCTCTTTGTAGGCTCAGCGTGGTCAGGAAAAAGAAAAACGCGCCGGCCACCTGCAAGAATGCGAACAGGGAATCGGCCAACAGCCGGGCGGAAAGCTGCGCTCCGGGCAGATACAAGGCCCACATGCCCGCAGCCAACAGGCCCAGGCGTCGGTCGCGCCAGGCCCACGCTCCCAGCCAGGCCAACATCACCGCCAGCAGCGTGTCCGCCACCGCCTGCAAGACCAACAGCGGCGTCGCGTTTCCCAGACCAAAGAGCCGGTAGGTTTGCGCCAGCAGCCAGGGATAGAGGGGAGTCTTGCGGGCGGAAGGCGGCCAGGGGGGCTTGTAGCTCAACCCGTGGCCGGCCAGCAGATTCCGGGCCAGCAAATCGAACTCCAAAGAATCGCCGGTCTGGTTCTCGGCCTGGGGGAAGATGAAAATGAACGCCAGGCGAATCGCCAACGCCAGGAGGAGGATCGCTCCCAGCATCAGCCACCAGCGCCGAATAGATGGTTTGTCTCGAGATATCATGCGTTTTCGATGAGTAAAGATTTTGTCGCTATACACGCATCCTCTCATAGCAAGGCAAAAACCACGACGACACGAAGGCGCGAAGAGGAAAAGTGGCAGGTGGCAGGTGGCAAGTAGCAGGTGAAAAACCTCGCAGCCGGAAGGACTTGCCACCTGCAACCTGCAAACTTGCAAACCTGCATTGTCTTCGTCCCCTCCCCCTAAGCGTAGCTCGGGAGAGCCGGAGGGGGGTCGAGCCTTCGTGGTAGCGTATTTTGCTGGATGCCTGTATAGTCATTTTTCTGCGTTCATCCGTTTCAATCTGCGTCATCTGCGTCCCCTAATCCCATTTTCGGAACAGAAATCGTCAAGCACGTCGAACAGCATCCGCATGTCGTCGGGACCGAGTTCGCCCATGTGGGCGATGCGGAAGGTTTGGTTCTTGAGCGCGCCATAGCCGTTGCCGATGATCATGCCATGCTCGCGGGCGAACGCGATCATGGCGGGGACGTCGACGCCGCGGGTGTTGCGCACGCAGGTGACGGTGCGGGATTCGTAGCCGGGCGCGGGGAAGAGCTCGAAGCCTTGTTTTTGGGCCCAGGCGTGGGTCAGCTTCATGCTGGTTTCGTGCCGGGCCCAGCGGTTTTCCAGCCCCTCGGCCAGGATGCGGTCGAGTTGGACGTCTAGAGCATAAAGCAGGCTGATGGCGGGGGTGGCGGGCGTGGTCTTGCCCGCGGCCAGGTATTTCTCCAGGGTGAGCAGGTCGAAGTACCAGCCCCGATGGGGGACCTCCTGCGCCCGTTTCAGCATCCGATCGGAGACCGCGGCGAAGGCGAGGCCCGGGGGCAGGGCGAAGGCTTTCTGGCTGGAGGTAAGGAGCATGTCCAGGCCCCACTCGTCGAAGGGGATGCGCACGCCCGAGGCCGAGGAGACCGCGTCCACCAGGATGAGGACGTGGGGGTATTTTTCGCGCACAAGGCGGGCGATGGCGCCCACGTCGCTCATGACGCCGGTGCTGGTCTCGTTGTGGACGATGGTGACCGCGTCGAAGCCGCCCGCGGCCAGGGCCGCGTCCACGTCCTCCGGGCGGATGGGCTGGCCCCAGGCGATGTCCACCCGCACCGCGTCTTTGCCGTTGCTGGCGGACACCTGATTCCAGCGGTCGGCGAACGCGCCCGCGACCATGTTGAGGATTTTGCGGCCCGGGCGCACGGCGTTGCGCACCGCGGCCTCTTGCAGGCCCGTGCCCGAAGACGCGGTGATGTAGACATGCTGGTCGGTGAGAAGCACCTGTTTAAGCCGAGGGAGGATGTGGTAGAAAAGGTCGGCGAAGTCTTTGTTGCGATGCCCGACCATAGGGCGGGTTTGGGCCTCCAGCACCTCGGGAGCGACTTCGGTGGGGCCGGGGATGAAGAGCTTGGGATGGGACATGAGCGTCTCCTCGGAAAGTGAAGAAATCCTACGTTTTGATGGGGCTTCAAGATTGCTTACAGAAGAATTTCATGTTATAGTGGCCGCCTGTGGAAAAACAAAAAGCGGTTTGCGCCGGACGCGGAGGCTATGTCAGACTTCTGTTGTAACTGCTAAGGCGGTTGGCCCCAATCGTCCCTCTTTTGCCACGAGGATACGAAGGAAACGAGAAGTCATTCGTAACTACTAAGGTCGTCGCCCGAAAACCACTGAAGGCACAAAGGGAAATTCATACATTTTTTCTTCGTGTTCCTGGTGCCTTAGTGCCCTTTGTGGTTTGTGAACCGGGGTACGTTAGCAGTTACAGTCATTCAAAAAAGATTTTTCCGCGTTTCCTCGTATCCGTGTCGAGTGAACAGAGCGACGATAGCAGTTGCTTTCCGTTCGCTTTTGTCGTCAGGGAGGGGGTTCCCCCTCCCTCCTGCTGTGGCGCAGGCTTCCAGATTGTATCGCGTCTTTGAGCCGACGCCGAAATCTTCTGTTTACCTCTTAGAAAGCTAACACTGAGCCATGACGTTCGTTGAAGTCGTCATCATCGTTTTGCAGTTGATCTTCCTGGAAGGCATTCTCTCTATCGACAACGCCGCGGTGTTGGGGGCAATGGTGGCCCCACTTCCGGCTACGGAGCCCATTCCCTGGCCTCATTGGCTGCATTTCATGTCGAAGTGGGGGGACCGGGTGTTTGGGCCACAGCGCAAGGCGGCCTTGACAGTGGGGTTGATTGGCGCGTATGCAGGCCGGGCGTTGATGCTGTTGCTGGCCACGTTCATCATTGCCAATCCCTGGCTGCGGCTGCTGGGCGCGGCGTATCTTTTCAAGCTTGCCATCGAGCATTTGGGGGCGCCGCATGAGGCCTGGGAGGAGGAAGAAGAGGCCGAGGAGATGGCCAAAAGGGTGCAGGGGAAAGGATTTTGGACGGTGGTGCTGCTGGTCAATCTGGCGGATATGGCGTTCAGTTTGGATAATGTGGTGGCGGCGGTGGCGTTGAGCAAAGATTTTTGGGTGGTTTTTCTGGGGGTGGCTATCGGCATTTTGATCATGCGGTTCGCTGCCCAGATTTTCACCATTCTCATCGAGAGAGAACCCGTGCTTTCCACGGCGGCCTATCTATTGGTGCTGGCAATTGGCGTCGAGGTGCTCATTTCCGACATTGCGTTACTCATGGGACATGAATTTGATTTCAAAAGCTGGCAAAAGTTTAGCGTCTCGGTGGCGATTCTGACGTTATCCGTGATATACGCGCATTCGTCTCTCTTGCAGCGTCTCTTTGGCCCGGTCTTTAACGTTTTCCGAAAACTGTTTTATTATATCAACGGCTTCGTCGATCTGTTGCTTCTCCCCTTTGTCTGGTTGTTCAAAAAGCTGTTTCAAGGCATCGCCTTTCTATTCAATCAACTCAAGCCCCGAACTCACATCGCCTGACTCTCTCCAACCCAACGCTTTGTTAAGGAGGTGTTTGTGTCCACATTCGCTGAGAAGTATGTGAAGAGCATCGACGGCCTCACAGAATGGCTGGGGTGGCTGTCGCAGATGCTCACGATTTTGGTCGTGATTATCGGGTTTGCGAATGTCGTGCTACGGTATACGGGATTCATGATCGGCGTGCGTCTCACGTCGAACATGATTATCGAGTTGCAATGGTATTTGTATTCGTTGGTGTTTATCTTCAGTTTCCCTTACATTTTGAAGTATGATATCAATGTGCGGGTGGATTTCCTCTACGGGCAATGGCCCAAGCGACGGCAAGTGTGGCTTGATTTCATCGGCAACTTCTTCTTTCTCATTCCTTTTCTCATTCTGGGCAGTTATATCGCCTGGCCCGCGATCCTACAATCGTGGGGGCTGCGGCCCGATGGCAGTTGGGGCGCGATGGAGTGGTCGCCTGACCCCAGCGGTTTGCCCCGCGCGCCCATCAAGTCGATGATCATCTTCGGCTTTTTTACTTTGCTGCTGCAATCGATTTCGGAACAGATCAAGTATTGGTGGTATCTCCGCGGCAAGGTTTCCGAAGAGATACTCGAGGAGAAGGAACACGAAGAGCCCCTGCGCATCGAATAGCATTCATTGCAGGTAACTACTAAGGTCGTCGCCCGAAAATCACTAAGAACACGCAGACACAAAGGCACAAAGGGAAATTGATACATTTTTTCTTCGTATTCTTAGCGCCTTTGTGCCCTTTGTGGTTTGTTAATCGGAGTGCGTTAGCAGTTACCATTGCAGTCTATTTTTCATCGGGAGAACGATTATGGCATCCGCAACGCTGTTGGGCCTGCTCGCCCTTTCCATGTTTGTCTTTTTCTTCATTTTGATTCTGGTCGGATATCCGGTTGCATTTTCCTTTGCCGGCACTGCGGTGATTTTCACTATCATCGGCATTGCTCTGGGGGCTTTCAATCCCAACCTGCTGAAACTGCTACCCAGCCGCTGGTTTGGGAGTATGAATAATTTCACTTTGCTGGCCATTATTTTCTTCGTATTCATGGGCGCGATCTTCGAAAAATCGGGCCTGGCCGAACAGCTTCTCACCACCATTGGCATTCTTCTGGGCCCCCTGCGCGGCGGTCTGGCCCTGACGGTGGTCATCGTGGGCACGCTGCTGGCTGCGGCTACGGGCGTGGTGGCGGCCACGGTCATCGTCATGGGGCTGATGTCGCTGCCCATCATGGTGAAATACAAGTATGATCATCAGTTGGCTACCGGAGCCATCATCTCCTCCGGCACTCTGGCCCAATTGCTGCCCCCAAGCCTGGTGCTGGTGGTGTTGAGCGACCAGGTGGGCATCAGTGTGGGCGACTTGTTCATGGGCGCATTGATTCCGGGCTTGATTCTGGCCGGACTTTACGCGTTGTATGTTTTGGTTGTCGCCTGGCTTCGTCCTGAAAAAGCGCCCGCTCTGCCCCCCGAGGCCCGCACCTATCGGGGTTGGGCTCTATTCCGACGGGTGCTGGTGGCCGTGGTTCCCCCGTTGATCCTCATCTTCGCCGTGCTGGGCTCCATCTTCTTCGGTTTCGCCACGCCCACCGAGGCGGGCGCGGTGGGCGCGTTCGGCGCGGCCGTGCTCACGGCTGCGAATGGTAATCTTACCTGGGATTTGGTCAAAAAGGCTGCCCGGTCCACGGCTAATATCACTGCCCTGGTGTTGATGATCCTCTTCGCTTCCACCTATTTCAGCATCGTGTTCGATGGTCTGGGAGGTCAGGAGTATGTGAAATCCTTGCTCACGGACCTGCCCGGCGGCTATTGGGGCTTCATCATCGTCGCGAACATTGCGATCTTCCTTTTGGGCATCAACCTGGAATTCATCGAAATCAGTTTCATCGCCATGCCCTTGCTGGTGCCCGCCGCTCGCGAGCTGGGCGTGGACCTGGTGTGGTTTTCGGTGATGATGGCCATCAATCTGAATATGGCGTTCATCTCCCCGCCCGTGGGATTCTCTCTGTTCTATTTGCAAAGCGTCGCACCGCCGGAAGTGAAGACTATCGACATCCATAAAGGGGCGCTTCCCTTCATGGTCCTACAAGGCGTGGGGTTGATCATCGTCATGTTGTTCCCGCAGACGGTGACCTGGCTGGTGAATCTCTCGGCTCATTAGTGGCAGACCTTGAAGGTCTTTCAGCGCCGCCCATGACAAAGGCCCCGGACGGTTGTGCGTCTCGGGGCCTTGTCGCGTCCGACGAAAGAGACCTTTGAAGTCTGGCGGACTTCGATGGTCTTTTGGCGCCAATTTACTTGAACTTGGTGGCGATGTAATCCATGAAACTGGCTTCGTTGAGGCTGTTCCACTGCCAGATGCGCTGACGGAAGGCGTCCCACTGTTCGAAGATGGCTTTGAAATCCGCGTCCTGCTGCTTGTATTCGTCGTAGAGTTCATTGGCGGCGGCTTCCGCAGCGGCCAAAATCTCATCACTATAGCGACGCAGTTCGATGCCGTAATCCAGCAGGCGCTGCAGGGCTTCGTTGTTCTTGGCGTTGTAGCGAGCCAGCATGGTCATGTTAGCCTGATAGGCCGCGGTCTTGATGATCTCCTGATAGACCTCGGGCAACTTGTTCCACTCGTCCAGATTGACTTGAACTTCCAGAGAGGGGCCGGGCTCCCACCAGCCGGGATAGTAGTAGTATTTCGCCACCTTGTGGAAGCCGAGTTTCTCATCGTCATAGGGGCCCACCCACTCGGCCGCGTCGATGGCGTTGGTCTGCAAGGCCTGGAAGATCTCGCCGCCGGGGAGCACCTGCACGGTGACGCCCAGCTTGTTCATCACTTTGCCGCCCAGGCCAGGGATGCGCATTTTCAGACCTTTCAGGTCTTCGGGCGTGTTGATCTCCTTGTTGAACCAGCCGCCCATCTGTGCGCCCGTGTTCCCGGCCGGGAATTGGATGACATTGAAGCGATCCTTGTAAAGTTGCTGCATGAGATCAAGCCCGCCGCCTTCGTACAGCCAGGAATTCTGCTGGCTGGCCAGCAGGCCGAAAGGCAACGCCGTGCCAAAAGCCACCGCGTTGGTCTTGCCCACATAGTAGTAGGAGGCGGTGTGCCCCAGAGGCACCGCGCCCTGAGAAACGACATCCAGCACTTCCAGGCCCGGAGCGAGCTCGCCCGCGGCGCGGGCGGTGACTTTGAACTTGCCGCCGGTCATGGCCGTGACCCGCTCGGCGAAGGTCTGAGCGCCGCCGTAGATGGTGTCCAGCGCCACGGGCCAGCTTGTCGCCATCTGCCAGTTGAGCTCGGGCAGAGCCTGATCTTTGGCCACTTCCTCCTTCAGTTCCTGCTCCTTTTCTCCGGCGACGGCGGCCTCTGTTGGCGCAGCCTCCTCCTTCGTGCCGCACCCCACCAGAGCCAGGGCGGTTGCGCCCAGAGCGCCAGTTGTGGCGACCTTCAGAAATTCTCTCCGTTTCATATCGAATTCTCCTCCTGTCGGGAATGAGTGGGTGAGAAAAGTTCGACGCCGGCAGATCCGGCAGTGATAGATGGTGGACAATTGTAAAGGAAAACCGTTGATGCGTCAAAAATGGTGGTGAGAGATTGCTTACAAATGGCTTATCTATGAAGATTCACAAAGAACGCGAGCCAATTTATAGCAACGACTAAGGTCGTCACCGGTCGTTATCTAAAAACCACTAAGAACACTAAGACACAAAGGGAAATTTATTCATTTTTTCTTCGTGTTCTTGGCGCCTTTGTGTCCTTTGTGGTTTGTTAACCGGGGTAACTGCTAACGTACTTGACTTTAGGCCGCCAAAAGCCACGAAGGCTCGAAGTTTTTCGAAGACACGAAGGAAAAATCAAGAAAAATACGTCGTGCCTTGGCTTTTCTTCGTGTCTTCGTGGCAAAAAGTGGTGGCGATACCTTAGCAGTTACTAACCGGGGTGCGTTAGCAGTTACAATTTATAGCAAAAACTTCGGATCAACGGCAGTTTTTATCGCATCCATTTATGATTCACAAAGAAAAACGCTGGCCAACCAGGATGGATGGCCAGCGTTGGGGCTGGGGAGAAGTTACTCGCTCAGAGCGAGACGGGCCATCAGCCGGGCTCGCTCTTCTTCGACAACTGACTCGTCGAGTTTTTTATAGAGGACTTGGGGCTTTTGGAGAGACTGGCCGGGGGGCAGAGTCGCAGGCTCCCAGCGGGCTTTCACGCCCGAGCCGTCGTAGCGCAGGACCTTGTGCACGCCGCGGGCGTCCTCCACCTCCTCGATGACGAGTTCGCCGAAGAGATCATCCTCGTAGCCCATGAAGCGATGAAGCTGCTGGGTGGTGAAGGGCAGGAAGGGATGCAGGATGATCTTGAGCCGGTCGATGACCTGGAGGGTGACGTAAATGGTCGTGGCCGCGGCCTGGGGATCGGTCTTGATCTGAGTCCAGGGAGCCTTCTCGTTGAGATAGCGATTGGCGGCGTGGGCCAGCTCCATAGCCTTGCTCAACGCAATCTTCAGCCGCACGGCGTCGATCTCCGCCCCCACCCGCGCGAAAGCTTCTTCCGACTGTTTGAGCAGCGCCCGGTCCAGGTCGTCGAATTCACCCGGCTGGGGAACCTGTTTGTCGAAGCGCTTGTAGGCAAAGCCCAATGTGCGGTTGACCAGATTGCCCCAGGTGGCGACCAGCTCGTCGTTATTTCGGCGGACGAACTCCTCCCAGGTGAAGTTCACGTCCCGGGTTTCGGGCGCGTTGATGGTCAGGGCGTAGCGCAAGGGATCGGGATCGTAGCGGGAGAGGAAGTCGGGCAGATCAATCGTCCAGCGTCGGCTGGTGCTGATCTTCTTGTCCTCGATGTTGAGGTAGGCGTTGGCAGGGACGTCATACGGCAAATTCATGCCGCGGCCATCTGCAATGAGCATGGCGGGCCAGAAGATGGCGTGGAAGGGGATATTGTCCTTGCCGATAAAGTAATACGACCGAACATGCTCATCGAACCACCAGTCCTTCCACGCCTCGGGGTCGCCATCCAGGGCGACGGCTTCGCGGGTGGCGCTGAGATAGCCGATGACCGCATCGTACCAGACATAGATGACCTTATCCTCATAGCCCGGCACGGGCACGTTAACGCCCCAATCGATATCGCGGGTGACGGCCCGCCCCCGCAGCTCGCCGCTTTCGGCCTGCTGGCGGGCGTAGTTGATGACGTGGGGCCGCCAGTGCTCCTTGTCTTCGTTCAGCCATGCGGCCAACGCAGGACTGGCTTTGCCCAAATCGAAGAAGAAGTGCTCGGTCTCGCGAAATTCGATCTCGCTCTGGCCGCAGATCTTGCAGTGGGGGTGGATCAGTTCGATGGGATCCAGCGTGTTGCCGCAGTTATCGCACTGATCGCCGCGGGCGTGGGGATAGCCGCAGATGGGACATGTCCCCTCGATATAGCGGTCGGCCAGGAATTGCTGATCGATAAGGCAGTAGGGCTGGAGCTGTTTGTCTTTGTAGATATAGCCGTTGTTGAGATGGTTGAGGAAGAGTTCGTGGGTCGTGTCCCAATGGTTTTGGGTGTCGGTGTGGGTGAAGAGGTCGAAGCTCAATCCTAACTGCCGGAAGGATTCCACAAACCGCCCGTGGTAGCGGGCCACGATCTCCTGCGGCGTGACACCCTCCTCCTGGGCGCGCAGCATCACCGGCGTGCCGTGGGTGTCGGAGCCGGAGACCATGAGGACGTCGTGGCCGCGCAGACGCTGGTAGCGGGCGAAGATGTCGGGAGGGAGATAGGCTCCGGCCACGTGGCCGAGATGCCGATCGCCGCTGGCGTAGGGCCAGGCGACGCAAACGAGGTAACGGGGAGTGTTTTTGGGCATAAGAAAAGCTCCTTGGACGAAGATCGGGACAAGGTATGACGGCGGAACGATCGCGCTTCGCACGAGTCAACAGGTTCGGAGGAGATCAGGCGTTTTGGGGGAAGCCCCCCATCGCGCCCTTCGCCGCCGAACCCCACCGGCCATGAACCAGGCCCGATTTGCCAACGAGCAAAATGAATGGCGTGTGCATGATGTCAGGATATTGCAGGGGATGATGACATGCGCATTTTAGCACAAAGGCCGCGCCACAACCAAGCAGGCGGCACGGGTGGGGTGCGTTTCAAAAATGGGGCGCACTAGCCGACTCAAGTCGGGCGCTTCAGGCCTGCGGCCAGTGGACGGCGGAGGCCGTCCATTTTCACCGTATGCAACAGGTCGACGAAGGTCGACCACTGGCGCGAAGCGCCCAAAAAGCTCGAGTTTACTCGGCCAGTGCTTGGCGACGAATCGACGATGATTTTTTGCCCCCAAATTGAAACGCACCCGCACGGGTGGAGTGCATTCCAATTTGGAGACAAAGTGCGTTGTTGTCAGAAAAATCCATCGTTTCGTGAGGGGCCGCCGTCGCCAGCATGGGTGAAACAGGTCATCTGGTCATCGATCTGAAGGCGAAACCTGCGCGCGCATGGTCTTCGAACGCGCTAGACTTCCGGCAGGAAACGGCGCATGATATCCAGGTTTTCGATGGCTTTGCCTGCGCCAATGACGACGGCCGCCACGGGATTGTCGCCCACATAGCAGGGCACGCCCGTTTCGCGAGTGAGAAGATTGTCGATATTGTGGAGTTGAGCCGTGCCGCCGGTGAGCACGATGCCCCGGTCGATGATATCAGAAGCCAGTTCGGGCGGGGTTTTCTCCAACGTCTGCTTGACCGTGTTCACGATCTGGCGCAGGGGCTCGGTCATGGCCTCCATGACCTCCTCCGAGGTGACGGTGATGGTCTTGGGCAGGCCGGAGACCTGATTGCGCCCGCGCACTTCCAGGGTGAGTTCATCTTCCAGAGGCAAGGCGGAGCCGATCTGTATCTTCAACTGCTCGGCGGTCTGGTCGCCGATGATCAGGTTGTATTTCTTGCGAATGTAGTTGATGATGGCCTGGTCGATGCGGTTGCCGCCCACGCGGATGCTGCTCCACACGACGATATCATTCATGGAGACGACCGCGGCTTCGGTGGTGCCGCCGCCGATATCCACCACCATGTTCCCGGTGGGGGTGTGGATGGGCAGGCCCACGCCATACGCTGCGGCCAGGGGCTCGGGGATAAGGTAGGCTTCCTTGGCTCCGGCGCTGATGGCCGCGTCGTACACCGCGCGGCGTTCCACGCTGGTGATGCCCTTGGGAGAGCTCATCATCACCTGAGGGCGGAAAAGGGGGTTGCGGCCCACGACTTTGCGGATGAAGTGACGCAGCATGGCCGTGGTGACGAAATAGTCGGCGATGACGCCATCGCGCACGGGCCGGAAGACGCGAATGCTTTCTGGCACGCGACCGATCATATCGGCGGCGTCGCTGCCCACCGCCACGATCTTATTGTCCCGCGTGGAGATGGCGACCACGCTGGGTTCCTGCAACATCACGCCCTTGCCCACCACGTAGACCAGGACGTTGACTGTGCCTAGATCAATGCCGATTTGTTTTTCGAACATACAATAAAGCCTCGAATGAAAGATGAAATATGCCAGCCGATCTGGCGTGGGAAGCCGGTCACGTAATGCGTAATGCGTGATGCGTAAGGTCGTCACGAATTACGCATTACGCATTACGTCCGTTGCCGACTCGCCCAAATGGACTTCGAATTGTTCTTGCAGACGAACGCAACGTTATTTACGAACGGATTATAGTGCAGAACGGGAAGGATCAACAATCCCCATTCCCATGAAAAAGCCGGACGTTAGGGGAAACGCCCGGCGGATGGGATGAAATTCAGAAGGATGAGCCGTTTGGGGAAGGTTGTCTATTCCCGCTCTTCTTCCCGTTGGGGAGGGAGCGGACCGCGTTCGACCCCGCGAGCGCGTACATCCGCTCGCTTGCGGGCCACCTTCATGCGGGCCAGGGAGCGGCGCAACGCGGCTTCCATGGCCAGACGGCGTTCCAGGTCCCGATCCTTTTCGGGGCTGGCCAGATATTCCTGGGCCCGGCGCATGGCTTCTTCCGCCCGCTGGATGTCGATTTCCTCGGCGGATTCCGCCGAGCGGGCCAGGACGATGACCTCGTCGGGACGCACTTCGGCGAAGCCGCCGCCCACCGCGAAATAGCGGTCTTCCTCGCCTTCCTTGCGCACGAGAATTTCGCCCGGCTGCAGCGTCGCCATCAGGGGCGCGTGTTTGGACAGCGCCGCAAAGACGCCAGACGAGCCGGGCAGGATGACCATGTCCACATCATCTTCGTAGACGATGCGGTCCTGGGCGATGAGGGAGAAGTGGGTTTTTGCCATGGGTCGAAATTAAAGGATTAAAGATCGAAGATTAAAGGAACGCATCCGCTATGCCAGGGTGAGATGCTCAATCTTTAATCATTCATCTTGAGAAGTTTGAATGACCATGAAGCGGCGAGGGATCAGGCGGCTGGCGTCAACCCGCGGCGCGCAATTTCTTCGCTTTCTCGACCGCTTCTTCGATGGTGCCGACCATGTAGAAGGCGGCCTCGGGCAGATCATCGTGCTTGCCTTCCAGGATTTCCTTGAAGCCGCGCACGGTGTCTTCGATCTTCACATAGCGGCCCGGCGTGCCGGTGAACTGCTCGGCCACGAACATGGGCTGGGTGAGGAAGCGCTGGATCTTGCGGGCCCGGGCCACGGTGAGGCGGTCTTCCTCGCTCAATTCCTCGACGCCGAGGATGGCGATGATGTCCTGCAAGTCCTTGTAGCGCTGCAAAGTCTTCTGCACGCCGCGAGCCACATTGTAGTGCTCCTCGCCCACGACGTTGGGGTCGAGGATGCGGCTGGTGGAGGCCAGGGGATCCACCGCGGGGAAGAGGGCCTGCTCGGCCAGAGAGCGCTCCAGGGAGATGGTGGCGTCCAGGTGGGCGAAGGTGGTGGCGGGCGCGGGGTCGGTGTAGTCGTCGGCGGGGACGTAGATGGCCTGCATGGAGGTGATGGAGCCCCGCTTGGTGGAGGTGATGCGCTCCTGCAATTCGCCCATGTCGGTGCCCAGGGTGGGCTGATAGCCCACGGCGCTGGGCAGGCGGCCCATCAACGCGGACACCTCGGAGCCAGCCTGGACGAAGCGGAAGATGTTGTCGATAAAGAGGAGGACGTCGCGGCCCTCATCGCGGAAGTATTCGGCCATGGTGACCGCGGTCAGGCCCACGCGCAGGCGGGCGCCGGGCGGCTCGTTCATCTGGCCGAAGACCATGACGGTTTGAGGCAGCACGCCCGAATCCTTCATCTCGTGCCACAGGTCGTTGCCCTCGCGCGATCGCTCGCCCACGCCAGCGAACACGGAGTAACCGCTGTGCTCCTCGGCCACGTTGCGGATGAGCTCCTGGATGATGACCGTCTTGCCCACGCCTGCGCCGCCGAACACGCCGGTCTTACCGCCCTTGGTGAAGGGGGCGATGAGGTCGATAACCTTGAGGCCCGTCTCGAACATCTCCGTCTTGGTGGATTGTTCTTCGAAGGCGGGCGCGGGACGATGGATGGGATAGTAGGTGTCGGTCTCCACCGGACCTTGCTCATCGATGACCCGGCCGGTTACGTCGAAGATGCGGCCCAGGGTGGCGGGGCCTACGGGCACGGTGATGGGCGCGCCCGTGTTGATGGCCTCCATGCCGCGACGCAGGCCATCGGTGGTGGACATAGCCACCGTGCGCACGCGGTCATTCCCCAAAAGCTGCTGCACTTCGCAAACGAGCTGGTTGCCTTCTTCCAGGGGAATGATCACGGCGTCGAAGATATCGGGCAGTTGGCCGTCGGGGAATTCGACGTCCACAACCGGGCCCACGACCCGAATGATATGTCCTTTGGATTGCTGTTTACCGTTGTTGCTCATCCAGTGTGCCTCCGGTAATGCGTAATGCGTAATGCGTAACAAATCGCCATTCAGAAACGAAGTTTTACGGTTTACGCATTACGTGTTTTGTGCTTGGGAATGAAACTTCGTTTCAGGTCAATGTCAGGGAGAATGGCTATATTTAGCCCAAATTATTTCTCCAACGCCGTCACCGCGCCTGCGATATCGAGCAAGGCCATGGTGATGGAATGCTGTCGGGCTTTGTTGTAGGTAAGCGTGAGATCGCTGATGAGCTCCTCCGCGGCGTCGGTGGCGTTGCGCATGGCTACCATGCGGGCGGAATGCTCGCTGGCGATGGCCTCGAAAAGCGCCTGGAGGATTTCGATCTCCAGCAGGCTTTGCAAGATCTGGCTCAACACCGTTTCGGCGTCGGGTTCGAAGATGTAATCAATGGCCATGTCGGCGGGCGCGGTCTCATCGGGCACGATGGGCAGGATTTTCTCCACCACCGGCTCCTGCTTCACCGTGTTGATGAATTTGGTGTAGGCCACATAGACCGCGTCATACCGCTCCGCGGCGAAATCATCCATGAGGATGCGGGCGATAGGCCCGACTTCGGTCGTGGCCTTGCTGCGAAACTTGGCCTGGAGATGTTGGCTGGCGGGTCGGTCGCCGATACCCACGAACTCCGCGCGGATGGGCGGGCCATATTTGCGCATCCAGTCGCGGCCCTTCTTGCCCACGGTCACCAGCTCCACCGACTTGCCTTCATCCTGCCAGGCGGTGATCTGCCGGGCGGCGTGCATGATCATGTTGTGATTCAGGCCGCCCGCCAGGCCGCGGTCCGCGGTAATGAGCAACATGCCGATGCTGCGCTCCTCCCGCTGCTGAAGCAGGGGCTGGGAGGAGGCGTAGGCGGGGCGGATGCGGGCCAGAAAGGCCAGCACCTCCTGGGCTTTGGTGGCGTAAGGCCGGGTGGCCTGCACCTGCTCCTGCGCGCGCCGCATCTTCGAGGCGGACACCGCCTCCATGGCCTTGGTCACCTGGGCGATATTTTTGACGCTGCGGATGCGTCGCTTGATCTCACGTGTGGTAGCCAATGGAGACTCCTTAGGGAAAAAGACTAATGACTAAAGATTAAGTTGCCGCGCTCAAACTCGCCGTCTTTTTAATCTTTAGTCTTTAATCTTTAGACAAACTGCTTGTTGAATTCCTCAATGGCGTGTTTCAGGCTTTCTTCGATCTCGGGCGTGAGCTTCTTCTCCCGCTCGATGGCGTTGCCCACATCGGGATAGTTCGCATCCATGAACTGATAGAACTGCTGCTCCCATTCGGGGATGCGTTCGATGTCGATGTGGTCGATGTAGCCGTGGGTGCCCGCGTAGATGACCATGACCTCTCGGGCCAGGGAAAGGGGCTGGTACTGAGGCTGCTTGAGGAGCTGGGTCAGGCGCTGGAAGCGGTCCAATTGGCGCTGGGTGGCCGGGTCCAGGTCGGAGCCGAACTGGGCGAATGCGGCCAGCTCGCGGCCCTGGGCCAGCTCCAGCTTCATCTTGCCCGCCACCTGCTTCATGGCCTTGGTTTGGGCTGCGGAGCCCACGCGGGAGACGGAGAGGCCCACGTTCAGGGCGGGGCGGATGCCCGCGTAGAAGAGGTCGGCCTCCAGGTAGATCTGCCCGTCGGTGATGGAGATGACGTTGGTGGGGATGTAGGCGGACACGTCGCCGGCCTGGGTTTCGATGATGGGCAGGGCGGTGAGGGAGCCGCCGCCATATTCCGGAGCCAGCTTGGCCGCGCGTTCCAGCAGACGGCTGTGCAGGTAGAAGACGTCGCCGGGGTAAGCCTCACGGCCAGGAGGGCGGCGCAGCAGCAGGGAGACCTGGCGATAAGCCCAGGCGTGCTTGCTCAGATCGTCGTAGACGATGAGGGCGTCCTTGCCCTGCTCCATGAACTCCTCGCCCATGGCTGCGCCCGCATAGGGGGCGAGATATTGCAAGGCCGCGGGCTCGGACGCGGTGGCCGCCACGATGATGGTGTGGTCCATGGCCCCGTACTTCTCCAGCGTCGCCACCACCTGGGCCACGCTGGACCGCTTCTGGCCGATGGCCACATAGATGCAGATCAGGTCCTGGCCCTTCTGGTTGATGATGGTGTCGATGGCGATGGCGGTCTTGCCGGTCTGACGGTCGCCGATGATGAGCTCGCGCTGGCCGCGACCGATGGGGATCATGGCGTCGATGGCCTTGATGCCCGTCTGCACCGGGGTGTCCACGCTCTTGCGATAGACGACGCCGGGCGCGATGCGCTCCACCGGCCGGAACTTATCGGTCTCGATGGGGCCTTTGCCATCGATAGGCTGGCCCAGGGCGTTGACAACGCGACCGATGAGCGCGTCGCCCACAGGCACGGATGCGATGCGCCCCGTGCTGCGCACGATATCCCCTTCCTGGATGCCGGAGTAGTCGCCCATGATGATGGCGCCCACCGAATCCTCATCCAGGTTCAGGGCGATGCCCAGGGTGCCTGTGGAGAATTCGAGAATTTCGCTGGCCATGGCGTTCTGCAAACCGTGGATGCGGGCGATGCCATCGCCCACCTCGACCACGGTTCCCACATCCACCACGCTGGGCGGAGCCTCGAACTCCAGGATTTGTTCTTTTAACTGTCGGGTGTAATCGTCGAATCCGACTGCCATAGGTTTCTTTCCTCAATTGAAATGGGATGCTGGCCCCCAGCTTTCTCACTCGAAAAAGTCATTTGCCAGGGCCAGCCGTGAAACGTGATACGTGAAACATGACGCGAGCATCCTCACGGTTCACGTTTTACGATTCACGATCACGACACGCCGAGCTTCTGGCGCAGGGCTTGCAACCGCCCGCGGACGCTGTCATCGATGAGCTTGTCGCCGACCTGAACGATGACGCCGCCCAGGATGTCCGGGTCCACCTGGTAGGTGAACTCGATATTGGCGCCGAAGCGTTCCATGAGGCGCTTTTCGAGCTTCTCGCGTTCCTCGTCGGTGAGTTCGACCGCGGTGGTGATAACCGCTTTCTGCGGGCCTGCGGCTTCCTCCACCAACGTCCGACTCAACGCCTCGACGATCTCATCGATGAGCCCGAAGTCGTTATGGGTGAGCAGCACGCCCAGGAACTTGCGCAGCTCCGGGGGTGAGCCTTCGGGCAGCACGCCTTCCAGAAGCGCCAGCTTGTCCTTGATCTCGATGGTGGGATTATCCAGCTTGCCCCGAAGCTTGGCGTCGGTCTCATACGCGGTTTTGACCGCGGTCAGGCCATCCAGCCAGGGTTCCAGGGCGATGGCCAGGATGCTTCGGGTGTACGCTTCGGGCGTTCGTTCCATGATCAGTTCAGGCTCACTTGAGACAGGAAGTCTTCGATGATCTTGTGCTGGACGGTTTCATCCAGCCCTTCCCGCACGACGCGTTCCGCGGCCAGCAGCGCCAGCTCCGCGATCTGCTTGTGCGCTTCGGCCAGGATGCGCTGCTTCTCGGCCTCGGCTTCCTCGATGGCGCGGGTCTTGATCTCCTCGGCCTCGCGACGGGCCTGGGCCAGGATCTCCTCCCGCACCTTCTCGGCCTGCGCCGACGCCGCGGCGACGCGCTTCTGGGCCTCGGCCCGCTCCGCTTCGAGCTGCGCCATCAGCTTCTTGCGCTCCTCTTCCGCCTCGCGACGGGCCACATCCGCGGCCGCCAATCCTTCCGCAATCCGCTTCTTGCGGTCTTCCAGCATCTGCGAGACCGCCGGGAAGACGAACTTCTTCAGCAGGAAGTAGAGCAGGAAGAAATTGACGATATACGATATCAGATAATTAAGATTCAGGCCTAAAGCCGCCATACATCAACCTCCTTGTGCTGTGAAGGCGAAAGCGATAGCTCATCCGCGGTCTTATTGCAGACCAGGCGCGCCCACAAACAGCAACAGGAGAGCTACGACCAGGGCGTAAATCGCGATGGACTCGGCAAAGACGATACCGAGAATCATGTTGGTACGGATTTCACCGGCGACCTCGGGGTTGCGGCCCATGGCCTGCAGAGCGCCCATCACCAGCAAACCGATGCCGATACCGGGGCCAATCGCGCCCAAACCGATAGCGAGACCAGGAGAAAGGATTTCAATCATGATGAACGATTTCCTCCGTAAAAAAGAGTATGGTGAGATTTGGTTTCAATGATAAAAAGAGCCGAAAGATTGAAGACCAAAGATTAATCTGTTCAGCAAGAAAAACTCCTGATTTTCTTAATCTTTAGTCATTGACCTTTGATTAGTGATGCTCGTCGCCCGCGTAGCTATGGGTGGCCTGCTCGAAATAGATGAACGTGAGGAGGGCGAACACGAACGCCTGCATGAAGCCAACGAAGAGCTCCAGGCCAAAGAAAGGCAAAGGCAGGAGGAAGGAAATCAAAAACGCCATGACGAACAGCAGCACCTGTCCGGCGAAGATGTTGCCAAACAACCGGAAGCTGAGGCTGATAATCTTGGCGAATTCCGAGATGAACTCCAACAGACCCACGATTATATCGACAGGCTTCATGCCGGTGATGTGCGGCATGGCAAAACGGCGGATATATTTGAATCCGAGACGGCGGAAGCCGACAATCTGACTCCAGATAATGACCAACAGCGCCAGACCGATGGTCAGATTCAAATCCGTGGTGGCCGCGCGCACATACGGCGTCAACACATACCCCTTGGGATTTTCAGGATGATATTCGTGTCCCGCAGCTTCCGCCTTTTCCGCCTCCTCGACAATCGACGCCCGTTCTTCATCCGTCAACTTGACCTGCTCCGAAGTCAAAGTAATAAACGGGCCGATATGCTTGATATTGTAGCCCACGGTGACGCCTTTCTCAGCGTAAGCCACTTCCAAAGGTTCAATGACCCCAATGCTGTCGATGCCCGGCACCAACTCCATCCAGTTGGCGAAAAGAAGGAACAGCAACAATGTCAGGAAGACGCCCACCCAGGCCTTCGCTTTTTCCTTGCCCCCAATGTCCATCAACATGCCTTCGAAAATCTCATACACCCATTCGAAGATATTCTGGAGTTTGCTTTCCGGCACTTCCTGCATCTTCCGCACAGCCAGAAAACTCAACGCCAACACGATGATATCCGCAATGATGGTGGCGACGAAGGTGTTCGTGATCTGGAAGCTGCCGATCTTCCATCCGGGGATAGCTTCGCCGGGGAGCAGGATGGTCGGCAGCGGCACCCGGAAGAATAAAATGGCGATGACCACCAAAGCGATGGTCCCAATGATGATGGCAAGGGTTTTCGGCTTGAGCAATGTGCTCATCAGGACGATTCTCCTTTTTCTTCGTTTTCGGCTTCAGAAACCGGAGCAAGGGTCAGATAGCGCGTTTGGATAGTGCGAATTATCAGTATGGTCGCCAGAAATATCCCTGAGAGCATGCCAAACAACGTTCCCAGGGGAGCGGAATCAGCAAGGATATCGAAAACCACGCCCAAAAAGAGCGGCAAGAGCAGGGTCAAACCGACGAGAATGATGAGCTTGATTGTGAGATGCACCCAATCAGGATGCGTCGTTGCATTCTGACGTCGCATGGAATTGCCAAAAAGGAAAGCGCGTAGAAGCCTGCTCGAACGGGCTAGAGTATACCCCAAGAACGGATTTCGCGCCAAATTGCACAGAGTAAAAATTTCACGCCCGAAAATGCACCCGGACGCCCGCGGGATCACGCGCGACGACGCCATCCTCCTCAGGCTCCGGCGAGACCCCCTCCGCCAGCAGACGCCCCGCCAGCGCCTCCAAATCCATCCCGCCAAAGATAGGTTCGGAGCCATGAAGCTGATGGGGCGATTTGCACCGCCACCGCGTCGTGCGCAGCACCACCGGGACGTTCTCCGCGGCCAGATGCACATGCGCGAAGTAGGAGAGGCCCACGGGCAGGCCCACCAGATCGCGGTAGAAATGCACGCTGGCGGTGATGTCGTGGGTGTAGATGGTCAGTTCGGCCAGACCTTGCAGAGCGATGGGCTCATCCTGAGGCGCATCCTGACGGCGCTTTGTGCGCAATGCCTTGCGTTGGGCGATATCCCAGGCGTCCGGGGCCGTCTCCTGCGCCAGTTCGAAGGGATTGCTGTCCGGGTCCAGAAAGACGACCAGATTCAGGCCCGGAATCATCTCCTCGAAGACGATGGGAATGTCATGGGCCAGCAGATAGCCGCGGGCGCGGCCGAAATCGTCGATGGCGAAGACGGGCAGGGCGTGATGCGGCCCGCGCGTCCCGCAGAACCTCCCCCCGGGCCAAAGCTCCCAGGCCACATCCCCCACATGGCTCCATCCTATCCCGTCCCTGGTCGCGAAATCCATCCGAAAATGCCGCCGCCAGAAGGCCCTGGCCGCATCCACATCGCGCACGTAGGTGCGCAGACCGATCAATCGAGGCAGAGACATAACGCATCAACCAACGCAATACGCCTGGCGGGGAAAACACGGATAAAAAACGACATCCTCTGGAATGATACTTATTCCTATCTGTGGCCTTTCATCCGTATTATAAGTGAACGAACTTTGGCGTAACTGGCAACGCGGTTCAGTAAGTCGGTTTGTCGGGCAGCTCATAACGCCCCGGCTCGCGGCCTTCGGCCACATCCAGCGCGGCCAGCAAGCCCTCGAAATTGTGCGCCAGGTCCGTCTCCAGCAGGATGGCCAGCACCCGATCCTCGTGCAGGACGAACGCGGCGTGGGTGCGGAAGTTGCGCTCATCCACCTGTTTGATGGGAATGCCGACCTCGACCGCGAATGCGCCCTTTTCATCGCTCAGATAGGGAATCTCCAGTCCCACCAGCTCGCGCCAGCTCGCCAGCTTGGGCAGGGGCAGGCCGCTGATGACGTAGATTCCCACCCCCCGCGCATCCAGCATGGCCAGGCGGGCGGGATAATCGAGACCGGGCGGAGGCAAGGGAAAGGGATTGACCGGAGCGGGGTTGTAGATGCACACGGCCAGCGCGCCCGGCTCCACCATGTCGATGGGGGCCAGTTCCAGCTCTTCGGAGCTGGGGAGGAGAATGCGGGGCAGGAATGAGCCCACACTGATATTCAGGCCGGGAAGTTTGGGAGAATACGTGGGAAGCATGGGGTTAGTCTACCGCAGAGTGGGGATTTTTGGGAAAATGCCGGGGACAAGTCCGCGCCGAGGCGGTGAAAATGGGGGGGCTATGTAGCCCCGTAAACCGGTAAACCAGGAAACCAGAAAAACCGGGCCGCCTTCCTGGTCTACTGGTGTACCGGTCCACCAAATCTATTTTCATAGCAGGCGCCACGCGCGGCCGCTCGCCCATACCGATGAAAACGTCTCGCGGCCAGGGCCGCGCGGGGAGCCGAAGACATGACGAGTGAAACGTGATGCGTGAGGACATGGCGTTTCACGTTTTCACGTTTTACGCCCGTTGCAGACTCGCCCAACGCGGGTTTCGAGTTGCTTTTACAAACCAACGCAACGCTATTTTCGGAACAGCAATTGACAGAAAAGCGCGATTTTAGTAAAGTTTTGGACATGCAAGGGAAGATCGCCAGTCTCTGGCAGCATCTCCGCCAACAGCCATTGCACAAGCAACTGCGGCTGTTGCGATGGAACGCGCCCATGATCGTGCTGGCTCTGGCTGCGCTCCATCAGCTCTTCGTGCAGACGGTGATCCGACCCCGCAACTCGCCGGTGGGCTGGTGGCTGGAGGTGCTGGTCTACGCCGTCACCGGGAGTATTGTGGCATGGTGGGGATTGACGTACATCGCCCGCAACGCGGCCAAACAATCGGAGACCGAACAGGAGTTGCGCAAGGCTTTCGCCGAATTGGAGGACAGCCACAAGAAACTGCTGGCGCTGGATCGTCTGGGCCAGTACATCGCCTCGGCTCCCAATGAAGATGAGGTGTACAAGGTCGCAGTGCAGGCTCCCACCGAACTGGTCGGCGCCAAGGCCGCCACCCTGGTCACCTTCGATGAAGACCAACAGACCTTGAATCTGGCCATGGCCTGGGGCTTGAGCGACGATTACGCCCAGGCCTTTCGCAATTATCTGGGGGAAGGCGTGGCCGCAGAGCGGTGTCGCACTTGCAGCACGCTGCACGCCCATGTAGATGGCGATTGTCCCCTGTTCGTTGGCGTGGCCGACGCAGCCCGACAGGATGGCGTGCAGTCCCTCATGTGTCTGCCCATCCACACCGACCAGGAGCGCATCGGCATCCTCACCGCCTATTTCCCGTCGGCCGACGGGCCCAAGGAAGAGCAGGCCCATCTGCTCAACATCCTGGGCGGCGTCATCGCCTTCGCCGTCGATAGTCTGCGATCCCGCGAGCGCCAGATGGAGGCCCTACACTCCCTGGACGACGCCTCTCGCACCCACAAATCCCTGTCCGAACTGGCCTCGCAAACTCTCCAGACCGCGATCATGGGCTGGAAGGCCCAGGCGGGGGCCATCTTCCTTTATGACGAGGCGTTAGACCAGTGGGTTTGTCTTTCCCAGCAGGGTCTGGGCGATTTTTCTTCAGCGCGGTTCGGCTTCGCCCAACAACTCGCACAACAGGCTTTCGCCGACCAATCCATCATCATCCGGGCGCTGCCCGCCCGGCAGTCGCATGATCTGCGCAGCGCCGCGGCCCTGCCGTTGCTCAGCGAAGGCGAAGCCTTCGGCGCGCTTTTCCTGGGCACAAAGCGCCCGCAGGGGCTCAATCCCCAACATGCGGATCTGCTCCAGACCTTCGCCCATCAGATTGCGCTGGCCCTGCGCAACGCCCAGCTCTCCCAGGAATTGCAGCAGACGGCCATGCTGCGCGAGCGCTATCGCCTGGCCCGGGAATTCCACGATGGTCTGGCCCAGACGTTGGGCTATCTGGGCTTTCAGCTCGAACGCGTGGACCGCCTTTTGCAGAAAGGGCAATATGAGAAAGTCGAGCGAGAGCTGCCCGAAATGCGTCAGGTGGTGCGCTCCGCCTACATGGACGTACGCGAAGCCATCGAGGGACTGCGCCTGCGCTGGGATGATCCCACCCGTCTGGCCGAGAACCTGGAGAATTATGTGGAAGACTTCGCATTCCAGACCGGCATCGACGTGACCTTCACCGCGCATCCCGAAGAGCTCATGGCCCCCGCCGAAGTCTCCCTCCAGCTCTTGCGCATCGCCCAGGAAGCCCTGACCAACGTGCGCAAACACGCTCGCGCCGACCACGTGGATGTGCAGCTTTCCCTGGCGGAAGGATGGCTGGAACTGCGCGTCTCGGATAACGGCATTGGGTTCCCCGCCACATCCAGCCAGACGGACGACCGCACATCAGGTTTTGGATTGACTTCCATGCGGGAGCGGGCGGAAAGCATCGGGGGCCAGCTTTCGGTGATGACGGGCCCGGACCGAGGCGCCGCCATTATCGTCACCGCGCCCGTGCCGGCCGAAGCCTCCTACGAGTTGATTGACGTCTCGCGAGAAACCACGCCCAATCTTGTGGAGGAGGGACGCTAAGCGATGATTCGCGTATTGCTGGCGGATGACCATCATCTCTTTCGCGAAGGCCTGACGCGGCTGCTGGACGATGAGGAGGATATCGAAGTCGTGGCCAGTCTGCGTAGCGGCCAGGAGGTGCTGGCCTCCTTCCATAATTACCGGCCCGATGTCGTCGTGCTGGACGTAAACATGCCCGGCATGGATGGCATCGAGACCGCCAGTCGCCTGAAGGAGCGCCACCCTGACCTGACCATCCTGTTGCTGACGGTGTCGGAGGATCGGGAGACGCTGTTTCGGGCGGTGCAGGCGGGCGTGCGCGGCTATCTGCTCAAGAGCAGCACCAGCGACGAACTAGTGGACGCCATTCATCGCATCCGCCGCGGGGAGGCGGTTATTTCGCCCGCCATGTCGGCCAAACTGCTGGATGAATTCGTGGCCCTCTCCCAGGGCAAGCGGCAGCGGCCCGAGGATATCCTCACCGATCGGGAGCGAGATATCCTGCGCTATGTAGCCAGTGGCATGAGTAACAAAGAGATCGGAGCGGCCCTGGCCATCTCCCCGCACACGGTCAAGGCCCATTTGCGCCATATCCTGGACAAGCTGGGGTTGCGCAGCCGGGCCCAGGCCGCGGCCTGGGCCGAACGGCACGGATTGACGGGCAATAGCCCAATGGCGTAATCCATTTGGGTGGAAATTTGTATCCGTGGGGGTAGGGGATTGTGTCGGGCGGGGTGACGACGTGGGGCGTTGTTTCCTTTTATAATGGGAGTATGAGCATTCGGGTCCTTCTGGTCAGTCGCGGCATGTTTCACGACGGCCTTGTGCGCGTTCTGGAGGATCGCCCCGCGGATGTCGAGATCATCGGCTCCGCCGAAAGCTGGGCGGAAGCCAAAGGGATGATGGAGGAGGCTCACCCGGATGTGCTTATTGCCGACTATCACTACGCTGAAGAGATGATGGCGGATCTGGAACGGATTGCAGCCCATGACAACGATCTTATTCCAGACAGGATTCTATTCGTCATTTTAGACGAAAACAAAGTTATCCTCTACAAAAGACGACAGATCACCGATATCACCATCGATCGACTCATCGAGGTCTTATAACGCCTTTCCATTCCACAGAGGAGGTACACAAGTATGTCCAACGAGAAATTGCCCGACAGCGGGAATGAACAGTTCGAGCACCCGAAGGGGGCGGCCGTGATTCTGGCTATCTTCTTCCTGCTCATCATCATTCTCTGGGGCTCCGTTTACCTGATCATGCTTTCCCGAGGAGTGACGTTCTATGGCTAACAAACACGAATCCATGCACATTGATCCGTACGAGAAGACCTGGATTATTGTCAGCATTCTGATGCTTGCCGTCTTCTTTGGCGCCATCACCGTGGCGGGCCTCTCCTTTGGCGTGCGCGTGCCCGATCCAGTGGCCCGAGTGAATCCCACCGACTTGCAGGCCAGCGGCACCTTCGCGGAACCGGGCCTGAAAGAGGTGGCCCCCAAACGCTACGAAGCTTACATCGTCGCCCAAACCTGGTCTTTCAATCCGCGCGAGATCACGGTTCCCGCCGGTTCGATTGTCAAATTCTATGTCACCAGCCGGGACGTTCAACACGGCTTCAAGCTGCAAAACACCAACGTGAACATGCAGATCGTTCCGGGCCAGGTCTCCAGCCTGGCAGTGAAGTTCGACGAGCCGGGCGAATATGATTTCATCTGCACGGAATACTGCGGCATCGCCCACGCCACCATGTACGGCAAGGTCATCGTCGTTCCGTAATCGTCCGTTGGTTTGCACATCCATTGGTTTGCACTTTTCGAGGAGAGATTTATGACTGCGAACACCTATCAACTGACAGCCAAGGAGAAACGCTTCATTGGCTGGCATTTCATCTTTGCCATTGCGGCGCTTTCGATTGGCAGCCTGTTTGGGCCCTTCCAGGCCATGGAACATGCGGGCTGGAACTTCTATGACAAGTTCCTGAATCCCATCTTCCATTCCTATTATGAAGGGCTGACGCTGCATGGCGTGCTCAACGCCCTCATCTGGACCACATTCTTCATTACTGGCTTCCTCACCTTCACCATCATCTACGGCCTCAAGCGCCCCCTGCGCTATCCCAAACTCAACGCCCTCGGTTTCTGGATGATGGTGGTGGGGTTGCTGATCGCGGCTGTGCCCATCCTGCTGAACCAGGCCAGCGTGCTCTACACCTTCTATCCCCCCATGAAGGCGCATCCCGCCTTCTATATCGGCGTTACCCTGGTGGTGGTGGGGAGCTGGATCGAGGGCTACGGGTTTTACCTCACGTATTATCAATGGCGCAAGGAAAATCCCGGCGTCCGCACCCCGCTCATTTCCTTCATGTCGCTGATCACCATGGTTATGTGGCAGGTGGCCACCCTGGGCGCGGCCGCGGAGCTGCTGGTGGACCTGATCCCCTGGTCCCTGGGGCTGCGCGCCGGGCTGGACCCGCAGCTCGACCGCACCTACTTCTGGTGGACGGGCCATCCCCTGGTCTACTTCTGGCTCCTGCCCGCCTACATGTCCTGGTATGCGTTCCTGCCCCGCCAGGCCGGGGGCAAGCTCTTCAGCGATTCGCTGGCCCGTTTTTCCTTCTGGCTCTTCCTGCTGCTCTCCGTGCCTGTGGGCTTCCACCATCAATATGTGGATCCCGGCGTGCCAGAAGGCTGGAAGATGGTCCACTCCCTGCTCACCTACTCCGTCTTCTTCCCTTCCATGCTTACGGCCTTCACTGTGGTGGCGTCGCTGGAAAACGCGGGCCGCAATCGCGGGGGCAAGGGGCTGCTGGGCTGGATTACGAAACTGCCCTGGAATGATCCCAGCGTCCTGGCGCAGTTGCTGGCGGGCATCCTCTTCTTCTTCGGCGGCATCGGCGGGTTGATCAACGCCTCTTACAACATCAACCTGGTGGTGCACAACACCGCCTGGGTTCCCGGCCACTTCCATCTCACCGTCGCCACCGGCGTCACCCTGACGTTCATGGGCATCCTCTACTGGCTGGTTCCCTATCTCACCAAGAAACCGCTTTGGTGCAAGAAGTGCGCCGTGATCCAGGTGTGGCTGTGGTTCATCGGCATGACCATCTTCTCCAATGCCATGCACGTGGTGGGCCTGCTGGGCGCGCCACGGCGCACGCCTCTGGGCGCGGCTCCCTACATTCCCGAAGAATGGGCAGGCCACCTGTTGCGCGTGGGCATCGGCGGCTTCATCCTGCTCATCTCCGTCTATCTGTTCGTGGCGGTGATGATCGGCTCGCTGGTCACCAAGAAGAAGCTCAGCGAGGAGCCGGAACCGCCGGTGGCCGAATCGTTGCTGGACCCGCAGACCACGCCCCGCTGGCTGGATCGCTGGGTTCCCTGGCTGGTGGGCGTCGTCATCCTGCTGGTCATTGCCTACGGCCCGCAGCTTGTTTATCAGATCTCCACGGCGCAGTTCACCTCGCCGCCCATCACCAATATCTTCGGCGGCTAACCGCCATCATCCTCTCACAGGTTTCCACCGCCCCGGCTCGTTTCCCACAACGACGCCGGGGCGAAAACCGTTCATAGGGGGCGCACATCATGTCCGACCTCGACGTGGAAGCAAAAACGCAAGACGCTGAAAACGAGCCATCGCCCCGATTTTCGGGACGTTGGTCGGCCTTTCACCGTTCGGTGGATTGGCCCAAACGGGAGGGGAATTGGGTCAGGAGCTTTTTGAATCTGCTGGAGCGCTTCTCTCTGGCGCTGGAGAAACCGGTCAACCGCATCGCCAAAAATCCGCATCTGAATCCTCTGTATCACACAGGCACCATCACCGTGTGGTTGTTGATCTTCATCTCCATCACGGGCGTGTACCTGCTCATGTTCTACCAGTTCGGATTCGACGTCTCCTATCTGGCCGTCTCCAATGTGGAGCGCAGTCTGGTGGGGCGCGTCATCCGGGCGGCGCACCGCTACGCCTCGGACCTGGCCATCATCATGGCCCTGCTTCACGCCTGGCGCATGTTCTTTATGGACCGCTTTCGCGGGCCCCGCTGGCTGGCCTGGGTCACGGGCGTGGTCATGGCCGTCGCCATCTGGTTCACCGGGGTGACAGGCTACTGGATGGTGGCGGATATCCGGGCGCAGGCGTTGAACCAGGTTTTCGTCGACCTGATCGGACGGCTTCCCAATGGCGACGCCATCATCCTCAATCACCTGACGCCCATCAGTGAAACCTCGGGCTGGGTGCTGTTCGTCACCCTGTTCTTCATCCATATCGGCCTGCCCCTGTCCATCATCCTCTTCATGTGGCTGCACATCAAGCGGTTGCAGCGGGGCAAGATCCTGCCGCCGCGCTATTGGATCTGGCTGTCGCTGGGGTTCACGGCGATTGCGGCCATTCTGATTCCGGTGGGGATGCTGCCCAAGCACAATTTGGTGCAGCTTCCGGGCCGCATGAACATCGATCTGTGGTATCTGGCGGCGCTGCCCACGGCTCTGCACATGAACCCCACCCTGTTCTGGGCGCTGAATTTCCTGGTTTTGGGCGTGGTCACGGCCATCCCCTGGCTGTTGGGGAATCTGGTGCGGCCCAGGCTGGAGCCCATCGTCGTGCACGAGGATAAGTGCATTGGCTGCACCCTGTGCGCCAAGGATTGTCCCTACAACGCCCTGACCATGGTGGAGCGCACCGACGGCAAGCCGCACAAATATGTGGCCGTGGTGAACCCGAAGATGTGCGTCTCCTGCGGGGTCTGTATCGGCAGTTGCCCCACCGACGCCCTCACCCTGGGCGACCAGCCGGTGGAGGCCCTGTGGCTGGACACCGTGGCCCGGGCGTCACAAGCGAGCGAGAAACCGGTCAAGGTCGTATTCGCCTGCGAGCGCCATCTCTTCCACGGGGCCAAGAAATTCATGTTCGATTCCGAACATCCCGGCGCTGTGGAGGAGGATGACCAGCGGGTGGAGATCGTTCCCCTCACCTGCGCGGCCATGGCCCATCCCAACCTCATCGCCCGGGCGCTGGAAGCGGGCGCGTCCGAGGTGCAGGTCATCGGCTGCCCGCCCGAAGATTGCGCCAATCGGGAGGGCAATGTGTGGGAGGAGCTGCGTCTGGAGCGGGAGCGGCAGCCCAAGCTCAAGCGGCGGTTCGCAGGCGCGCCCATCAGCATGGATTGGGTCCCACCCAATGACTTCACCCAGACGCTGCACGCCGACGAACACCAGACCGAGGCGACTTCCTACCGATTTACCTTGCGCGGGGCGAATTGGGGTAAACTCCTGCCCGCGTTCGCGCTGCTGGCCCTGTTCATGGCCATCACCGTGGGCCTGAGCCTGACGCCCTACACCCCGTTCGGGGATGGCGACGCCGCCATCGAGGTGCAGATGAAGCATCAGAGCGGCGTGCCCATCTGGACGCCCGAGCAGAAGACGGTGGAGGCCGATGCTCTGGACTTCACCAACGCGGCGGATCCCCATCTCGTGATCGCGTTGGACGGCGAGACCGTGGTGGACAAAGTGTATCCCCGCAAGGGCGAAGAAGGCATTGCTTATGCGTATGAATATCTGCCTACGACCTCGGGCAAACACCATCTCACCGTCACCCTGACTGATCAGGCCGGGCAATCGCCCCCGCAGGTGATTTTCGATGGCGAGATTTCCTTGCAGGGGCGGCAGATATTCCCGCTGATCATCAAGGATGCAGTGATCGCGGGGGCGGACCCGGCCCGGGGCAAGGAGATTTTCTTCGCCAGCAGCATCGGCGAAGGCACGGGCTGCCGCTTGTGTCACTCCCTCAAACCGGATGAAGTCAAGGTCGGCCCCTCACTGGCGGGCATCGCCACCCGCGCGGCGACGCGCGTGCCGGGCATGGCGGCGGAGGAGTACATCCGCGAATCCATCCTCCATCCCGACGCCTACATCGTGCCGGGCTTCGACAACAAGATGCCCGCCTACATTTCCGAAGGCCTCTCGCCCCAGGACCTGGATGACCTGGTCGCTTTCCTGATGACGCTGAAATGAAGTGTAACGCCTGTTACATCCCTTTCAGACCGGGCGTTGATTCCTCTTTCCTGCTGGATTATAATGCGTTTGCTATGCGTCCCTCATAAAAGGGCGTTGCAACGGCAGCATTTACTCCCTCTCTCACTTTTTCTTAACATCTGGAGGAAATCTTATGAAGAAGATGGCATTCCTGGTTTTGATTCTTGTCCTGACCGTGGCCCTGGTCGCGGCCTGCGGCGGCGGCGACAAGTCCTCTTCCAGCGGCAGCACCGACCCCGACGTGGCTGCGGGCAAGGCCCTGTTCGAACAGACCACCCTGGAAGGCAATGCTGGCTGCGTCACCTGTCATTCCGTCGAGCCCGGCAAGACCGTCGTCGGCCCCTCCCTGGCAGGCATTGCCAGCAAAGGCGAGGAGTTCATTCGCGAATCCATCATCAATCCTGACGCCGATGTGACCGAGGGATTCCCTGCCGGCACCATGCCCCCGGACTACGGTGAGAAACTCTCGGACGAGCAGATCAATCAGTTGGTCAAATACCTGATGACGTTGAAGTAAGCAGGACGCGGCAAAAAGTCAAGCCCCCGGTTCGACGCCGGGGGCTTTTTTGTTGCGTTTGTAACTACCAAGGTCTCGCCATCACTTTTTGCCACGAAGACACGACGAAGACGAAGGCACGAAGCCTTTTTCTTTAATTTTACTTCGTGTCTTCGCAAAACTTCGAGCCTTCGTGGCTACTTGCGGCCTGAAGTTAAGTGTGTTAGCAGTTACTTGCGTTTTGATCAATGCCCCAATTTGAAGCTGCCCCATTTTTCATCATTGGGAAAGGCTTTTTCCCAGCCTGTTTGCTCAAAACCCTCCACCGTGCGCTCGCCATCCAGCTCGCCCAGAGTGGTGATGGTGTATTTCAATTCCCCTTTGGCCGCGGTAATGCCCTCCAGCGTCCACCACCGACCAACAAGCTGGTTCCCTTCGATACGCCCCTCCCCCTCCTGGATGGCGCCGGTGACGATCCAGTGAAGTTTGTAGGCGTTGGGCCCGTCGCCCGGCTCGATGGTCAGGGTGCCGCCGTAATTCTCTCCGGCGGGATCCACACCATTGACCGCGTAAGTTCCCGCCAGATCGGGCAGGTGGTTGGGGTCGGCGGGTTGGCCCTGGATGACGCCCTTGTTACGGCATCCGCTGGCCAACAGCGCTGTCGAAAGCAGGAGGATGATGAGGACAACAGATTTCTTGCTCATGCCGATATTGTCCCGCATCCTTTCCCAAAACGCCAAAATCCCATCCGCGCGCGGACAGGGTTTTCCGGTGACGGACGCCGATGCCGATGAACATATCTCGCGGCCAGGGCGGCGCGGGAAGCCGATCACGTAATGCGTAATGCGTGATTCGTAAAGCCCTCACGTTTCACGCATCACGTGTCACGCACGTTGCAGGCTCGCTCAACGTCGGCCTGGCGATCTTCAATCCTAATCCTGATCCGAATCCTATCTCAGGATCGTTTGCTGTGATCCACCGCCTTCAGAATCTTCAGGTTGAGGACGATGAACCGCCACGCCTGCACGATCTTGTTCTGCATCTTCTTCTTTTCTTTGTCGGTGATCTGAAATGTGGTCATAAGTCACCTCGGGAGTGGTCGTAGGTTGCCTGGAGCCAATAAAGAATATGTAAACAGAAGGATTTGTCAACTCCTATTTATTCGGGGATGAACTTCCAGCCGATGCGGCCTTGCAGTTTGTGCATGAATGTCGTGTGGATCATGCGCTTCATCCATGCGCCCGCCAGGCCCATCTCCATGTCGGTGACGAAGAGGTCGCGGCCTTCCTCGTTGGGATAGGTGCGGGGGTCGGGTACGACGGGATAGATGACGATCGTAGCGGCGCTGCCATCCCACAGGGAATCGCCCATGGAGGCAATACAGGCCGCGAACATCTCCGTCATGCGTTCGGAGTGGGTCATGCGACCGCGTTTGACCAGGTCGATGATGTTCAGGGCGACGATACGCCCGATAATGCCCGAGATCATGCCTGTGCGGGGCGGAGCCGCGGTGATGGAAAGGCCGTTGGGGTTGACAAAGGGCCGGGAGATGGAGCCGGGCGGGGCGAAGGCGATGCCCGCGGCGAAGATATTTTTGTACTTGCGGTTCTGATAGACCGCGGGCCAGGCCTCGGGCGTTTCAGCCAGCGTATCCCAGTCCAGTCCGTAGATGGCGTCCACCAGGACGAAGCCGCCTTTGTTGGCCATCTGGTCGGTAATGTCATTCCCGTCCTTGTCGAAATAGGTAAAGCCGGGCCCCAGGAATTGAGGGATGAGCATGGCGAAATCGAACTCGGTTTCCCCCTCCACGCCTTCGTAATTCTCCCAATAGATTTTCCCAGGCTCCACTTTGCGCACGCCCGTTTGCACCTGCCACTTGATGTCGTACAGCTCGAAAATGGCGCGGATGAAATCCTCGCTGGTAATAATCTGTCCACCCTTGCGCACGCGCAAGCCCCGCACGCCGAAATCGCCCAACGCGGGCTCGTTGGATAGCCAAAGCAACTCCGCTTTGTCGCGCAGCCCCCGCTTCAGCAGCACCTTGTGGATGTTGGTGAGATATTCAAAGGCCGCGCCCTGGCAGGTGGCGCCGGGATGCCCGGTCCCCACGACGATCTTCACCTTCTCGCCCTTTTCCATGCGCTCCATGAGCTGGAAAAGCCTGTCGCGAGCGTCGATGGCGTGGGGCAGAGAGCAAATCGAGGTGGTGTAACCGTTGTGCGGGCCCAGACCGGGCGTGCCTGCAAAGTTCAACTTGGCGCCGGTGGCGATGAGCAGATAGTCGTAGGGAACTTTCGTCTCGCCGCTGCCATCAGCCTTGTCCACCAATACGTATTGGTCATCCACATAAATGGATTTCGCGGTTCCCTGCACGAAATTGATATGGAATTTGTCGTAAACCGGCTTGAGCTTGAAGGTGGTCTTCTCGGGCTCCATCTGCCCCACGCCCACCCACACCCAGGATGGCGTGTATCCGAAGACATCATACCTGTTGATGACCGTGATATTGTGCTTTTTGCCCAGAGCGTCACCCAGATAGAGCGCCGCGGTCTGCCCGGCAAAGCCGGCGCCAATGAGAACGACATTTGCCATGGTGCAACCTCCGTGTCCCTGATGGACAAGATGAGTTCAAAGTGGGGCGGGAAAGGAGATGATCGCAAGGAAGGTGACACATATCCGATTATCCGGATATATCATCAGCCAACAATTGCATTTTTGCCACAAAATCCCAAATTTGGAAAATTTTTCTTTGTAAGATGCCTTCAATTTAACAATCTTCCCTCAAATGCCCCATTTATGAACTTTCTCCGATGATTCTATCGCCCTTCTGGGCTCTCAAATCTTTTTCAATCGTAACTGACGCAGCAAGGTCAAAAACCACGAAGGAGCGAAGGGGACAAGTGGCAGGTGGCAGGTGGCAGGCGGCAAGTAGCAGGTGAAAAACTTCGCCGCCAGAGGCGCTTGCCACTTGCGACTTGCAAACCTGCTTTGTCTTCGCCCCCTCTCCCTGAGCGTAGCTCGGGGGGAGTCGGAGGGGGCCGAGTCTTCGTGGCAAGGCATTTTCGAGATCGAATCAGGCTGCCTTAGTACGCGTCCAGAAATTAGTTCCCGTTTTTGTGCTCACCGACTCAAGTCGGGCGCTTCAGGCCTGCGGCCAGTGGACGGCCTCCGCCGTCCAAAACGACGACACACAAAAGGGTCACCGAAGGGCGACCTCCGGCGCCATCGAATCCTCCTTCCTTATTTCCTCCCCCGCCCGTCTCGAAGCGGGGGAGGAAGCAAAGGAGGGGGCTTGCGCCTAAAGAGCCCGAGTTCACTCGGCCAGTGTTGCGGCGAAAAAGGGAAGTTATTTTTTGACGCTCACTTAGCAGTCACTTTCAATCGTCTCCGTAGGTGGGCAGGATGAATGGCGGTCCGTCATCCCGCAGGCCCAGATACACCTCCAGTGCGTGGCTCAGGGCGACGCGATCATCCCAGGGATATTCGATCTCGCCAAAGCACATGGATTGCTCGTGGCCCTTGCCGCAGATAATGAGCACGTCGCCGGGTCGGGCTTCGGCCAGCGCCCGCTGGATGGCTCGATAGCGGTCGGGGACCTGGATGGCGACGCCCCCTGCAGCCTCGCAGGCGCGGGCGCTGGTCGCCATGATCGCGGCCAGGTCTTCGGTGCGGGGGTCCTCGGCGGTGATGATGGCCAGGTCGGCCAGGCGGCCTGCGACCTCGCCCATCATGCGACGTTTGGCCACATCCCGCAAGCCGGCGGAGCCGAAGACCACAATCACCCGGCCATCGGTCATCGCCCGCGCGGTGTCCAGGGCCGCGGCCAGGGCGAAGGGCGTATGCGCGAAATCGACAATGGCGATGAAGTCCTGTCCGCGGTCGATGCGCTCCATGCGGCCGGGGATGGCGGGGGCCTGGGCCAGGCCCTGGCGGATGGCTTTCTCATCCAGGCCGATGGCCAGGGCCGCGGCGATGGCGGCCAGGCTGTTGTAGACGTTGAATCGGCCCATGAGCGGCGTTTCGATGGCCAAACGTCCACCCTCCCACACCGCGTCGAAGCTGAGCCCGGACGGGCGATGGCGGATGTTCTCCGCCCGCACATCCCCGGCATCCACGCCGTAGGTCAGCAGCCGCGGCGCGGGGTAGCCGCGCAGTCTGGAAAAAGAACGGTCGTCCGCGTTGAGGATGGCGGCTTTGGGGATGCCGGGCTTGGGCGGCGCGCAGTTGAGCATCTCCAGCAGGCGTCCCTTGGCCCGCAGGTACCCCTCGTAATCCCCATGCTCATCGAGATGCTCGTGGGTGATATTCGTGACCACGGCGATATCGTAATCCACGCCCGCCACGCGCCATTGACTGAGCCCGTGCGACGTGGTTTCCAGCACAGCCCAATCGCTGGATGCGTCGGCCATGCGGCGCAGGTAGCCCTGGAGAGCGGGGGCGTCGGGGGTGGTGGTGTGGAGCCCGGTGTCGTAGGCGTCGTCGCCGATGCGGGCGTTGACGGTGGTGAGCAGGCCCGCGCGCAGCCCCGCCGCGGTGAGGATGCTGTGGACGAGGTTGCTGGTGGTGGTTTTGCCGTCGGTGCCGGTGACACCAATGACGCCCAGCCTGCGACTGGGAAAGCCCTCCCAGGCCGCGGATAAAACCCCCAACGCGTGGCGGGCGTCGCCCACGCGCAGGTAGGGGATGGGAAGCCCCGCCATCGCCTGCTCCCCCACGACAGCGCTGGCCCCCGCGGCGATGGCCTGGGGGATGAAGCGATGCCCGTCCACATGCACGCCGCGATAAGCGACGAACAGTCCGCCCGGCCCGATTTTTCGGGAGTCGGCGCTGATGTGGGTGATGGCGATCTCTGGGTGGGCGCAGGGCAGGCGCAGGGCCGCGGCCAGGCGGCCGAGGGGGAGTGAACGAGACTGGGGGTCGGGCATGGATCAATATGGCGGTTCGTCAGGGCCGAGGTAGGCGCACAGGCCCGTGCGGGGCGAGTTGAGGATTGGCATCAGCATATCGTCATGTTCATGCTCTTCCGCGTGCTTTTCGCAGAAGAGATAGGGCTCTTCATAGCCCCACAGGCACTCCGAACAGAGCTCGGTGGCGGGTTCGCCGCAGACCTGGCAGGCCACCTGGGGCATGTTGTTGCGGGCCATCAGCTCGATGGGATGGGAGGTGATGGGCTTGCCCCGTCGCTCGCCCAGGACTTTGATGATCACTTCGGAAGTCGTGCCGAAGTCGTACTGGTAGGGGATGGTCATGCCCGGCCGGAAGAGTTTGTCGACGCGCACGTTCATGCTGCGCTCTTCACGCCAGCCCATGCCGTCGTCGAAGATTTGGGTGTAGAAGACGGGGCCGATTTCGAAGCCGCTGAGATGCCCGCAACACTCCAGCCAGATGGCCCGCAGATATTGGTCCAGATCGTACAGGGTGGCGTTGCCTTTCATTTCCAGGTGCAGCCAGAAGTTGGGCGACCACATTTGATGGAAGGGGGTGTAGGGCGGGGTGGCGTCCAGCACCTGCAAATGGTAGATGGTGATATCGCGACCGCGGCGCTTGTTGGCTTTGGCGATGGCTTTCTGCCGGGCGGCGCAGGTTTTGAGATGGCGGGTCATGCCCGCTTTGCTGTATTCTTTGCCACAATAGGCGCATTTGCCGCGGGATTGGGGTTTTCGGGCCATGGGAAAGTCTCCTGTTTTGAGGATTGGTCTCACGCAAAGACGCAAAGGGCGCAAAGGGAAAATGATTGAAGACTAAAGATTACCTGCGGGGATCAGCGTTGTATCTGATGTGAATCTGCGTTCTCGTATCAGGATTGAGGATCGTTAGGTCCACGTTGGACGAATCTGCAACGGGCGTGATGCGTGAAAACGTGAAACGTGAGCACCTTACGCATCACGAATTACGCATTACGGATCTGGCTTCCCGCGCCAATCTGGCTGGCAAGCTTCTTCATCGTTGATCTTGAGACCAGTAGCGGCGGATGAGGGTGGGCGGGTAGACGCCGCGATCGGTGACGATGGCGGTGATGAGGTGAGGCGGGGTGATGTCGAAAGCGGGGTAGAGGGCTTTTGCTCCCTCGACCGCGGTGCGCTGGCCCGCGCAGTGGAGCACTTCCCCCCCATCCCGCCATTCGATCTCAATGCCGTCCGCGCTCTCGGTGTGGGGGTCGGGGCCGTCGTAGCCCAGGACGTAGAAGGGGATGCCGTGGTAGTGGGCGGCGATGGCGATCTGGAAGGTGCCCACTTTGTTGGTGATGTGGCCGTCCAGGGTGATGCGGTCGGCGGCGCAGATGAATGTGTCGATCATGCCCTGGCTCATGAGGTGGGCGGGCATGCCGTCGGTGATGACGGTGACCTCGACGCCCAGTTCTTTGGCGCATTGGGCGGTGAGGCGGGCGCCTTGCAGATAGGGGCGAGTCTCGGTGGCGATGAGGTGGATGGTTTTGCCCTGCTGCTTCGCAATCCACAGCATCCAGCAGAGGGCGGCGCCGGCGATGCAGTGGGTGAGCACGCGGTCACCGTCCTCCAATAATTCCGCCGCGTGTTCCCCGCATCGTTGGCTCACCCGATTACCCCGTTCGATCTCGCGGTTGACATAGTCAAGCACGGCTTGTTTGGGATCGCGGCCTGCGTCGAGGGCGGCCAGGGCCCGCTTCAGGGCCTCGGGCAGGATGTGGTGGAGGTCGTCTGCGGTGGGGCGGGTGGCGATAAGCCGCTTGAAAGCGGCTCGAAAGCCCGATGAATCGGGCTGGGCCAGGGCCATGCCCAGGCCCGCGGCGTAGGCCAGAGGCGGCCCGCCCTGGACGATCATGTCTTCGATGGCCCGGGCCACGTCTTCCACCGTGCGGCAGGCCACATATTCGGTTTCGTGGGGGTATTTGGCGCGGTTGAGAAGGATGACCGCGTCCTGGTCGGGGTCGTAGTAGAGGGTTTTGAAGCGGTCGGCGAGGATGGCGGGGTTGGAAGAAGAGTGCATGGGAGTATTATAACACGGGTTGGGTCGGAGAGCGCTCGCCGATGCCTTGGGGGGTGCGTCCCAGAAAATTGGCGCCGTAGACGACCTCCGGGAGGTGGCAACAGGGTTTGGGTCAAAATGAAGCGTTTGACGCCACCTCCCGGAGGTCTTGCCAAAAAGTTGGGACGCACCCTGCCTTGGGCGCTGAAAATCACGGTAAACCGGGAAACCGGTAGACCCGTAGACCGGGAGAGACATCCCTATGGCCAGATGGCGTTGGGAAAGTGGCTTCGGATGGTTTCGTCTTTGGTCAGAAGCGGTTTCCACCCCACCTGCGCCTGGGCCACAATCAACCGGTCGAAAGGGTCGCGTGTCCATGAGAGGGCCATGGAGCGAGAGACAACCTGATCAAAGGGCGCATCACAGATCTGCAACCCAATGCGCTCCTCCAAATCATCGATGATGGCCCGAGCATCGACGGTGATGCGGCCGACTTCATACAGATATTGCACCTCCAGGCGCACGATGGGGGAGATGAGGAGGTCGTGTTGGTTGATGAGGGCCCGGGCTTGTTGGCTAAACTTCTCCTCCAGGCCCGCGTAAAGCCAGATCACGACATGGGTGTCAAGGTAGATCAAGATCGACCTCCCATTCGAGATGCACCAGCTCTTCCGGATCGCCTTTGATGATCTCTGGGCGGGACGCCAGTCGTTGAAATCTGTCCACCGGCTCCGCCGGAACAATGCGAAGCACGCTTCCCCGTCGTTTGATCTCGACCGGCTGCCCGGTTTCGAGCACCTGATCCAGGATTTTGTAAATGTTTTTCCGGAGTTCGGTGGGACTTATCATGATCGCCTCAGTGCGTACGTTGGTTCTGATAGAAACGTACGCTTATTGTATCGCAAGATCATTTTCAGCGCAACCAGTGCATCGGTCTCTTCTGCTTTGAAAATAGGATTCGGATCAGGATTGAGGATCGCCAAGGCGACGTTGGCCGAGTCTGCCACGGGCGTGATGCGTGAAAACGTGAAACGTGAGAACCTTACGCATCACGGATTACGCATTACGTGCTTGGCTTCCCGCGCCGCCCTGGCCGCGAAGCATTTTCATTGGTATGGGCGAGTTGCTGCTCGTGTCGCCTGCATGATTTGGCATCCGCGGCCCGATTTTGGTATAATTTCAAATCGCAAGGGCGGTTAGCTCAGTTGGCTAGAGCGCCACGTTGACATCGTGGAGGTCACAAGTTCAAGTCTTGTACCGCCCACCACGCAGAACCCCGCAGGCAACCACTGGCCCGCGGGGTTCTCTGTTGACAGCGCATGGACATGGTGCTACAATAGATTCTGTCAAGTGATAGCATGAAAGCGTCGACCGAGACGAGTAGCAGGTCGTCTGAGCGCCAGAGAATGGGGGTCGCGGCTGGAAGCCTCCATCGCATCGGGCCTGTGAAAACCCCTCGGGAGCGGAGAAGGGAACGCCTCGGGCCAGTAACTTCTCCCGGCTGGAAGCCGTTATCAATCCGTCGAGTGGGCCGACTGCGGTCGGTCAACGAGGGTGGAACCGCGCGACGCCGCGTCCCTTGGGACGACGGCGTTTTTTGTTTCCCGGCGCAACTACTAACGTAGCAAGGTCGAAAACCACGAAGACACGACGACACGAAGGAGAAAAAGTGGCGGGTGGCAGGTTGCAAGTGGCAGGTGAAAACGCCGTAGCCAGAAAGACTTGCCACTTGCGACGTGCAAACCTGCAAACCTACATTGTCTTCGTCCCTTCAAGCCTTCGTGGCAAGGCATTTTCGATGCCGAACCAGACTACCTTACAGTTACTTCCCGGCTATTTCTGCTCGTTCCATGGCGTGGGCATGCTTCCCGGCGGATGCCGCTGGGGATACAGGTCGTTGAGCGGATTGTAAGGCGTGGTCATCACGGCGACGCCCCGACGCTTCAGCAGATACTCCGCCCAATTGGCCTGCTCGAGCTTGACGTTGAAATACAGATTTTCGCTGTCGAACCAACGGCCCCAGATGCTCACGCCATATTGGGCCAGCATCTTTTCGATCTCCCATCCCGAAAGCCCGCCATCGCGGGGCACAGCGAATCGCCAGGAACTCTGGCCCGTGGCCGTACGAATCAGCTCTTTGAACAAACCCAATACGCCATAGCGTTCCAGAATGCGCCCCCAACGGCGGTGAAACCAGACGCCCAAAATGCGGTCCAAACGGTCGACAAAATCAAGCTGAGCAAGGCTGTCAAAAAAAATACGTTTAAGATCGCTGGATTTCTCTGTCTGATTCATAATCGCTCCTAATAGGCAATCCCAAGAACGCAACATTTGTTCTATTATACACACGTCCCAACCCCGTGTCAACCCTCTCGCCCTCTTTTCTCGCTAAACTGAAAGCAAATTGAAACCAAGGCTTTTGGTTCGCATTGGATCATCAGTGAAAGGCGATTCTCTGGCCGCGCCGCCGCCCGCAGGTTCACCTGCGGGCTAAAAACGACGCCCCATAAATGGAGCTACGGCGCAGGTCGCTCGCCGCAGGAAGCCGGGTTCACCCGGCGTCGTTTCGTAGCCCGGAGCTTCAGCTCCGGGTGGCCGAGGCCGAAAACACCTGATTTCAAAATGCGTTTAGTTTAATTGTCGTCCGAATCTTTTCTTTTATCCCCAAAAAGGAGGTTCATCATGGGGGCGGCTCTCAATTCTTTCCAAAGCGGCTTTCTTTTGGGTTTGTTTGTTGCCGGGATTCTCGGTTTTAGCGTTTTCCAGATGGCTCACTGGATACAACTCATTCGCGCCTATTTCCGACAACAACCCGTGGTGCAAATGACCAACACCACGCCTTTCCGCGTGGGAATGAACGCCCTTTTGGCAGCATTCTCGTTCGGACTCACATTATTCATCATTGCTCTAGCTGTTGTTAATCTGTTCAAGTAACAGCTTATTTCATTTCATCTGCGGTTTTGATGATTTCAAAATCCTCTGGAGGCTTTTACGTCTATGGGTTCTCCCAAACAAAAACACAACAACGATTACGACGAACAACTCTACAAGATCCGTCACTCCGCCGCGCACATCATGGCGCAGGCCGTGCTGGAGCGCTATCCCGAGGCCAAGCTGGCCATCGGCCCGCCCATCAAGGATGGCTTCTACTACGATTTCGACCTGGGCCGGGATGAGGAAGGCAATCTCAAGACCTTCACGCCCGAGGACCTGGAAGCCATCGAGAAACGGATGCGCCAGATCATCGCGGCCAAATACCCCTTCGAGAAGCGCGTCGTCACCGCGGACGAGGCCCGCGAGCTGTTCAAGGACCAGCCCTACAAGCTCGAGCTCATCGACGGACTGGAGCAGGGCGGGGTCGACGAGAACGGCGAGCCCATCGAAGGCGCGGCCGAGATATCGGTGTACCGGCACAATGGCTTCGTGGACCTGTGCCGCGGGCCCCACGTGGAACACACGGGCCAGATCCCGCCCGATGCGTTCAAGCTGCTGCATGTGGCGGGCGCGTACTGGCGCGGGGATGAGAACCGCCCCATGCTTCAGCGCATCTACGGCACGGCCTGGAAGAACAAGAAACAGCTCAAGGCGTATCTCCAGCGGCTGGAAGAGGCCAAAAAGCGCGACCATCGTAAGCTGGGCAAGGAGCTGGACCTGTTCAGTACGAACCACGAAATGGTGGGCGGCGGTCTCATCCTCTGGCATCCCAAGGGCGGCCTCATCCGCTATCTCATGGAGGAGCACGCCAAGAAAATGCACCTGGAGGGCGGCTACGAGTTCGTGTTCACGCCCCACATCGGGCGCTCGGTGCTGTGGGAGACCAGCGGGCATCTGGACTTCTACAAAGAGAGCATGTACGCGCCCATCGAGATCGACAATCAGGAATACTACCTGAAGCCCATGAACTGTCCCTTCCATGTGCAAATTTACAAGAGCCGGGTGCGCTCCTATCGCGATCTACCCATCCGCATGGCGGAGTGGGGCACGGTCTATCGCTATGAGCGATCGGGGACCCTGCATGGGTTGACGCGGGTGCGCGGGTTCACGCAGGACGATGCGCATCTCTTCTGCGCGCCCGACCAGATGCCCGCAGAGATCGACATGGTCCTCAACTTCAGCATCGACTTGCTCAAGGACTTCGGCTTCGAGAATTTCCAGCTCTATCTCAGCACCCGGCCCGAGAAGCGCGTGGGCGAGGAAGCCAAGTGGGACGCGGCCGAGGACGCGCTGTTGGAAGCGCTGAAGCGCAGCGGCCATCCCTACGACATCAACGAGGGCGACGGCGCGTTTTACGGCCCCAAGATCGACATCTACGTCACCGACGCGCTGGAGCGCCCCTGGCAGCTCAGCACGATTCAATTCGACTTCAACCTGCCCGAACGCTTCGACCTCACCTTCATCGGCCCGGACGGCCAGCCCCACCGGCCTTACATGATCCACCGGGCGCTCATGGGCAGCATGGAACGCTTCTTCGGCGTGCTCATCGAGCACTACGGCGGCGCCTTCCCCGTCTGGCTTACGCCCGTGCAGGTGAAGCTCATCCCCATCACCGACGATCAGAACGATTACGCCTACGACATCGCCCGGAAGTTGAAAGAGGCCGGGCTGCGCGTCGAGGTGGATGACAGCGACAGCCGTATGAACGCCAAGATCCGCAACGCCCAGCTCGAAAAGATCCCCTACATGCTGGTGCTGGGTGCGAAAGAGATGGACGCGGGCCAGGTGAATGTGCGTCTGCGCAACGGCAAACGCCTGGGCGCCATGTCCCTGGAGGATTTCATCGCCCTGGCGAAGGAGGCGATTGAGAAGAAGGTCGCTATCTAATGGAATAACGCGGGGAAAGTATTCAGTTTTCAGTGTTCAGTTTTCAGTGGGGCTGAAGTGGTTCCTTCGTCCGACTGATTACTGAACACTGATTACTGAACACTGATTACTGAACACTATCATCACGCCGGGGCCGGAGCGGGGGGCGAGGATGGCCCGGGCGCGGATTCGTGCCCGGTGGTCGAGACCAGTTCGGGCTCTTTGGGCGCCTGGGCGGGGGGCTCGCTGGGAGGGAGTTCGGGCAGTTCGCCCGTTTCGAACAGGGTGGCAAATTCCTCGCGGGTGAGGGTTTCCCGTTCCAGCAGAGCGCGGGCCACCAGTTCCAGCTTGTCTCGATGCGCGCTCAGCGTCTCGTAGCACGTCCGATAGCTTTCATCGACGATGCGGCGCACCTCTTCATCGATCTCGGCCGCGGTTTTCTCGCTGTAATCTCGCTGTTCGTGGATCTCCCGGCCCAGGAAGACCAATTCGTTGCGTTTGCCGTAGACCATCGGCCCCAGCTTCTCACTCATTCCGAAGCGGGTGACCATGGCCCGGGCGATCTTGGTGACGTGTTGCAGGTCGGAGGCCGCGCCGCTGGAAACGTCGCCGAACACGATCTCCTCGGCGATGCGTCCGCCCAGGGCGACCGCGATGCGGGTCTTGAGTTCGTCCACGTCCTGCAGGGTTTTCTCCTCTTCGGGCACCTGCCAGGAGTAGCCGCCCGCCTGGCCGCGGGGGATGATGGTGACTTTCTGCACGGGGTTTTCCGGCTCCAGCACCTTGGCTGCGACCGCGTGGCCCGCTTCGTGATAGGCGGTGAGCTTGCGCTGTTCCTCGCCCAGCACGCGGCTGCGGCGCTCAGGGCCGCCCAGGGCCACGCGTTCGATGGCCTCTTCGAACTCGCGCATGGTGATCCGCTTTTTGCCCCGCCGCGCGGCCAGGATCGCGGCCTCGTTCACCATGTTTTCCAGGTCCGCGCCCACGAAGCCGGGCGTGGCCCGGGCCAGCACGTCCAGGTCCACATCGGAGGCCAGAGGCTTGCCCCGCACATGGATGCCCAGGATGGCGCGGCGCCCGCGCACGTCGGGCCGGTCCAGTACGACGCGACGGTCGAAGCGACCGGGTCGGAGCAGGGCAGGGTCGAGGATATCGGGCCGGTTGGTGGCGGCGATGACGATGACGTTGGTGTCCGTGTCGAACCCGTCCATCTCCACCAGGATTTGATTCAAGGTCTGCTCCCGTTCGTCATGGCTGCCGCCCAGGCCCGCGCCCCGATGCCGCCCCACCGCATCGATCTCGTCGATGAAGATGATGCAGGGGCTGTTGCGCTTGGCCTGTTCGAACAGGTCGCGCACCCGGCTGGCGCCCACGCCCACGAACATCTCCACGAACTCCGAGCCGGAGATGGAGAAGAAGGGCACGCCCGCTTCGCCCGCGACTGCCTTGGCCATGAGGGTCTTACCGGTGCCGGGCGGGCCCACCATGAGCACGCCTTTGGGGATGCGTGCGCCCAGGGAGGCGAACTTCTCGGGCTCGCGCAGGAACTCGACCACTTCCTTGAGCTCCTCCTTGGCCTCCTCGGCCCCGGCCACATCGTCGAAGGTGATGGTGGGCTTGTCGCCCGTCATCATCTTCGCCTTACTCTTGCCGAAGCTCATGGCCTGACTGTTGGAGCCCTGGGCCTGGCGCATGAGGAAGAAGAAAAGCGCGCCCACCAGCAACAGCGGCAGGATGGTGCCCAACAGGGTGAGCCAGTTCCCCATCTGGCTGGGCGGAGCCACATTGATTTTCACCGCGCTCAAAGCGTCCTGATCGACGCCCATGGCCCGCAGCGTCGCCAGCAGGCTCGCCTCTTCATCTTTATAGGATTGATAGACATCACCGTTGTTCAAGGTGACCTTGAGGTTATTGTCCCGTATTTCGATCGCTTTGACTTCGCCCGCGTTGATTTTCGTCGCCAGGGTGGAGATGTCCATCTCCTTGGGGCCGGTGTCAGTCATGGGATTGATTCCCAGGAAGAGGGCCACCGCGGCGACGATGATCAGAATATAGACGAAAGCGTTACGCGTCCAGTTTTGTTTCAAGAAATCCTCCAGCGCTCATCCCTGCGGAATGAGGTTTGTTCAAAGGGTATTTGGAGATATTATACCAGAAACGCCCCGAAAGAGCCACCGGTTCCGGGGGCGGGGGTGCGTTTCAAAAATGGGGCGCACTAGCCGACTCAAGTCGGGCGCTTCAGGCCTGCGGCCAGTGGACGGCCTCCGCCGTCCATTTTCACCGTATGCAACAGGTCGACGAAGGTCGACCACTGGCG
>JALXCB010000079.1 GCA_026991225.1 Anaerolineae bacterium | reverse complement strand
GGCCGAGGCTCTGCGCGCCCACTTCGAGCTGGACCTGCGCGGGCGGATGGACCTGGGCCTGAGGGCCATCGACTTCCGCGCCGAGAACGGCAAAGTGGCCTGGGTTTCAACCCGGGCCAGCGCCCGGCCAGTTCGGCATTGGGCGCAACGCTTCCTGCTGGCCACGGGCGGCATCCTGGGCGGCGGCATCGTCGGCGACCCCACAGGGCAGGTGGAAGAGGTCATCTTCCATCTCCCCCTGAATGACGCACCTCAGGATCGCAAACAATGGTTCCATCGCGACTTCATGGGCCCCACGGGCCACCGCATCTTCCTGGGCGGCGTGCGGGTGAACGAAGCCTTCCAGCCGGTGGACGCCGAAGGCGGCGTGGCGTATGAGAATCTGTGGGCTGCGGGCGGCCTGCTGGCCGATTCCGATCCCATTGCCGAACGCAGCCTCGAAGGCGTGGCCATCGCCACCGCCTTCCGGGCCGTGCAACGCATGAGCGAGGTGACGCCATGAATCTGGACGCCTGGCTTTCGCCCGAGGTCAGCCTCGATCAGTGCATCAAATGCAACATCTGCGTGAGCTACTGCCCGGTGGCCGAGGTCACCGATCTTTTCCCCGGACCCAAATACGCAGGCCCGCAAGCGCAGCGCTTCCGCATGGCCGAACAGCCCACGCCGGACCTCTCGGTGGACTACTGCTCGGGCTGCCGGGTGTGCAACGAAGTCTGCCCCAACGACGTCAGCATCATGGAGATGAACGCGAAAGCGCGCGCCGCGTTGGTGGCGGAAAAGGGCATTCCCCTACGCAACCGTCTGCTCGGGCGCAACGAGCTGCTGGGAAAAGTGGGCAGCTACGCCCCCCATCTCGCCAACTTCGCCCTGCACAATCCCATCAGCCGCATCGCCGCCGACGCCCTCTTCGGCATTGCCAAAGAAGCGCCTTTGCCCCGTTGGAGCACGACCGGCACTTTTGTGGATTGGTGGGAAAAACACTATCCCCACCGGCGCATCTCCGACAAAAAGGTGGTCTACTTCCACGGCTGCGCCACCATGTACTACGAACCCTTCATTGGCGTGGCCGCGGTGCTGGTGCTGGAGCACATGGGCTATGAGCTCATCGTGCCGCCGCAGAACTGCTGCGGCCTCCCCCTGCTCAGCAACGGCGAATTCAAAGCCGCGGGCAAACTTTATGACAACAACCTGCGCAAGCTCGGCCCGCTGGCGACGGAGGGCTACGACATCGTGGGAACCAGCACGAGCTGCACCCTGACCCTGAAAGAGGAAGCGCCCCATCTTCTCGGCCGTCATGACGAAACCGCCGAGGCTCTCACCCACGCCGTCTGGGACATCTTCGAGTGGATTCGAGAGCACGAGGATGAACTGCCCCGCGACTTCGTCCCCATGGAGATGGTCATTCCCTACCATCAACCCTGCCAGTACCGGGCGCATCGCGTGGGACGCCCCGCCATGGACGTGCTGGAGCTGATTCCGGGTGTGGAAGTCCACGAAAGCCGCGCCCGCTGCTGCGGCATCGCCGGCACCTATGGCTACAAAAAAGAGAAGTACGACATCGCCATGAAGGTGGGGGAGGAGCTGTTCAGCTTCATTCTGGCGGAAGAGGAGCATCATCACACCGAATACAACGCCTGCGATTCGGAGACCTGCCGCTGGCAGATCGAGCACGGCGCGGGCCAGGACAGCCGTCACCCCATCGAAATCCTCGCCGCGGCCTATGGGTTGTACGACTTGGAGACGCGCACGGCGAAGACGGCGTGATTTGGGGCCCGACCGCGTGGGGAATGACGGGGGCCGCAGGCGAAAACTGGACAGGTTAAGAGACTTTAACCAAACATTAACATCCTCTGAACCACGCCTCCTGTTTTTTCTGCTATGCTGGAAATGACTGGCGAAACGCCAGACGCCCCAACGATGCCCAGACTTCAGGAGGATCGATGAAGCGCATCCTTGCAGTTCTTGTGTTGCTGCTCCTCGCGGCGCTGACCCTGGCTTGTAGCGAACAGCAAACCCCCGTCGACGAGGCCCGGCAACAGCAACTGGCCCAAATCGTCATCGCCTACGGCCAGACCCTGACCAGCGCCGAACCCTGCGCCCCATGCGATGGAACCAGCGCCGCCCCAGGGCAGGTCCAACTGCCGCCCGTGAACCCGCGCCAGGTCACGGGCGATATCATCGCCGCGGGCAGCTCCACCGTCTTCCCCCTGGCGGAGCGCATGGCCGAGCGGTTTCGGGCCGAAGGCTTCACGGGAAACATTACCATCGACAGCATCGGCAGCGGGGCCGGGTTCGAGCGTTTTTGCACCGCAGGGGAGACGGATATCAGCAACGCCAGCCGCCCCATCAAGGAGAAGGAGATCGAGAATTGCCGGAAGATTGGGCGGGAGCCGGTGGAGTTTCGGGTGGGCACAGACGCCCTGGCTGTGGTGGTCAACCCGGAGAATGATTGGGTGGAGAACCTGAGCATGGAGGAGCTGGCCGCGGCCTTCGCCACTGCCGAAACCTGGTCCGACATCCATCCCAACTGGCCCGATCAACCTATCCAGCGCTTCATCCCTGGCACCGACAGCGGCACCTTCGACTATTTCGTCGAGGAAGTGTTCGACAAAGACCCCGAACCCATACTCTCCACCAGCCATCTGCAGATGAGCGAGGACGATAACGTGTTGGTGCAGGGCGTGGAGGGCAGTAAATACGCCATCGGCTTCTTCGGCTACGCCTTCTACGGCGAAAACCAGGAGCGGCTGAAGGTGCTCGCCATCGAAGGCGTGATTCCCAGCCGCGAGCATGTGGATGATGGGTCCTATCCCCTGGCCCGCCCCCTGTTCATGTACTCCGCCCCCACCATCATGCAGGCCAGGCCTCAGGTGGCCGCTTTCCTGAACTTTGTCCTCACCTATGTCAATGACGAGATCGTCGATGTGGGTTACTTCCCCGCCAGCGACGAAGCCCTCAACCAATCCCGCCAGAACTGGCTTGACGTCATGGGGATGAAGCGGCCATGAGTCCACATGCTTCCACCGAGATGGCTCCCGATCTGCGCAAGCAGCGACGCTGGGGAGAGACGGCGATTCACGCGCTTCTCTTCCTCTTCGCCACGCTTTCCATCCTCACCACCGCTGGCATCGTCATTGTGCTGTTCAGCCAGGCCCTGCGGTTCTTCGCCCGGCCCGAAGTGAATCTATGGGCCTTCCTCACCGATTCCGCCTGGCAGCCGCAGATCGACCGCTTCGGCATCATGGTGTTGGTCATCGCCACCCTCATCACCAGCGTCATCGCCATGATCGTGGCCATTCCGCTGGGCATGATGATCGCCATCTACCTCAGCGAATACGCCTCCCCCCGCACCCGCAACACCCTCAAACCCATCCTCGAAGTGCTGGCGGGCATCCCCACCGTGGTCTACGGCTACTTCGCCCTCACCTTCATGACGCCCCTTCTCCAGGGTCTCATCGGCAAGGACGTGGTGGAGATCTTCAACGTGGCCGCCGCGGGCATCGTCATCGGCATCCTCATCCTGCCCCTGGTCACCTCCATGGCCGAGGATGCGCTGAGCGCGGTGCCCGACCTGCTGCGCGAAGCCGCCTACGGTCTGGGCGCCACCCGCCTGGAGACCGCGCTGAAGGTGGTCACGCCCGCGGCCCTGTCGGGCCTGGCTGCGGCTTTCATCGTGGCCGTATCCCGGGCCATCGGCGAGACCATGATCGTGGCCATCGCCGCCGGCGCGGGCCCGCGCAATTTCGACAGTTGGTCCGACGCCTTCCACAACCTGGCCATCTTCAATCCCTTCAAGGCCGCGGAGACCATGACCGGGCATATCGTGCGCATCAGCGGCGGCGACATCAGCTACGAATCCATCGACTACGACAGCCTCTTCGCCATCGGCCTCACCCTCTTCCTCATCACCTTCGCATTGAACCTCATCAGCCGCCGCGTGGTGAAGCGATTTCGTGAGGTGTACTGAGTAAAGTTACACAGAGAGCGCAGAGAATGCACAGAGGACACAGAGAGAATGAAAGAGAAGCATGAGAAACGGTATCCACTGCAAGCATTGACCCGCCAGATTATCGGTGCAGCGATTGAGGTGCATCGGCATCTTGGGCCTGGACTTCTGGAATCGGCTTATGAGACCTGTTTAGCCTATGAACTGAGACAACTTGGCCTCGAGGTCGAACGTCAGAAACCTCTGCCCCTGGTTTACAAAGATATCCGTCTGGATCAAGGTTATCGTCTGGACATGTTGGTGGAAGGCCAGGTCGTGGTCGAGATCAAAGTCGTGGATCAGCTCATGCCTGTCCATGAAGCGCAACTCCTCTCCTATATGAAACTGGCTGGCTGCCGAGTCGGCCTGCTCATCAACTTCAACGTCACTCTGCTCAAAGATGGCGTCAAACGTCGGATTCTTTGAGTGACACAGAGAGCGCAGAGAATGCACAGAGTTGCACAGAGAAAAGAGAAGAAAAAATCCTCTCTGTGTCCTCTGTGATCCCCTCAGCGCCCTCTGTGAACCCCCTGCACCAACCATGACATCCTACTTCCCGGAAGGCGACGAACTCCAGAAATTCGTCAAACGACGACGACAGAAAGGCCTCATCTGGCGCAGCCTCTTTCTGCTGGCCACCACCCTCGGCGTCATCGTGCTCATGGTGCTGCTCGTGACCATCATCAACGACAGCATGGGGTATGCGGCCGTGGCGTACAAAATCGCGCCCGACGAACTCGTGGTGGGATTTTATCGCGGCATGATGCTGGATGCGCCCCGCGCCCAAACTTACACCGACCTTGACGATCTGGCCCGGGCGCTGGCCGGGAACCCCAACGCGGTGGGGCTGCTGGACCCGGCTGCATTTCAGGCCCATGCGGATATCCTGCGGCAGGTGCAGGTGGCGGGCGGCGATCTGTCGGGCGTGGTGGTGGCGGTGAGCAAAGATAACGATTGGGTGCAGAACGTCACCATCCTGGAGTTGACGCCCCTGTTCACCGTGGCGGAGACCTGGTCGGACGTGCGGCCCGGCTGGCCCGATGCGCCCGTCCATCGCGCCCTGCCCGAGGCGGGCAGCCCCGCGCTCGACGCTTTCGTCACCCAGGTCTATGGGGACGACCCCGCCGAGCAACCCATCGAAGCGCTGCTGGCCATGCTGGCGCAGCATCGTTCGGCGGGTGCATTGCGGCAGTTCGTGGCCGAAAAACCGCTGGCCCTGCGCACCCAGGAGGAGGTGCTGGCCATCCTGGAGGAACAGGTCCTCGAACCCACGGTCGTCGAAACATGGAGCCTGTACGAGAGCCTTTTCGACAGGGCCGCCATCAAGGAGGCGGCGGCAGGAATGCCCGACGCACACCTTGAATTCCGACGCTGGATCACCTGGGATTTCATCACCTCGCCTCAATCCTCCCAGCCCGAATACGCGGGCGTGCGCACCGCCATCCTGGGCTCGCTCTGGGTCGTGTTCATCACCCTCATCTTCGCCGTGCCCGTAGGCATTGGCGCCGCCATCTACCTGGAGGAATACGGGTCGGGAAGCTGGCTGGACCAGCTCATCGAGACCAACATCAACAACCTGGCTGGCGTGCCCTCCATCATCTACGGTATGCTGGGGCTGGCCGTGTTCGTGCGGGCCTTGGGCCCGCTCACCAGCGGAGCCATCTTTGGCGTGGGAGACCCGACCACGTCCAATGGCCGCACCATCCTCTCCGCCGGCCTGACCCTGGGGCTGCTCATCCTCCCCATTATCATCATCAACGCCCGCGAGGCCATCCGCGCCGTGCCCCAGGCCTTTCGCGAGGCCAGCCTCGGACTGGGCGCCACCAAATGGCAAACCATCTGGCATCACGTTCTGCCCAACGCCATCCCCGGCATCCTCACGGGCAGCATCCTGGCCATCAGCCGGGCCTTCGGCGAAACCGCGCCTCTCATCGTCGTGGGCGCATCCACCGCCATCTTCCTCGATCCCAGCGGCCCCTTCTCCAAATTCACCACCCTCCCCATTCAAATCTACCAGTGGACCGCCCGGCCCCAGGCCGCGTTCCAGAACCTGGCCGCAGCCGCCATCATCGTGCTGCTGGCGTTGCTGCTGGCCCTCAACGCCTTCGCCATCTACCTGCGCAACCGCTACGCCGTCCGATACTAAACTAAAGCCCCCGTCTTTCATCTTTAGTCTTTAGTCTTCAGTCCTTGGTCATTGGCCTTTCCTCAGCGCCCTCTGCGCTCCTCTCAAACGATCCATGAACATCCAGACCACCGCCGCCACCTACGCCATCGAAACCCGGAATCTGAACGTCTACTACGGCGACTTTCACGCGGTCAAAGACGTGAATCTCCGAATTCACAAGAACAAGATCACCGCGCTCATTGGGCCTTCAGGCTGCGGCAAGAGCACCGTGCTGCGCTGCTTTAACCGCATGAACGACCTCATTCCCAGCGCCCGCATCGAAGGCGACGTGCTCTTCCACGGCAAGAACATTTATGACCCCGACGTGGACCCGGTGCAGGTGCGCCGCCGCATCGGCATGGTCTTCCAGAAGCCCAATCCCTTCCCCAAGAGCATCTACGACAACGTGGCCTGGGGCGCGAAGATCAACGGCTTCAAGGGCGACCTAGACGCGCTGGTGCAGGAATCTCTGGAGCGGGCCGCGCTGTGGAACGAGGTCAAGGACAAGCTGGACGCCAGCGGCTATTCCCTGTCGGGGGGACAGCAACAACGCTTGTGCATCGCCCGGGCCCTGGCCGTCAAACCCGACATCATCCTCATGGATGAACCCACCTCCGCGCTGGACCCCATCGCCTCCCTGCGCATCGAGGAACTCATGTGGGAGCTGGCCCAGGACGTCACCATCATCGTCGTTACCCACAACATGCAACAGGCCGCCCGCGTCTCCGATTACACCGCCTTCTTTACCGTCACGCCCGACCGCACGGGCTACATGGAAGAATTTGGCGAGACGCCCCAGATCTTCACCACGCCCGCCAGCAAGATCACAGAAGATTACATCACAGGACGGTTTGGATGACGACTGTCACGCCCCCATACAACCTGCTCTTCCTCTGCACAGGCAACTCCTGTCGCAGTCAGATGGCCGAGGGCCTCGTCAACCACGTTCTTGGCGACGCATTCCGGGCCTTCTCCGCGGGAACCGCACCCTCGGATCGCGTCCATCCTCTGGCCATTCGGGCCATGGCCGAGATCGGCGTTGACATCTCCCGCTCCCACCCTAAAACGCCCAACGTCTTCCATGATCTCCAATTCGATCTGGTCATCACCGTGTGCGACGACGCAGCCGAGCATTGTCCGGTGTGGTTGCGGGAAGGCCGGGTCGAGCATATCGGATTCGACGATCCCGCCCTGGCCACAGGCAGCGAAGAGGAGCGCATGGCCGTCTTTCGCCGCGTGCGGGATGAGATTCGGGAGCGAGTGTTGCCCTTCCTGATCCAATTTCTGAAAGAAAATCCGCCCGCACCCCACCAATCACACGGCTACGAGGTAACGCCATGAAAAAGAAGCATCTCACCGCCATGCCCGACAACCTGGCCGCAGCCCGCAAGGAAATCGGTCGCGTACGGGCGACCATCGCCCACCTGCTGGATGACTCCGACATGGTCAAGGGCAAGACATGGAAACGCCTGAACAAAGTGTATCAGGCCCTGGACGCTGCGGACCACGAGCTGAGCCGGGCCCAGGACGAGCTCGAACAGGCCCTGCCCAAATTGCTCAAGCAACTGGCCAAGCAGAAGTCCTGACCCGGCCATCTTTCCATCCCCTCACGCTCTCGCGAGGCTCTCATGTCCCCACGCCCCACATTCGACCGCTTACTGAAACAGCTCCAGGCCGATATCCTGCGCATGGCCGAGATGGTCGACGAGGAAATGACCGTCGCCATGGAAGCGTTGTATGCAAAGGATGTCGATCTGGCGCAACAGGTCTTTGCCATGGATGAACAGGTCAACGCGTTGCGATATCAGATCGAGCGCACCGCCCTTTTGCTCATCAGCACCCAGCAACCCATGGCCCGCGACGCCCGAGCCATCCTCGCCGCCCTGTTCATGAACGTGATCCTGGAACGCATGGGGGACAAGGCCAAGAGCATCGCCAAAGCCATCCCCCACATCCTGCTGCGTCCGGGCCTGAAAATTCCATCCGAATTGCAGGAAATGGCGAACACGGGCCAAACCATGCTGCACAAAGCCATGGACGCGTATGTCTCGGGCGAGGTGAACCTGGAGGAGATCGCGGTCATGGACGATGAAGTAGATCAATTGTATGGCGAGACCTTCTTATCCGTGCTGGCTCGGATGTCGAAAACTCGAAAGACCGATAAGGTGGAGGCCATCTACGAGCTGCTGCGGGTGGCCCGCGATCTGGAACGATTTGCGGATTACGCCACCGACCTGGTGGAGCGGGTGGATTTCATGGTTACCGGGCATCTGGCCGAGGTGAACGTGGATGACTGGAACGAGTTGCGTCAATCGGTGGAGGAGGAGCGCACGCGCCTGGCTGGAGCCAGCAAGAAGCCCCCGCCTTCTCGCCCTGCTGCTGATGAAGGGACGTCTGCAGAAAACTAACCTGTGTTTTCACGCCACCTGGCGTTGTTTTCTATCCGAACGCAGCGCCTTGCGCTTGCGCAGGAACAGCGTCACCAAATTCTCCTGGTGCAATTGTGTGGCCAGCCCCTCCAGGGCAATGCGGGGGATGCCGCAATCCTCAACATCCAGGCTGAGCAGGGCGTCCTTGCCCCCTCCCTGGGCCAGTACGCGATCCACATGGTTCTCCACGCAGTCGAGATAGTGGAGATGATCTTCGATCACCGTTTTCACTTCCCCGCGCAGGAGGACGTCGCCATGCCCCTGCACCAAATCCTCCACAGGCGAAACGCGGGCCAGCTCCTGCAGCGTATTGCGCAGATCATGAATGTCGCCATGGACGAAGTAGGGGATGGGCATCATGGCGTCCGAGGCGAACAGGACCTTCTCCTCCTTGTAATACACGCTGATGACGTCGGGCGCGTGGCCTGGTGCGTGCCGCATGATCAGCGTGGCTCCGCCTAACCGCACCGCGGCCTCCTTCTCCATTAAAATCGCTGGCATGATCAATCGCACATCCGCCAGGGAGGGATTGATGGTGCGGGCTTTGATCAACGCGGGTTTCGTTTGGGTGAGCAACAATTTGCGGGCGTAGAGATGCCCGATGACTTCCGCGTCGGGAAACAGGTAAGCGCCATACACATGGTCGGCGTGGGAGTGGGTGAGAATCACATATTTTACCTGGGACCGCAATCGCCGCCGCACGAAATGGACAATCTCCTGAGTCTCCTCAGGATAAGGCAGAGTGTCGATAAGGATGCAGCCTTCGGGCGTGTTGATAAGCCCGGCGTTCACCTTAGCGTACATGTTGCTGCGGAACACGTAGGTGTGTTCAGAGATGCGCTCTCGCAAAACCATGAATGACTCCAGCAGATCAAGGAAATGAATAAATGACACTGAAGCATAACACAAACCAGCTCAGGAATCAATAGTTTGTGTAAAAATTACACCAACGCTTGCGTCATGCCGCCGTAACTTTTTCCCATCTCCGACGTCATCATCTGATGACGCATCCGGCGCCCTGACGCGTTTTCCGGTCCCCCATCGCCCAAAGGCTATCTTCTTGATGAAAAAGTTTGTCTTGCCGTCATTGATATTGACGGTCGTTTTGGTGACGGCGCTTCTGGCTTGGGATCCTGGCCCGAGAGTGCAGGCGACGGCTCCTTCCCTCAACGAAATTCGGGCGTCCAACGCCGCCCTCGATTACTACGGCTACGTTTACTACACGGTGCGCCCGGGTGACTACCTGGCCAGCATCGCCCGCGAGTTCTGCACAAGCTGGCAGGTGATCTACGACCTCAATCGAAACGTCATCGGCCCCGATCCCGATCATGTGGTTCCGGACATGGTGCTGGTCGTGCCCGCGGCATGCAATGGCGGGGGCGGCGGCTGTGCTGGGGTCTTCGACAGGGGCTGGCTGCCCCACGCTCAGGGCTACGTCATACCTCCCAACCAATATCGCGTCGCCAAGGGGGACACCTGGTATTCCATCGGCAAGCGGTTCGGCGTCTCGGTGCGGGCGTTGCAGCGGGCCAACCGCCAGTACTATCCCTACGCCTTTACCACCATGCGCATTCCCTGCCTGAACGCGGGCCCGATTCCCGCGCCGCCCATCTACCCTCCTATCACGCCTCAGCCGCCCCCCACGGTGACGCCGCCCCCGGCCGTTATCGCCTATGTGACCATCGACTTCCCGCCCGCCAATGCCGTGCTGCCCAATGCGTTCACCGTCAGCGGGCGGGGCGGGGGCCTGCCCGAGGGCAACGTGGTCGTGCGGGTGAAGGACGCCCACGGGAATGTGCTGGTCGAGCAGGCCACCGCGCTCCAGGGGGAGAACGTCGGCGTGGGCGGCGAGGGAACCTGGTCGGTGGACCTGACCATCCCCGCCCCCTCCACCACCAATGGCGTGATTGAAGCCTCTTCGCCTGGCACGGGTGCATTCGCCAGCGTCCCAGTCTTCTTCCAGAATGGCGGAGCCGTCGATTATCCGCCGGGACAGTGCCAGGTGCAGGTTAGCGCCAGCACCCGCGCCTTCGACGCGCCCAATGGCAGCTATCTGGGCAATTTCTCGGGCGACGGCGCGTTCGAAGCGAATCGCCGCGAGCAGGTGAATGGCGAGAACTGGTATCGCCTGCCTATCCAGGTGGGCGACAACCCCGCCATTTGGGTGAAGGCCGGGGAGTTGGCAGGCGTAACAGCCGGTTGTAATTGAAAAAGTAAACCGGTAAGCCAGTAAACCGGGAAACCGGGGAGGATAAGCCCGGTCTACTGGCCTACCGGTGTTCTGTTCCGGACTACGACTGGCTTCACGCCCGCGTGGCCGCCTCGAGCAGTTTCTCGATGCGGGAGACCATTTGCGTAGGGTCGGGATGGAAGCCTTCCAGCAGAAGCGCGTCCTCGTAGAGCTGCTCGATGGCTGCGTCCAGGATGGGATCGTCGCCGTTGCCTTGGGCCCGGGCCATGAGGTTGGCCACAATGGGATGGTCGGGGTTCAGTTCCAAAATCATCTGCGGTGCGGCGACGTCCTCCTCCATGAGGCGGCGGATGCGCTGCAGGCTGGAATCAATGACGTCTTCGGGCGCAGCCAGCCGGGCGGGGGCCGAGACCAGCCGTTTGGAGGGACGCACGTCCACCACCCGGTCGCCCAGCGTCTCCTTCGCCTGCGCGGCCAGCTTCTCGAACGCATCGCTCACCTCGGGCGCTTCCTCCATCTTCTCCAACTCATCCAACTTCGCCCGATCCACGTTCTGGAATTCGAACTCCTCATACTTGCCGATGGCCTGGGGCAGGAACGCATCCACAGGCTGGTCGAAGTAAAGGACTTCGATATCATGCTCCCGGAAGTATTCCAGATGCGGGCTGCGCTTCATGGCGGCGCGGCTTTCGCCCGCGATATAGTAGATGGTTTTCTGGTCGAGCTGGGCGCGGGCGATGTAATCAGCCAGGGACGTGGGTTTTTCTTCGCTCTTGGTGGAGTAGAATCGCAGCAGAGGGATGAGTTTCTCGTGGTCTTGGGGCTCGGTGGTAATGCCTTCCTTGATGAAGATGCCAAACTCCCGCCAGAAGGCCTCGTACCTGTCCGGCTCCTTTTCGGCCATGCGGGCCAATTCGCCCAACACCTTGCGCGTGAGCACGGATTTGATCTTGCTCATCACCCGGCTGCTCTGCACCATCTCCCGGCTTACGTTCAGGGGAATATCCTCGGAATCGACCACCCCCTCGATGAAGCGTAGATAACCGGGCAGCAGGTCCTTGTTGCGGTCCTGGATACGGATTTTGTGGGAGTAGAGGCGCAGGCCGTAGTCCTGTTTCAGGCCCAGCAGGGTGCGGTCGAGCTTGCCGGGGATGAAGAGAAGCGCATAAATCTGCACGGGAGCGTCGGTCTGGATGTGAATGCGGGCCAGGGGGTCGTCGAAGGCCAGGGTGAGCTGGCGATAGAATTCATTGGCTTCCTCATCCGACACCTGGGACGGGAGCAGACGCCAGATGGCCTGCCGCCGGTTCACGGGCTCCTCATCGTCGTTGACGTAGATAGGGAAGGTGACGAACTCGGAGTATTTGCGGATGATGGATTTGATGCGCCAGGGCTCCGCGAATTCCAGCGCATCCTTCTTCAGCATGATCTCGATGGTCGTGCCGCGGTCGGTTTTCTCCGCGGGCTCCAGGGTGTAGGCGTCGTCACCCGTGGAGACCCACGTCCAGGCTTCGGCCTCGGGCAGGAATGATCGGCTGGTGACCCGCACTTCGTCGGCGACCATGAACACCGAATAGAACCCGACGCCGAACTGCCCGATCTGTTCGATGGCTCCCCCTGCCTGTTGCTGTTCCTGCAAAGCCCGCAGGAACTGGGCCGCGCCCGAATGCGCAATCGTGCCCAGGTTCTCGATAAGTTCATCATGCGTCATGCCCACGCCCGTGTCGCTGATGGTCAGCGTCCCCTTTTCGGGATCGCCCACGATGCGAATGGCCAATTCCGCGTCCGGGTCCAGCACATCCCGGTTGGTGAGCAGCTCGAATTTGATGCGGTGGAGCGCATCGGACGCGTTGGAGATGAGCTCGCGCAGGAAGATCTCCCGCTGGGAATACAGGGAATGAACGAGAATGTCCAGAAGCTGTCGAACTTCGGTCTGAAACTGACGGGTTTCGACGTTTTGTTCCTTGGCGGCTACGGTCATTGCTCGAAAATCACCTCCATCGTGAATTGTCGACGCATCAATCTATCCCATTCTACGGGCAGCGCATAAGATTTCGATTAGAAACAGGCCAGTTACTTTTTCTTGAATTCTTTCCAAAGCGAATCAAGCATATCTTGTTGAATTGAACGCGCCAAAAATGGATCGAGAGCGTTCAATGCATGGGCGACGTCGGCGGTGTAAATCACATAAGAATTCCCCTGCACAGTTACCTGCCAGGGGATATGTTCGGCCCCCTGCGATTCGGTATGGAAAACGACGAGATCATCGGGGAGCTTCAAGGTAATGGTGATGGCGGGATAATCATCGGTATGGCTGATGGCCGGACGGTAAATACTTTTCTTTACGGGAGTCTGGGCCAACGAATCCAGGAATTGCAAGGCCTCTGCTTGAGGAATATGAATGCTTACCGTGTCAGTGAGCGTTGAAGTGGAAAAGCCCCCAACAGAAAAAAACGCCTCGCCATCGAACCCGTCATTGGATTTTTGTAAGCGGAAATGAGCCTCGATTGGAGCCACAGGAGAATAACCGACCCAATCATCTTCGATCACGATGGCCGAGACCTGAGTGCTGTTGAACAGCAGCAAGGGCAGATCACTTTGCGCTGACTCTCCCACAGGAATGATCGTGCATCCCGCAATCAGAATCAGTGCGAGGAACGAAATGATACTTGCTAGAATTCGCATAATAGTCACCTTGCAGATGTCAGGGTGCGCCGGGCGTGAGCGCGAAGTCGAACTCGCCCACGTGGGGCTCGGGATTCGCCAGCTGGCCCACGCTGTTCACTCCCAGCACCAGATAATATCCCTGCTGGGTCGTATCCCCCAACGGGCTGGCTGTATCGGTGAAGACCAGGGTTGCACCCAGCAGGCCCGGGGCCACGTCGCCGATCTTCTGCCCGGCGCTGGCGGGATCGAAATACGCCGCATCCATCGCCCGCCACACCTCGTAATTCACAATCGTATCGTCCTGGTGCGTCCACGCAAGCTGGATATCGGCCCCATCGATGGCGATCTGGAGATCGGACACGCTGCTGGGGATGGGGTTCAGGCCCACGTCCTGGGTCGTGCTCTTGCCACCGACGACATAGACGGGCGAGGCGGAGGCGTCGGCGTAGCCGCTCTTAGAAACGCCGACCTCATACTCGCCCCAATCCACAGTGAAGGTGTAGACGCCCGAAGCGTCCGTGGTCGTGGTCATCACCGTGGTAGCGGGGTCGCTCAGGGGATGGAGGGAGACGTTCGCGTCAGGAATGGGGGCCGCGGTGAGGGTGTCGGTGACGACGCCTGTCAGGGTTCCCGGTTGGGAGAGGGATTCGATGGCGCTCTGGGCGTTGACGATGCCCCAGCCGAAGTTGTTGTTGGGCACGTCGGAGCTGCTATCGCCGCCACAGCCCTGGGTCGTCGTCTTCGGGTCCGCCGTACGCATGAGGATTTGCTCCACCATCTCCACCCGGCCCTTGAGGCTCGGTTCGACGGAGAGCAGCAAGGCGGTGACGCCCGCCACATGCGGCCCGGCCATGCTCGTGCCCGACATGGGCTTGTAGCTGTTGTTGGGATAGGCTGAGCGCACGTTGACCCCCGGCGCGCTGATCTCGGGCTTGCGATAGGTCTCGCCGTTGTAGATGACGGGCCCGCGGCTGCTGAAGCTCGCCAGGTTGTCGCCGCTGTCGGTGGCGCCCACGGCAAAGGAGCGGGGATAGATGGCAGGCGGATCCTGGACCGTGCTGCAAGCGGAGCCCGCATTGCCCGCGGAGACGACCACGACGATGCCCGCGTCGATAGCGGCGTTCATGGCGGGTTCGATCTCCGGGCCCGTGCACCCTTCGTCAGACGGGCACCCCCACGAGTTGTTGATGACGTCGGGCGCTTTGCTGGGATCGCCGTCCAGGTCAGGATCGCCGCCGATGGGCCAGGGGGCGGTAAACCACTCGAAGCATTCGATATAGGTGGAAGGCCTGCCCCAGCCACGTTCCATATTCCGACATCCTATCCACTTCGCGCCCGGAGCCACGCCGATGGCGTTGTTCGCGCCTTCGGGCCAGTTGGGATCGCTGGGGTCCAGGTCGTTGCCCGCCATTGTGCCCATGGTGTGGGTGCCGTGTCCGTGATCGTCACAGGGTTCCGCCAAATCCAGACCACAGGGATTGACGCCCGCGTTGTGGGGATCGATTTCGTGGATACTATCATGCCAGTTGTAATCATGCGTGGGATGCAAGGGGTCATTGGGATCGAAGCCGCGATAAGCGCGATAGAGCGCCTGATGATCCCACTGGTAACCGGTGTCCTGCCCGGCCACGACGACGCCCCGGCCCGTATAGCCCTGATCCCAGGCCCAAGGCGCATTCACTCGGTTCACGCCCCATTCGATATTTTCAATGCTTTGTGATGCAAAGGACTCTGCCGGAGGGGGTTTAACAACTCGAAAAGGCTTGTCAAGCGCGACACGAATCACGTTGGGCTGGTGCAGAAGCCGTTGTAATTGCGGCTCGGTCACCCGCGTCGCCACTGCGTTCACAATCCAGAACGCACGATAATCCAGGCCCATGGCGTCCAACTCCGTCCGCACGGGCCGCTGTCCCTTCCGCGCCGCGGCCTTCAATTGCGCCACCACCCAACGCCCGCGCGCCGCCTTGTCCATGATGCGCCGGGCGGGCGAGAGATCGGGCTGGGGACTGAGGAAGATAAGGACGTCGGCCGCGCCGCGGGCGTCCATCTCGGCCCAAACGTCCGCGTCCACCCGGGCGTCGGGTTGGCCCTGCCCACGCGTGGCAAGGGGCGAAGCGAACGCCAGCAACAACAGAGCAAACAGCCCCCATGCAATCCAAAGACGGCGGTTCCTCATGGTGCATCTCCTTGTGGATGGGTGGATGGTGATTCGGGAGAGATAGCAGGCAACACGCGCGGTGGCGCGCCGATACCGATGAAAATGAGAACGCAGATGACACGGATGCTTCGCAACGCAGATTTTCGCAGATGATTTTCGCAGATTTTTTCTTTATCATCTGCGTCTTCCAAATCCTATTTTCCAGGCAGTCCGGGAGACCAGAAAACCAGGAAACCAGTAGACGGGTGGGAGGTGTTGGCGATTGGGAACGAAAAGATGCAGGTTTGCAAGTCGCGAGTGGCAAGTCCTTATCGGAGCAGGATGTCGGCCGGTTGGACGGCAATGAGACGGATGGGGCCATTGGGACGGTCGTACACGAGATAGAGGTCGGCTTCGGGCCTTGCTCGCGGCGCAAGCAGAGGCGTTTTCGGTTCCGTGGAAGCGAGACGATGCCCCCACAGTCCGGGGCGCACCTGCTGAAGGGGGATTTCCCGGCGCAGGATAGCAGCCTGTTCCCCGCGAAAGATGGCCTCCGGGCGCAGGAAATAGCCCTTCAGTTCGGGAACGTCGGGGGCTCGCAGGGAGAGAATCAGGTAGACGCTGTCGGGATAGAAGGCTTTGGCCGCGTCGATGAGCGAAGGATAAGCGGGGCTGGCGGGATGGCTGTGAAAGATGGCAATGAGATCATCCCCTTCATCCTCCCAGCTCAAAGCCCGCAGAAGGGTCTCCGCGTCCACTTCGTAGTCGCTGCGGGGCGTGGGTGAGACGTTGCGCGCGGGCAGGAAACCGGTCACTCGTCCCGCCCGACCGCGTAAAAGCCCGCACGCCTCATCAGGATACTGGGCCCGGGCGTGGGCAATCATGGATTGATAGATAGATTGGGGCAATAGCAGGCGCGCGGGCATGACGTCCCAATTTTAATCCATCCCGCCCCACACAGCAACCCCCCTATCACGAGTTCCCAGCCCATTGCCGGATGAGGGGAAATTGTGGTACATTGCCAATCTCAATCGCATATCCTCCCCAACGACGACAACCAAACCAAAAAACATCCTCAATCCAACGTCATGACCGCCCTCATCGTCGCCATTGTCTTCCTCGCCGCCTTCCAGCAGAGCCTGTCAGGCTTTGGATTCGCGCTGGTGGCCATGCCCATCCTGGTGCAACTGGTGGGCATCCAGGTAGCTGCGCCCCTGGTCGCCGTTCTGGCCCTGACGCTGAACATCATCAACAGCATCCGCTGGCGTCGGGAAATGGATTTCAGCGAGATCAAGCGCCTGGGCGTGTGGATGGCGTTGGGCGCGCCTGTGGGCATCTGGGGCGCCTTCGCCTTGAACGAGACTCTCGTTAAAGCGGGTCTGGGCGTGCTGCTGGCGGCGTATGCGCTCTTCGCCCTTTTCAAGCCGGATAAACTCCCCACCATCTCCCGGCGCTGGGCCTATCCCGCCGGATTCCTGGCGGGCATGCTGGGCGGCGCGTACAACACCTCAGGCCCGCCTCTCATCCTCTACGGCAGCCTGCGCAACTGGCCCCACAAACGCTTCCGGGCTGTGCTGCAATCCCTGTTCGGCTTCGCCGCCTCCATCGTGGTGGCGGGACACATCATTGCCGGGCACTACACCCAACCGGTAGTGACCTGGTACCTCCTCACCCTGCCCGGCCTGCTCCCGGCCGCGCTTCTGGGCTCCCTGTTGGACCGTCACATCAATCAGAAGCTGCTGGCCAAATGGATCACCATCGCCACGCTGGTCCTCGGCGTCTCGCTGTTGATGCCCTAATCGAAACGCGTCGCAGACGGTCAATCGCTTACCTGACTGTCTGCGACGCGGGGGAGCGTAACATCGTAAGCACTTATGCCGCCATGGTCATGACGGTCTTCAGGGCCACTTCGGCGCAGCCCACCAGGTCGTCGATAGGCAGATATTCGTTCACCGTATGGACGTTGTACTGGCCCGAGCTGACGGTCACCGTCTGGATGCCGGCGGCGTTGTAATGATGGCCGTCGGTGCCACCGCCGCCTTCTCTCAGAACCGGCTCATAGCCCAGCTCTTTGCTGGCCCTGACCACGGCCTGGATGATGGGCGCGTCGTCGGGCAGGCGGTAGGCTTTGTAATTGTGCACATGCTCCAGCTCCAGATCGCCGCCCCAGCGCGCGGCGGTCTGCTCCAGCGCGTTGATGATGATCTGGCTGAGAAGGGCCAGCTTGTCGTTGTTGCGGCTGCGGGCCTCGCCGAAGAGATGCACCTCGGCCGGGACCGCATTGCGAGCTCTGCCGCCCCGGATGACGCCCATGTTGCAGGTGGACTCGTGATCCACTCGGCCCAGCGGCATGCGCATCAGCGCTTCGGCTGCGATGGCCAGGGCGTTGATCCCCTCTTCGGGATTCAGGCCCGCGTGTGCGCCGCGCCCCTTGATAGTGACCAGGAACTTGTCGGCCGAGGGCCCGCTGCGGGTGATCTTACCCGGTCCGCCGCCGCTGTCCAGCACTAGGCCCCATTTGGATTTGAGACGACTCATATCCAGGTTCCGAGCGCCTTGCAGCCCCAGCTCCTCCTCCACCGTCAGTACCGCCTCGATAGGTGGATGAGGCAGGTTGTGATCCTTGATGAGCTGCAAGATTTCCAGGATGATGGCGACGCCCGATTTGTCGTCGCCGCCCAGCACCGTCGCGCCGTCCGAGTAGATGACCCCATCACGAATGACAGGCATGACGCCGCGGCCGGGCTCCACCGTGTCCATGTGGGCCGAAAGTAGAAAATACTCGCCGGTTCCATCTTCCAGCCGGGCGATGAGATTGCCGTAATCATCCACTTGCGTCGTCAGCCCCAGAGCCTGGAACCGACGGAGCATTTCCTTCCGAAATTCCGCCTCCTCGCCGCTGGGGCTGTCGATCTGGACCAATTCCAGAAAGGTTTGTACGATGCGATCGCGTTGTATCATAGGGACTGCCCGTATGGGTTACTGGCCCAGCGTGGCGACCATGATGGCCTTGATGGTGTGCATGCGGTTTTCCGCCTGGTCGAAGACGATGGACGCTTTGGACTCGAAGACCTCGTCGGTGACCTCCATGGCCTCGATGCCGAATTTTTCAAAGATTTCTTGCCCAACTTGCGTATCAGCATTGTGAAAGGCAGGGAGGCAATGCATAAATTTCGTGTCGGGGTTCCCGGTCATGGCCATGACGTTGGCATCCACCTGATAAGGTAGCAATAGCTCGATACGTTCCGCCCACACCTCATCAGGCTCGCCCATGGAGACCCACACGTCAGTGTAGAGGAAATCCGCGCCCGCCACGCCTTCACCGACATCTTCGGTCAACGTGAGCCGCGCGCCCGTCTCCCGCGCGATCTCCTGACAGGTGGCGATGAGATCATCGCGAGGCCACAGGTGACGTGGTGCGCACAGCCGCACATCCATGCCCATCTTCACTCCGCCAATCATGAGCGAATTGCCCACATTGTTGCGGGCGTCGCCCAAAAAACAGTAGGCAATCTGACGCAACGGTTTATCCGAATGCTCCTGCATGGTCAGCAAATCCGCCAACACCTGGGTGGGGTGAAATTCGTTGGTAAGGCCATTCCAGACGGGAACGCCCGCGTATTGGGCCAAGATCTCCACATTTTTCTGGGCGAAGCCGCGGTATTCGATGCCGTCATACATGCGGCCGAGCACCCGCGCCGTATCCTTCATGGTTTCTTTCCTGCCAATGTGCGAGCCGGTCGGGCCCAGATAGGTGACGTGCGCTCCCTGATCGTAGGCCGCCACCTCAAAAGCGGTGCGGGTGCGGGTGGAGCTTTTTTCGAAGATGAGGGCGATATTTTTCCCCCGCAGCCGCGGCCGTTCATAGCCGCCATATTTGGCTGCTTTGAGATCAGCGCTCAACTTGAGCAGGAACATGATTTCCTCAGGCGTAAAGTCCAGGAGCTTGAGAAAGTGCCGGTTACGAAGATTGAATGCCATTGCCAGAAATACCTCCGTAATGGAAAACAAAAGCAACTATACACGTTCCCCTTCATGGCGAGGCAAAAACCACGAAGACACGACGACACGAAGGAGAAAATATAAGGTTTTCTTCGTGTTTTCGTTCCTTCGAGCCTTCGTGGCAGAACATTTTTTAGGATACTTGTATAGTTGCAAACAAAATAACTTTGGTTTCCGCTAACAGCGGGCAAGCGAAGTCACCGCAAACCTCATATTGCGGTTCTGAACTTTATAAAATGAATAGCTGAGGCTGGAAAAAAGGTCAAAGATGCCGCTTTTTGCGCCGATGCCC
>JALXCB010000078.1 GCA_026991225.1 Anaerolineae bacterium | reverse complement strand
AAAACGAAGGCACGACGTATTTTTCTTTATTTTTCCCTTCGTGTCTTCGAAAAACTTCGAGCCTTCGTGGCTTTTGGCGGCCTAAAGTCCAGTACGTTAGCAGTTACCAGAAAACACAGAAAAGGTGGCAAGTGCGCAGCCGCTCTTGGTCGCATTACTTGATCGCCAACAGCCCGAACGCTTCGGGACGGCGCTTGACCACGCGAAAGCCCGCTCCTTGCAGGCGGCGGGCCGCAGATCGGGCCACATTGCGCCCCGACTTGCTGCGCAAATCCCCGATGTAGTGAAACACCCGCCCGCCCCGCTTCAGCACCCGGTGCAATTCCCCATAGAAGTCGGCGCTGTAGAGATACCCGGCCAGGCTGAACATGGGCGGGTCGTGGATGATGCGGTCGAAGGAGGCGTCTTCGAATTCGGCGATACTATCGAAGCTGTCGCCGATGAGCTGGGTGATGTTGGGGGAATCGAACAGCGTCCGGGACCAGGGGTTCACCCGGCAGAGCTCGATGACGGCCGGGTCCAGCTCGATGGTGACCACCTCCTCCGCCCGCTGCGCGGCCAGAATGGCCGTATACCCCAACCCCGTGCAGGTGTCCAGCACCCGACCTCTGGGCCCAGCCGCCTTCACCTTGGTGCGGGTGTCGGTCATGGGGTCCGTGCCCTTGATGCGGTGCATGGGAATGCCCGAAATGAGCATGGTGGGCGCGCCCGCGGTGGGCATGAGTGAGTACAACCGCCCGAACGTCTCGGAAAACGCCTGCACCTTCTCGATCCCGCCCTCCTCGGTGATGCGAAACACGGCCTGCTCGTTGTCCTGAATGCGCTCGATCTCGGGCCAGGGCAACAGCGCGCCGCCCGGAAGCAGCACGCCTTCGGGCCCAACCCGGATGCGCGTCTGACTCAGGCCCAAATCGAGCGAAACGTCGATTTCATCCACACCCTCGTCCCGGGCGGCCAACAGATCACGGGTCTGGTAGGCGGAAAGGAGTATCATGATCTTTTGGCGGCGGAATTGAAGGCGACCAATTTCTCCCAATCGATGACGCCATCCACACAAAATTCGTCCATAAACTCCCGTGAAAAGAGGTTGATCAAACGAGCATATTCCTCCTGGAAGGCTTCATTGCGTTCTTTGGCCTGATGCCCCAAGGGCTCGATGATCTCCACATAGAGTCGCGCATCGCCCGAAATAAACTCCCAAAACCGTTGACCGCACAGTTTCAGATAATCCCCCTTATCGGGACGGTTGTCCTGACCGTAACAACACCCATTGACGGCAACGACATTCGTTACTCGGCGGCTTTGGCGCAACCGCTTTTTCGCTTGATTGAAATTCGTGCGCATCCGTTTGATCTGGCTGCTATTTCCCCAATTGGGGCCAGATTTGATCGATACGATGTAATACACATTGTCGATTTGAAGTTCCAGATCAATCCCTTCAGCCGTAGATTTGTGCCCGTCATGCACTTGTTGGGCCACGAAAATAGCCACCTCCTCCAAAAATTGGCCGAAGAGCGTCTCCTCTTGAGACGAAAGATGAGCATCCAAAATCCCCTGAACCAATTCATGCGCGGTCAGGATATTTTTGGCTCGAAACAAATAAGGATTTTTACGTCGAAGCACCTTTTTCAGTTCCATGCGCTGCAATTTAGCAAGCCGATTCGCATGAAACTCCCCGATATTTTCCTGGACAAATTGACGCACTTCATCAAGAATTTGGCGTGTCATAGGTGGGCTTTTCCTCCAAAAGCGCCAATTGCACAGGCTGTTCGTTCTCCAGCATCTCCCTGACCATCTGGTAATACGATTCCATGATGTCGATGCCGATGGAATTGCGGCGCAAGCGGTAGGCCACGCGCAGCGTCGTTCCAGACCCCATGAACGGATCCAACACCCAATCGCCCTCTTTCGTAAAAAGTTTGATAAACCATTCGGGCAGGGCTTCTGGAAAGGCGGCGCTGTGGTTTTTGTTTTTCGTGACGGTGGCCATGTGCAACACATTCGTGGGATAAACCCATTCGCGTCCCACCCAATTGGCGACGCGTTTCCCAAACCCGCTCCCCACCTTCGATTCATCTCTTCGTTGATCTGTGACGCTGAGGTTGCGCAGGCGTTTTTTGGACCACTCACCCACGGGCACCATCACTGCTTCCTGATACATATTGAATTGACGTTGTTTGTTGAATTGCAAGAGCCGTTCCCACGCATCGCGGAAGCGATTGGGCCATTTCCCGGGATAGGAATTCTTCTTGTGCCAACAAAACTCCTCCGTCCAAAGCCAGCCCTGCTGACGCATGGCCAGAATCAATTCGATGACATAGGTGTGACGCTCCCCCTTGACGACGCGTTCTTTGATATTCAAAATAAACGTCCCGGTGGGTTTCAGCACTCGCAACAATTCAGCGCTGATAGGCAAAAACCACTCAACGTAGTCGTCGGGATGAACGCCTCCATAGGTGTTTTTCCTTTGATCGGCATAAGGAGGCGAGGTGACGATCAAATCAATGGATTCATCGGGTAACGTCTTCAGTATCTCTCGGCAATCGCCTAGCAACGGTCGGGCGACGATCTCGGGCATTGGGAAATTCAACCTCCGGACTTATGAAAAACTCATCTCGACAACCCTATCCTACCACGACCAGAACAAAAATTCAACCTATCGTTTTCCACAAGCTGATGGCGTTTTTCCATCACGCCTTGATCATCACCAGCAGCATCTTGCATTTCTCCAGCGCCACCAGCGCATGGGGCTCGTTCGCGGGCATGATGATCATCTCTCCCTCGTGCACCCGTCGGGGCTGGCCGGAGATGATGATATCCATCGATCCTTCCAGCAGATAGACCATGGCGTCGTAAGGAGAGGTGTGTTCGCTCAATTCCTGGCCGCCATCGAAGGCGAATAGGGTGACGATGCCCGCGTCCTTGTTCACCAGCGTCTTGCTAACGACGGCGTCGTCCTGGTAGGCGATGGCTTCAGCGAGATTGATGACGGGATAAGTAGATTCCATGGGGCGCTCCGATCCTTTTTCCTATTGGGCCGCTTCGACGATGGCTTTCACATTATATCGCATGAAATCAAGATATGTCGAGGCGGGCCCGTCCGGGCCGCTGAGCGACCCCGTGTAGATGGGGATGAGCTTCACGCCCGTATCCTCGGCCACCTGCCTGGCCAACTGCGGGTTGACTGTGTTCCCCACCAGCACGGCCTTCACGCCCAACTGCCGGATGGCGTCCTCAAGCTGGGCCAGCTCCTGCGCGGAAGGCTGGGCCATAGAGCTGTACGCGGGGATGATGGCGCCCACTTGCTCGATGCCATAGCGGCGGGCGAAATAGCCGAAAACCTTGTGGTCTGTAACCACCTTCAGGGGCAGCAAGGGCTCGATTTGCTGACGAATCCATGCGTCCAGCTCGCGCAACTGCTGGCGATAGGCTTCCGCCCGGGCGTGATACGCCTCGGCATGGGTCGGGTCCGCCTGGCTCAACGCCCGCTCGATATTCTCCGTCCAGATGATGACGTTGTTGGGGTCCATCCAGGTGTGGGGATCGTAGCGATGCCCGTCCCCCCCCGCCTGCTCCTCATCCCCACTGAACACGATGGGCTCGACGCCCTCGGACACGGCCACGACCTTGTCTTCGGGCGCGGTGCTTTCCAGGATGGGCAGTAGGGTTTGCTCCAGATCGAAACCGTTGACGAACACGAGGTCCGCATCGGAGAGCGCGGCGATCTGCTGCGGGCTGGGCTCAAAGCTGTGGGGGTCCGACCCGGCAAGGATGAGCACCGTCAGATGGATATCGTCATCCCCGATATTGCTGACCACGTCGCCGATGATGGAGGTGGTGGCGACGACGTGAAGCTTGCCGTCGTCGGCCGCGGGCGCGGCGTTCCCGCCGGGCGAGCAGGCGGCCAGGGTTAGGATTAGGATTAGGATTAGGATTGGGGTGTGTTTGCTGGACATGGGCAGTGGTTGGGAAGTTATCAGTGATCAGTGATCAGTAATCAGTTGGTGGTGTGAGTGTTCAGTGTGCAGTATTCAGTGTTCAGGTTGTCCGTGTTGAGGCAACAGGATGACGTTGGCAGTAACTCGTTCACTTTATTGGATGCAGTGAGGTTACAAGGGGTCGCGGGGAGATTGCAGTTCATCGAGGTTGGTTTTAGAATGGGGCGTGGCAAAACGTTACCCAATGCTCTCTCAACACCAACGAGGCCCGGCCATGCTCTACGCACCCCCTCCGCACATCGCGGACATGATCCAAACCATTCGCCAGTTCCTGCGCGAGGAGCTCTATCCTCTGGAACGCATCTACATTCCCCGCGGCTTCAAGGGCGCGGAAGAAGCCCTGGCCCCCCTGCGCCAGAAGGTGAAGAAAATGGGCCTGTGGGCCCCGCACATGCCCAAGGAATACGGCGGCCTGGGGCTTTCCCTCACCGAATTCGCCTACATCAGCGAGGAGCTGGGCCGCTCGGTCTTCGGGCATTACGTCTTCAACAGCGCCGCGCCCGACATCGGCAACATGGAGCTGCTCCTGGCCCACGGCAGCGAGGAGCAGAAAGAACGCTGGCTCAAGCCCCTCATCGCCGGGGAGATCCGAAGCTGCTTTTCCATGACCGAGCCGGAACACGCGGGCTCCAATCCCGTGTGGATGAGCACCACCGCGGTGCGGGAGGGTGACGAATATGTCATCAACGGCCACAAGTGGTTCTCCACCTCGGCCGACGGAGCGGCCTTCACCGTGGTCATGGCCGTCACCGACCCGGACGCGCCCAAGCACCGTCGGGCCAGCATGATCATCGTGCCCACCGACAATCCCGGCTTCGTGCTGGAGGCGAACACGCCCGTGGCCGGGCATGTGGGCGAGGGCTATTTCACCCACGGCGAGGTGCGCTTCGTAAACGCCCGTGTGCCCGTCAGCAACCGCATCGGCGAGGAGGGCGAGGGCTTCATCCTGGCGCAGGAGCGCCTGGGCCCGGGCCGCATCCATCACACCATGCGCTGGATCGGCATCGCGGAGCGGGCCTTCGATCTCATGTGCCGCTATGCGGTGCAGCGAGAGCTGGCTCCCGGCGACCCGCTGTCCAGCAGGCAGATCGTGCGGGCGTGGATCGCGGAAAGCCGGGCGGAGATCGACGCGGCCCGGCTGCTGGTGCTGGACACCGCCGCCCGCATCGACGAGCAGGGCGCGTACGCGGCCCGCAACGAGATCTCCGAGATCAAGTTCTTCGTGGCGGGCATGTTGCAGCGGGTGTTGGATCGGGCCATTCAGGTGCATGGCGGCCTGGGCGTCACTGACTACACACCCCTGGCCTACTGGTATGGCCATGAGCGGGCCGCCCGCATCTACGACGGCGCGGATGAAGTGCACAAGATGGTCGTCGCCCGCCGCATTTTGCGCGAATACGAAAAGCATGTGTCGTAACGAGCGAGCATGATTTGCTTGCATGTCCATTCCTGAACACGTGATGTGTAACGATCTTACGTTTCACGTTTTCACGCATCACGTTTCACATCCTCCGGCCAAGCACGATCCAACCATCATTCTCACAACCACCGCTATGCCCCGCTCCCAACCATCCCCCGACACCGCCCCCGTGCGCCCGGACGAGCGCTTCGACGAGGCCCGGCTGCACGCCTGGCTGAAAGACAAACTCCCCGGCGCAGACCAGCCCCTGACCGTGCGCCAGTTCACCGGCGGCGTGGCCAACCTCACCTATCTGCTGGACTTCGGCGAGCAGCAATACGTGCTGCGACGCCCACCCCTGGGCCCGGTGGCCAAACACGCCCATGACATGAGCCGGGAGTACAAAGTGCTTTCCGTGCTCTATAAGGCGTTTCCCAAAGCCCCGCGGGTCTATCTCTACTGCGACGATCCTGACGTCATCGGCAGCGTCTTCCTCATCGTGGAGCGCCGCCAGGGCGTGGTGGTGCGTAAATCCATCCCGCCCGAATTCGCGGCCATTGCCGATGCGCCCCAACGCATGAGCCGGGCCCTGGTCGACACCCTGGCCGAATTCCATGCGGTGGATTTCGGGGCGCTGGGGCTGAGCGACCTCGGTCGGCCCGAGGGCTTCATCACCCGCCAGATCGAGGGCTGGTACAAACGCTGGCAGGCCGCCAAGACCGAAGACCTGCCCCTGATGGACGAGGTCTACGCCTGGCTCAAGGCCCATCAGCCCCCTTCTCCCCCGCCCACCCTGGTGC
>JALXCB010000077.1 GCA_026991225.1 Anaerolineae bacterium | reverse complement strand
GGCATGGGGCGGGGTTCAGTGTTCAGTAAGCAGTCATCAGTCATCAGTAATCAGTGTTCAATTGGCGCGAGAAGCCAAGCACGTAATGCGTCATGCGTGATGCGTAAGGTTCTTACGTTTCACGCATCACGTATCACGACGGTGCAGGCCCGCCCAACGTGGACTTCGAAACACCTTTGCAAACGAAATGAACGCTATTTCCGAAACAGGGCGAGGAGGAGGGCGAAAAGCGCGACGGCCAGGGTGATGATGCGCCGGGCGGGGGCGATGTCGGCGGCGCGGGGCGGGCGCAGGTCGCGGCCCAGGGTGTAGTGGTCTGGTTTTTCCAGGCGCACGCCCAACGCGCCGGCCATGGCGCTCATGGGATGCCCGGCGTTGGGGCTGGCGGTTTTTCCAGCATCCCGCCGCCATACTCGCCAGGCCCGGCCGCGGTCGCCCCCGGCCAGGGGCGCGGCCAGGATGATGAGGAGGGCGGTGATGCGGGCGGGGATGAGGTTGGCGGCGTCGTCCAGGCGGGCGGGGATTTTGCCCAGCCACTCCCGAGCGGGGTCGCGATACCCCAGCATGGCGTCGGCGGTGTTGAGGAAACGGTAGGCCAGGGCCGCGGGCAGGCCTCCGATAGCATACCAGGTCAGGGGCGCGATGACGCCGTCGGAGGCGTTTTCGGCGATGGATTCGATGACGGCCGCGGCCACCTGCGACGCGTCCAGCGCGTCCGTCCTTCGGCTGACCAGATGCCAGCTCAGCCAATGCCGAGCCGCGGGCAGGTCGCCCGCCGTCAGTGCATTTTCCACCTGTCGGGCGGCGCGGTTCAGGCCCCGTAGGGAGAGGGTGGCGGAGAGGACGAGGGCTTCGATGAGGATGCCGGGCGCGGCCAGGGCGCGGGCGAGACGGGTCAGCATGACGCCCACGCCCGCGGTCAGGGCGACGCCCGCCGCCACGATGCCGCCGCCGAACGCGAGTTGTCGAGCGGGGGGGGCGTGGGGCCCAGGCGCGTGACGCTGCGCCCAGGCGATGCCGCGCCCCATCCAGGCCACGGGATGCCAGCGGTTGGGGGGATCGCCCAGAAGGTGGTCGATGAGTAGGGCCAGGAGGAGGATGGCAACGCGCATGGCGGTCAGTTGGGCGCGTGGGCGATGGGCCGTAACTGCTAAGGTAGTTGGCCCCAATCGCCCCTCTTTTGCCACGAAGACACGAAGGAAACGAAGGCGCGAAGTCATTCAAAAAAGATTTGGGGGTGTCCTTTTTCGGTTGAGCAGTACTCGCCGACTGAAGTCGGACTCTTCTGGCCTACGGCCGGCGGACGGCCTCCGCCGTCCAGTTTTCCGATCGACGAAGGGCGACCATCGGCGCGAAGCGCCTAAAGAGCCCGAGTTCACTCGGCCAGTGCGTCCGGCTAACGCCAACTCATTTAGGACGCACCCAAAAGATTTTATCCGTGTTTCCTCGTATCCGTGTCGAGTGAACAGGACTACGTTGGCAGTTACGATGGGCCATCATAATTCAGTGTGCAGTGTTCAGTAATCGGCGAGCGGCTTCAGCAAGCGCTGCTCTAATAAGGGTGGTAAACCAGGAGACCGATAGACCGGTAGACCAGTAGACCGGGCAGGTCAACGAGATGGCCCGGTTTCCCTGGTTTCCTGGTTTCCTGGTCTACCGGGTTATGGGGCTACGCACCCCGCCATTTTCGTCCGTATGGGCGAGCTGCCGCTCGCGTCGTTTGATTACTTGTTCACTGGATGCGAGGCGGCCAGGGCCTGGCGCACGGCCCGGGCGATGAGATGGCCGATGGGGGTGGCGGGCCCGGCGTAGGGCAGGCGCGGGCCGCGGCCGGTGCAGGCGATGACGACGGCGTCGGTGGAGGTGCCGGTGGCTGGGTGGCCGTCGGGCGTGGGCAGCCCCCAGGTGAGGAGGGTGTGGGTTTTGGCCTCGGTGGCGGTGATGACCGCGTTGACCATGGCCGCGGGCGAAAGATCGCCGTCGATGAGGAGGATGAGGTTGATGGTGCCGGGCGAAGCCGGATGAATCCGGCTGGCAGGCGGGCTCAAGCCCGCCGCGGTCACGTTGCTGAACCCCGCGGTCATCACCAGGTCCAGACGCAGATCGTCCTCGGCCAGCGTCACCACCTGCGTTTTGTGCAGATAGACCGCGGTCATCAGGCCCACGAAGGGCTCGTGGATGCCGCGGGCCACGGCGAAGGCGCGCAGGTCTGCGGCGGGGTCGGGGTTGTCGTAGTGCTTGGAGACGTGGCGGTTGAGGATGATGCGGGCGCGGGTGAAACCGCCGCCCACCACTGCTGAGGAGAGGATGCGCAGGGGCGCGGCGCTGCGGAGTATCAGCGCTTCGTCATCGCGGGCGAGGGTGAAGCCGGGCATCAGTGATCAGTAAGGGCGGGGCGCGTAACTCGGTAAAACCAGAAAACCAGGAAACCCGGGCCAACTCGCTGACCCGCCTGGTCTACTGGTCAACCGGTCTTCCGGTTTTCCGGTCTACAAATCTATTTTCAAAGCAACACGAGGACGCTCAGGAGGACGACGGCTTCGACCAGCTCGTTGATGGCGCCGTAGCTGTCGCCCGTGAGGCCCGGGATGCGGGTGCGGATGAAGCCCGCGGCCAGGAGGAACGCGATCCCGGCCGCGAGCATCGCTCCCGCGCCCGTCCATCCCCCCACTGCCAGGGCCGCGGCCAGGGCGATGGCGGTGGCCACCAGGGCTTGCGGCCAGCGGGCGTGATCTTTCATGGCCCGGCCCAGGCCCTGCGCCCGGGCGTAGGGGAAGAGAACGATGGCCAGGGCCATGGCCCACCGCCCCAGGGTCGGAGCCAGGATCAGGGCGGCGGTGCGGTGGGGCATGGCCGCAAGCGCGCTGTACTTGAGCAGAAGCAGCAGCCCGCCTCCGGCCACGGCAAACGCGCCCACGCGATGGTCGCGCATGATCTCCAGGCGCTGGTCGGGCGTCTTGCCGCCGAACAACCCGTCGCAGGAATCGAGGAAGCCGTCGAAGTGGATGGCCCCGGATGCGAGAAGCCACAGGGCCAGGAGGAGGACGGCGCTGACGCCGGGTGGCAAGATGAATCCCAGCAGCCAATCGACCCCGGCCAGAACTGCGCCGACGCCCAATCCCACCAGGGGAAACCACCCCACCGCCCGGCCTAAATCGGGCAGGGTGGGCTGCCGCCGGGCGGGCAGGGGCAGGATGGTGAGGAATTGAAAGGCCGCGAGGAGGGGGGTGAGCATGGTGGACAGGAATCCGTGATGGATGCACTGCAAAAAGATTTTTCAACACGGAGACACGGAGGACACAGAGAAAAATAAGGGGGTTCACGGAGAAAATCCTCTCCAAACCTTATCTTTTTCCTTCTTCGTGCTCTCTGTGTCTCCGTGGTTAAGGTTTTTTCAGGAAATCCAGTGTTCAGTGTTCAGGTGGCAAGGCCCGAGGGAAAGGAGACGCGGATGGAGGCGGTTGCGATGCAGATTGCCGCAGATGATCTTCAGTCTTCAATCGTAACTGCTAACGTACTTGACTTTAGGCCGCCAAAAGCCACGAAGGCTCGAAGTTTTTCGAAGACACGAAGGAAAAATCAAGAAAAATACGTCGTGCCTTGGCTTTTCTTCGTGTCTTCGTGGCAAAAAGTGGTGGCGATACCTTAGCAGTTACCTTCAATCTTTGATCTCATCCGTGTTCCTCTGGCGGCCTTTTACGAAGCGGGTCTCATTCTAGTTTTCCCGCGACCGCGGCTTCGGCGAAGGTAGCCATTTCGTCCAGGATTTTGCAGGCGGCTTCGGCCAGGGAGACGCCCAGGGCCGCGCCTGTGCCCTCGCCCAAACGCAGGTTCAGGTCCAGCAGGGGTTGCAGGCCCAGCCAATCCAGCATGACGCCGTGGCCCTGTTCCTGCGAGTGATGGCTGGCGATGAGGTAGGGTCGCACCGCGGGCGCGAGGCCCACGGCGATGAGCGCGGCGGCGGTGGAGATGAAACCGTCCACCATGATGGGGCGGCGATGCGCGGCCGCGGCCAGCATCGCGCCGGCCAGGCCCGCGATCTCGAACCCGCCCACTTTCGCCAGCACGTCCAGCGCGTCGGTGGGATCGGGCTGGTTGACGGCCAGGGCCTGGCGCACGACCTGGATTTTGCGCTGCACCCCCGCATCATCCAGGCCCGTGCCCCGGCCCACGATGTCAGCAGGGTCGCGGCCGGTGAACGCGGCGGCGATGGCCGCGGAGGGCGTCGTGTTGCCGATGCCCATGTCGCCCGTGCCCAGAATGTCCAGCCCGTTGGCCAGCTCCGCGCGCACCACGTCCGCCCCGGCCAGGATGGCCTGCTCCGCCTGGTCGCGGGTCATGGCCGGGCCTTGGGTCATGTTGGCCGTGCCGTAAGCGACCTTCTTTTTTACCAAACCGGGATGGTCGGGCAGGTCTGCGACCACGCCCATATCGACGACCACGACCCGCGCGCCCACGTGTCGGGCCAGCACATTGATGGCCGCGCCCCCATTGAGAAAGTTGACCACCATCTGCGGGGTGACTTCCTGCGGGAAGGCGCTGACGCCCTCGGCCACGACGCCGTGATCGCCCGCCATGACGGTGATGACCTTGTGGCGGATGACGGGCCGCGGGTTCGCCATGACGCCCGCGATCTGAATGGATAGCTCTTCCAGGCGGCCCAGGCTGCCCTGCGGTTTGGTGAGTTGATCCTGGCGGGCGCGGGCCTCGGCCATCGCGGCTTCGTCGAGAGGCGGGATTTGGGAGATGAGGTCGTTGAGGGTCATGATGATTCTCCTTGTGATGAATGTATTGAAAAGGATGGCAACCTGTCGCAGGAAAAGAAGAAGTAACTGCTAACATACCCCGGTTAACAAACCACAAAGGGCACAAAGGCACTAAGAACACGAAGAAAAAATGTATAAAATTTCCCTTTGTGCCTTTGTGTCTTCGTGTTCTTAAACTAAACGCATTTTGAAATCAGGTGTTTTTCGGCCTCGGCCACCCGGAGCTGAAGCGCCGGGCTACGAAACGACGCCGGGTGAACCCGGCTTCCCGCGGCGCGCAGCATGCGCCGTAGCCCCATTTATGGGGCGTCGCTTTTAGCCCGCAGGTTCACCTGCGGGCGGCGGCGCGGCCAGAGAATCGCCTTTCATGGATGATCCAATGCGAACCAAAAAGCCTTGGTTTCAATTTGCTTTTAGTTTAGTGGTTTTCGGGTGACGACCTTCGTAGTTACAAAAAGAAAGCCCCCTGCAAATCAGGGGGCGCGTCGGGCAGAGGGTGATCGCAGCTTCTGGTCCTCGCAGAAAACTGCGCCTTTGCCGGGCGTTCTGGCTCGAGCGAAAGCTCTCACAGTTGCGGGACAGCGCCGGATTCTCACCGGACTTCCCCCGGTCGCCCGCGAGGGGCGAATTGCATATGCGGTTGAGGGTAAGTATAAAAGCCAGGGGGAGCGGTGGTCAAATAATGCCTTCCCGTTCCGCCTGGAGATCCGATACACTCAAAAACAAAAAACCGGCCCGCATTTGGGACCGGCTCAGGCTGGGGGACAGGGATTCGAACCCCGACTAAGTGATCCAGAGTCACCCGTTCTGCCGATTAAACTATCCCCCAACAGCAAGGGACATTATAACAAAAGTCACGGAAGATTTCAAGTTCACCTGGCCAAAAAATCCTTGCAGCGCGATGCCATTCCACCGATAATAACTCCTGAATTCCAAGGGCTGAACCCCAGCATCGAACACTTCTGCCGCATCGCGGCCCATCGCCTCTCCGACGGCCTGGACGCGCCCAACATCTGCGCGGTCACCGCCCGCATCTGGAAAACGCCATCGCCGCCTTCCGCCACGAACGCCCCTGCACTGATGCGCTTCGGACCGGCCATTTGCGGCAGGCTGGAGGCCCGGCCGGGCGGTTATCTCTACGACCGTAAGCTGGTCGCGCGTCTGCGCGCTCGCGGGGACGAAATGACCATCTTCTCCCAGTTCTGGCGGAACTACTCCCGCATTTTGTAACTATACAGGCATCCAACAAAACGCCTTGCCACGAAGGATCGAAGGAACGAAGACCATGCAGGTTTGCAAGTTTGCAGGTCGCAAGTGGCAAATCCTTCTGACTGCGCGATTTTCCCTGCTACTTGCTACCTGTCACCTGCCACTTTTACCCTTCGTGTCGTCGTGTCTTCGTGGTTTTTGCCTCGCTATAAGGGGATACGTGTATAGTTACGCCATTTTTGCAAAACCTCAGGCGGGCAGGGGCGAATGAGTTGGCCCGCGCCCGAATGTCCGTCACCAGGCCAGGGCCGCACTGGGATCGAACCCCAGGCCCGGGGCGTAGAGGATCGCCGCGACGCGCCAGCGCTTTTGCAGCGCCGCCCACGCGGCGTCGAAGGACATGCTACGCCTCTTGAATGGCTTTCAGCGCGTATGCCACGCTCTTGGCCGGGCGCACGTTGTAGCGCACGTCGATGAGCCTGCCCTCCTCGTCGATGACAAAATGGCTGCGTTTGACGCCGTAGTAGGTGCGCCCATACATCTTCTTCTCGCCCCACACGCCGTACAGCTCCGCGATCTTGTGATCGGGGTCCACCAGCAGATGGAAGGGCAGATCATATTTGGTCTTGAATTTGACGTGGCTCTCCACGCTGTCGGGGCTCACGCCCAGCACCACTGCGTTGTTGGCCACGATCTCATCGTAGTGATCGCGAAAGCCCACAGCCTGCTTGGTGCAGCCGCTGGTGTTGTCCTTGGGATAGAAATAGAGAATGACTTTCTTGCCGCGGAAATCGGACAGCTTGACTTTTTTGCCCTCATCCGTCAGGGCCTCGAAATCGGGAGCCATCTCGCCTACTTGCAATTTCGTCATGATTCATAGCCTCCTTGGCTGGTGAATGTGCGATGATGTGCAGGATGCTGTCTGGTGAGATGAAACGAAACCAGGCGACGTTACAAGTATAGAGCATGGTTCCAGGAATGCAAGGAACGCCTGAACATAGGGTGGTCTCAAATTGTGGGCGCGTTGCGCCCGGCGCCCCGGAGGTGAACGATACTGTTGGTTTACCTGGATGCGACGGGGATGGCCCCCTCCCCCGAGACTCGCTCCGCTCGTGTTCGGGGGAGGGGCGCAGGGGTGGGGGCAGCGTTGGCGGATCGCCGCCTCTGTCGGTTTGTTTTGTGGCCTGCTTGGGATTTGCCAACAGTATCCTTCAGCGCCGGATGGAGCCCGCATGACCAAATTCCTGATGACAACGCGATTTGTCAAAATTTCTGGGATGCCCCCCTCTCATGCCGCCCGCTTGACGGATGCGCGTCTGGGGGCATATAATTCATCTGCAACCCTTCTTAGCAAGGAGAGGAACGATGATCGAAGTCAATATCGACAGTGTCCGGATCAGTTTGATGACGCAAAGTCGGGTCGTTGTATTGCGCGAGGTTGGTTCACAGCGCTACCTGCCCATCTGGATCGGCGCGCCCGAGGCCGACGCCATCACCCTGCGCCTGCAAGGCATCCAGGTGGATCGCCCCCTCACCCACGATCTGCTGTTCAACACCATCAGAACCCTCGGCGCGGTGGTGGAATATGTGGTCGTCACCGAGCTGAAGAACGATATCTTCTACGCCGAGATCGTGTTGGAGCAGAATGAGTCGGAAGTGCGCATCGACTCTCGCCCCAGCGACGCCCTGGCCCTGGCCGTGCGGGCGGAAGCGCCCATCTACGTGGCGGAAGAAGTCATGGAAGAGGCGGGCCGCGTGCCCGACGAAGGCATCGCCCCAAACATCATCATCGACCCCAGCTCCTCCCAAGAACAGGGCGAGGAGGAGGACGAAGAAGATGACCTGGGGGCGTTCGCCGATTTCATCGAAGGTCTCGATCTCGACGATCTGGGTGCGAATTAAACCGCCCCACCCCTTTCATTTGCATGGAAGCGCCCAACAAGGCACGCCATCACGCCATGACGTCTGATCATTCAGGCGTCTCTTTTTGACTGTGGATGAAAATGTTTGCCGGCAAGATCGGCTCGGGAAGCCAACCACGTAATGCGTCATGCGTAACAACCTTACGGATGACGGATTACGCATTACGCCCGTGGCGGACTCGCCCAACGCAGGCTTCAAGTCACTTTTGCAAACCAACGCAACGCTATTTTCGGAACAGACATGATCGCCGGTCCTGACAAAGACATTCCCAAGAGCATCGAAGCGGAGGAAGCCCTGCTGGGGTCCCTGCTCATCGACCCGGATGTGATCACCCATGTGGCAAATCTGGTGGCTCCCGAGGATTTCTACCTCGCGCGGCATGGCGAGATCTACGGGGTGATCCGGGAGCTTTTCGACCATGGCGAACCCATCGACTTCGTGACGGTAGTGGAGGAGTTAGACAGCCGAAACAAGCTCGATGATGTGGGCGGACGCACATATATCGCCTCCCTGGTGAACGCGGTGCCCACCGCCATCAACGCCTACCAGTACGCGCAGATCGTCCAGGAGAAATCGACCCTGCGGCAGCTCATCTCGGCCGCGGCCGAGATCGCCCGCAAAGCCTATGATGATTCCCAGGAAGTGCGGGAGGTCGTGGATGAGGCGGAGAAGCTCATCTTCGCCATCGCAGAACGCCGTCTGGATCAGGACCTGGTCGCCATCCAGGATGTCATGCCCACGGTCATCGAGGATATTCGGGCCCTGGCCGAGCGGGGCGAGGACGTGCTGGGCGTGCCTTCGGGCTTCACCGACCTGGACAAGATGCTGGGCGGGTTCCAGAAATCGGACCTGATCATTCTGGCCGCCCGACCGGGCATGGGCAAGACCAGCTTCGCCCTGAACGTGGCGTTACACGCGGCCAAGAAACACCGCATGAGGGTGGGCATCTTCAGTCTGGAGATGAGCCGGGAGCAGTTGGTGCAACGCTTGCTTTCGCAAGAGGCCCACATCAATTCCCATGCTCTGCGCCAGGGCAAGATCCACGGTGAGGAGGCCTGGACGCGCCTCATGGAGGCCGCGGCCATTCTCCAGACCTGTCCCATCTACATCGATGACACCGCCGCGCTCACCCCCTTCGAATTGCGCACCAAGGCCCGCCGTCTCTATGCCGAACACGGCATGGACCTGCTCATCGTAGACTATATGCAGCTCATGCACAGCGGCAAGCGATCCGAAAACCGGGTGCAGGAGATCAGCTATATCTCCCGCACCATGAAACAGCTCGCCCGCGAGCTGCACGTGCCCCTCATTGCCCTTTCCCAGCTCAGCCGCCAGGTGGAGAATCGGGCGAACAAACGCCCGGTGCTCAGCGACCTGCGCGAAAGCGGTAGCATCGAGCAGGATGCGGACGTGGTCTTGTTCATCTACAGGGAAGGCAGTAATGAGGAGGAAAGCGAAAAACACAATATCGCCCAGATCATCGTGGCCAAACACCGTCATGGTCCCACGGGCGTCGTTTCCCTCTTTTTCGACGAAAACTACACCCAATTCAGCGACCTCGCCCACCAGCCCCTGGATTATTGACCCCGCCATGTTCATCGGCATCCTCACCCACCCCAAAATCCCCGTCTCCGAGACCCTGGGCGGAGAGATTCTGGAATGGCTGCAAGCCCAGGGCGTGGAAACGTGGATCGGGTCCAGTTGGTCGGCCGAGGAGAATGACGCCCCTCTGAGCAAGCTGGACGTGCTGATCGCGCTGGGCGGCGATGGCACGCTGCTGCGCACGGCCCGTCTGGCCGCGCCCTACGCCCTGCCCATCCTCGGAGTGAACCTGGGGCGACTGGGCTTCCTGGCTGAAATCAATCCCGACCAGTGGCGCTGGGCTCTGAAACGCATCCTCGACGGCGATTATTGGGTGGAAAAGCGTCTTATGCTGCGGGTGGAAGTGCGGCGGGACGGCGAACAGGTGCATGGGGATCTCGATGCGCTGAACGAAGTCGTCGTCAGTCGCGGCGGCGTGGCCCGGGTCGTGCGGGTCACCACCGAGGTGAATGGCATCTACCTCACCACCTACGTGGCCGATGGCGTCATCGTCAGCACCCCCACCGGCTCCACCGCCTACGCTCTGGCCGCGGGCGGGCCGATCCTTTCCCCCCAGCTCGACAATCTCACCATCGTGCCCATCGCCCCTCACCTCAGCCTCGCCCGGCCCCTCATCCTCGACGCCGACGCAGTCATCAGCATGCGGGTGCGCACCGATCACAAGGCCATCCTCACCACCGACGGCCAGTCTTATGTAGACTTGCAGGACGGCGACCGCGTCATCGTCGCCTCTTGTCCTTACCAGGCCCATTTCATCCGCTTTGGATCACGCGAATACTTCCACCAATCCCTGATGGAACGCCTTCAGTGGACGATATAAATCTATGGACGACCTCGAACTCATCAATCTCAGCAAACGAGCCAACGTCGCGGCCGCGTCCGGCGATATCTCGGGCGCGATTCGCATGTACAAAGAGGTGCTGGCTCAGCAGCCCGATAACGAATCCGTACTGATGCATCTGGCCGCGCTGATCGATGACCCGAAGGAGAAAAAGAGTTATGTTCAGCGCGTGCTGAAGATCAACCCCTACAACGAGGATGCTAAGACCATGCTGGCGGGCCTGGAAGGGCGTCCAGCGCAGAAGGCGGAGGAAGCGGACCCCGAGCCGGTGGAAGCGCTGCATTGTTACTATCATCCAGACAGGGAAACCACGCTGCGCTGCAACAAATGCGGCAGGCCCATCTGCACCGAGTGCGCCATCCGCACGCCCGTGGGCTATCGTTGCCCCGACTGTGTGCGGGAACAGCAGGACAAGTTCTACACGGCCACCACCTCGGACATCATCAAAGGCGCGGTCGTGGCCTTTGTGGGGGGCCTGCTGGTAGGCCTGGCCACGCTCCTGACCATCATGTTTTTGGGAAGATTTCTCTTTTTCGGCTTTTTGGCCGCATTTTTCATCGGTCCCGCCCTGGGCGGCGCGGTGGCCGAGGCCGTGCGCCGGGCCATGGGCAAACGTCACGCCCGCCACTTCCCCATCATCGGCGACATCGTTTTCCTCATCGGCATTCTGTTGCTTCTCATCCCCTTCGTCCTTTTCGGGGACCTGATCAGCCTGGGCATGGCCGCCCTGCTGGTCATCATGGCCCTCTCCACCTTCTACGCCCGGCTGAAATTCTAGCGCGCTATGCTCTCGGAACTCCACGTCAGCAACTTCGCCATCATCGACGACCTGCAATTGGTCTTCCACCCCGGCTTCAATGTGCTGACCGGGGAGACGGGCGCGGGCAAATCCATCATCATCGACGCCATCGACCTGCTGCTGGGAGGCAAGAGCAGCCAGGAGATGGTGCGGGCGGGAGAGCGCACCGCGCGGGTGGAAGGCATCTTCGAGCTGGATGGGCAGGCCGCGGCGCGGATACGGGCCTGGCTGCAGGCGCATGAACTGGAGGAGGATCAGGGGCTGGTCATTCTGGCCCGGGAGGTGCGACGCGGCGGGCGCAGTGTGGCCCGCATCAACGGGCGGGCCGTGGCCCAGGCCCTGCTGGCCGAGCTGGGCGACATGTTGGTGGATATCCACGGCCAGGGACAGCACCTCTCCCTGCTGAAACCGCGCACCCACCTGTTCCTGCTGGATGAATTCGCCGGGCTGAACGCACAGCGTCAGGAAGTGGCCCGGCTGGCGGGGGAACTGCGGCAGGTGCGAGCGGAACTGGCCCGCCTGCGACAGAGCGCGCGGGAGATCGCCCGTCGCCTGGACCTGCTAAGCTATCAGGTGGAGGAGATCGACGCCGCGGGCCTGACGCCGGGCGAGGAGGAGGCGCTGCAGGCGGAATTGCGACGGCTGGCCAACGCGGAGACCCTGATGAGCGAGACCGCGGCCCTGAACGCGCTTCTGGCCGAGGGCGACGTGGAAAACCCCGCCGCACTGGACGTGATGGGCCAGGCCCTGGCCCATCTGCAAAAACTCGCCCGCCTCGACCCCGACCTGACGCCCCTCACCGCCCAGGCCGAAGCCCTGTTCGACGGGCTCAGCGACCTGGCGCGAGAGGTGGCCGAATACGCCTCGGGCCTGGAATTCGATCCGGGGCGTCTGGCCGAGGTGGAGGATCGCCTGGCGTTGATCCATCAACTCAAACGCAAATATGGCGACACCATCGAAGACATTCTGGCGTTCGGCGAACAGGCCCGGGCCGAGTTGGCGCTGCTGGCCGACAGCGAAACCCGCACCGAGGCGCTGGAAGCCCGGGAGCTGGAATTGCTCCAGACCATCGGCCAGAAGGCCGCGGCCCTCTCCCAGGCCCGCCAGGCCGCAGCCGCGGAGCTGGCCCGGGCTGTGGAGCGGGAGTTGGCCGATCTGCGCATGGCGGGCACGCGCTTTCTGGTGGATATCGCTCAGCGCCCCGACCCCGAAGGCTGCTTCGTGGGCGAGGAGCGCCTCGCCTTCGACGCCACGGGCATCGACCGGGTGGCATTCCTGGTCTCGGCCAATCCGGGCGAACCCCTGCGCCCGCTGGCGAAGGTGGCCTCGGGCGGCGAGACCGCGCGGCTCATGCTGGCCCTGAAACACGTCCTCTCCCGGGCCGACGCCACGCCCACCCTCATCTTCGATGAGATCGATCAGGGTATCGGCGGCCGGGTGGGCGCGGTGGTGGGCCGCAAGATGCGCGACCTGGCCCGCACCCACCAGGTGCTTTGCGTCACCCACCTGCCCCAGATCGCGGCCTACGCCGACCGTCATCTGCAGGTGACCAAGGGACGGCAGGGCGAGCGCACCGTCAGCCAGTTGCATGTGTTGGAGGGAGACGCGCGGGTGCAGGAGCTGGCCGCGATGCTGGGATCGGATACGGACGCGGGCCGCGAATCCGCCCGAGAACTGCTGGAACAGGCCCGAACATAGCCGCCCGCCCGACAATTCCCTTTTTTCGGCAAAGAGAGTATAATGAATGCAAGGGTAACTGCGAAGGTAGTTGGCCCCAATCGCCCCTCTTTTGCCACGAAGACACGAAGGAAACGAAGACGCGAAGTCATTCAAAAAAGATTTTATCCGTGTTTCCTCGTATCCGTGTCGAGTGAACAGGGCTACGTTAGCAGTTACATGCAAGGACAGGGACGTCCATGCCCAGGGCACACCCTGTCCTTTCTCGATTAGTAACCGTCTAAAAATTAGTTCCCGTTTTGCGCTCACCGATTGAAGTCGGACTCTTCAGGCCTGCGGCCTCAAAGGCGGCCTTCGCCGCCTGTTACAACCCCGCTGTGGGGTCGCCGTAGGGCGACCTTGTGGCGCGAAGCGCCTAAAGAGCTCGAGTTTACTCGTCCAGTGGTGCAGCGAAAAGGGGAAGTTAGTTCTGGACGTTCACTTAGCGCCGCCGACGGAGAAGAAGAGAGCGCCTGCCCCATGGCCAAATATGTCGCCCCGACCATCGACCAGGTCCTCGGCAAACTCAAATACATGAGCGCCGAGGAACTCATTCGCGTGCGGCAGGCCTACGAACTGGCGGAGCGGCTGCATCGGGGGCAGAAACGGAGCTCTGGCGAGGACTATATCACCCATCCCCTGGCAGTGGCCGATATCCTGGCCGACCTGAACGCGGATGCGGACACCATCATCGCCGGATTGCTGCACGATGTGGTGGAGGATTGCGATTACCCGCCCCAAAAAATCGAAGAGCAGTTCGGCACGCGGGTGATGAAGCTGGTCATGGGGGTGACCAAACTCTCCAAACAGACGGCCCGGGAGTTGGAACCCACAGACGGGCATGGCAAGCCCCTGGGAGGCAATGGCAACGGCAACCGTCCCAGGCGCGCGCCCACCTGGAAGGAGGAGTGGGCCGAGAACATGCGCCAGCTCTTCATGAGTTCGGTGGAGCACCCCCTCATCCTGGTGATCAAGCTGGCCGACAGGTTACACAACATGCGCACCCTGTACGGCCATCCCAGCGAGGCCAAGCGGAAGCGCATCGCCCGAGAGACGCTGGAGATCTTCGCTCCCATCGCCAATCGTCTGGGCATGTGGCAGATCAAATGGGAGTTGGAGGACCTTTCCTTCCGCTATCTGGAGCCCGACACCTATCAGCAGCTCAAGCGAGAGTTGGCGCAGCGACGGGAGACGAGGGAGCGTTTTGTGAAGCTGGTGGAGCGGGAGATCCGACGGGAGTTGGACAAAGCGGGCATCAAAGGGGAGGTGCTGGGGCGTCCCAAACATATCTACTCCATCTGGCGCAAAATGCAGCGCAAGGGCGTGCCTTTCGAAGAGATTTATGACGTGCACGGCTTTCGCGTCATCGTGGATACGGTGGCCGATTGCTACACCGTGCTGGGGCTGATCCACAGCCGCTGGGTGCCCATTCCCGGCGAATTCGACGATTATATCGCCCGCCCCAAGGACAATGGCTACCAGTCGCTGCACACCGCGGTCATCGGACCGGGCGGCAAGCACATGGAGGTGCAGATTCGCACCCACGAGATGCACGAGATGGCGGAGCAGGGCGTGGCCGCACATTGGCGATATAAAGAGGAGGGCGGCAAGTACGACGCCAATTTCGCCAACAAGGTGGCCTGGCTGCGGGCGTTGGTGCAATATGAGGAGGAAGGGGGATCGGATGCGGAAGAGATGGTGGAAAATATCCGCAGCGATCTCTTTAGCGACCGCGTCTATGTGTTTACGCCCAAGGGCGATCTCATCAGCCTGCCCGCAGGGGCCACGCCCGTCGACTTCGCCTATCACATTCACACAGAGGTTGGGCATCGCTGCCGCGGGGCGCGCGTCAACGGCAAGCTGGTCAAGCTCAATTACAAACTCCAGAACCGAGATCGAGTAGAAATCATCACGGCCCGTCGCGGCGGCCCCAGCCGGGACTGGCTGAATCCCAACCTGGGTTATGTGCGCACCCCGCGCGCCCGGTCCAAGATCAAGGCCTGGTTCCGAAAGCAAGATCGGGAGCAGAACATTCAGGCCGGGCGTCAGTCACTGGATCGCCTGCTCCGGCAATTGAATATCCGCATCGGCTTCGATGAGGTGGCCCGGCTGCTGGATTATCCCACGGTGGAGGATATGCTGGCTGCGCTGGGGTATGGCGACCTCTCCACCGAACGCATCGCCGGCAAGCTCATTGACCTCCAGCATCAGGCCAAACTGGAGGCCATGCAGGGCCAGGCGCCCGACGCGCCCGACATTCCTCCGCCCCCCCGCGCTCGCCCTGGCGACAAGGACGTCAAGATTCGGGGCGTGGAAGGACTCATGTATCGGCTCGCCCAATGCTGCCACCCCCTGCCGGGCGAACCCATCGCCGGTTACATTACCCGAGGCCGCGGCATCACCATCCATCGTCAGGATTGCCCCAACCTGTTGCGTCGCATCGAAACCGAGCCCGAACGCATCATCCACGTCTCCTGGGGTATCGAAACGCCCACCTATCCGGTCACCATCCTGGTCAAAGCCTGGAACCGGGCGGGCCTGCTCAACGACATCACGAAGATCCTGGCCGCCGAGAGGATCAACATCCGCGGATCCACCACCAAGTCCAACAACCAGTCTCCCTTCGCCTCCATCATCCTCACCATCGAGGTCAAGGACGCCACGCAGCTCACCCGGGTCATGGACCTGATCGACCGAATCACCAATGTCATTTCGGTGGAGCGGATGCGCGGGTAAAGGTCCACCAGTGGGGAAAGACGTTGCGCAGGCCCGGCGCGATGCGGTCATCGCCGCTTTCGACCATGCGCCGGGCGGTTTGGGGCAGGGTAAGGTACATGCCGTCCAACTCGCCATCCGCGAAGCGGAGATGCGCCAGCCCCCACGCGCTCAGCGTGCCTGTGAAGATGCGGTTGACCTGGCGATTGCGGATGGGGGGAAGGGCCTCATCCCGGTTGTAGCGCTCAAAAGGCTCCCCGACGGGGATGAGCACGGTCTCAGCCAGCCAGCGCTGGATGTCGGCAGGCGACAGGCCGATCTCCTCCTCGATTTCGCCCAGCACGCCCTGATCCCAATCCTGGCCCGCCTTGAGATGCCCGCCCACGGTCGTATCCAGGCGATCGGGCCATTCGGGCTTGTCGTGCGCGCGCATCTGCAACGCCAGCAGCCCCTGGGGCGTGGTCAGCAACACATGCACCACGCGATGGCGCAGGCCGGTGAGATGGGCGAACCAGCGGGGCGCGGTCAGGCCCAGGGGCTCGCCGCGGGCGTCCACGATATCGAACCACTCCTCATGGGGCGTCGCGGGCCGATGGAGACGCACGCGCCACAGCGCCAGCGCCTCGTCGATCTCGGATTGGGTGGCTGCGTCTCCGCCCCGCCACCGGGCCTCCAGGGCGTCCAGCTCATGCAGCCAGGGAGGAGGAAACTGCGTGGGGTCTGTTTGTCGGGTCATGGGGGCATTATGGCGCGGGGATGGTAAGATGTCAATATGAGCGAGCGTCCTCCGGTCACCATCGCCATTCCCCTGCTGAACGAGGCCCGTCTGTTGTCCGGGCTGCTGGAGACGCTGCGGGCGCAGACGTGGCCGCGGGAGGCGATGCAGGTGATCTTCGTGGATGGCGGCTCCGAGGATGGCACCCGCGCCATCCTGCGCTCGGCCCTCACCGACTTCCCCAACGCCCTCTTGCTCGACAATCCCCATCGGTTGGCCGCGGCCGGATTGAATCGGGCGCTGGCCCGCGCCCAGGGCGCGTTCTTCCTCCGTCTGGACGCCCGCTCTCGCCCCGCCAGCGATTATGTCGAGCGATGCGTCGCGCATCTGCAAGAGGGCGCGTGGGCGGGCGTGGCCGGGCCTCAGATCGCGGTGGGGCTCAGCGATGGGGGCCGGGCCATCGCCCTGGCGATAAACCATCCCCTGGGTGCGGGCGGGCCCAGCTATCGCCGGGCGTGGGCCCCCACCGAAAGCGACACCCTCTACCTGGGCGCGTATCCCACCGCGAAACTGCGCGAGATCGGCGGCTGGGACGCCTCCTTCGCGGCCAATGAGGATTACGAACTGAATCTGCGCCTGCGGGAGGCGGGCGGGCGACTGCTGGTCGCGCCCGATATCCGGATCGAGTACGTCGCCCGGGACGCATTACGCGACCTGGCCCGCCAGTACGCCCGCTATGGGGCCTGGCGCGTGGTCACCTGGCGCAAGCATCCGCGGGCCATGCGCCCGCGTCATCTCGCGCCCGCGCTCTGGAGCGCAGCCCTGGTCATGAGTCTGCTGGCGTGGCCTTTCTCGCCCTGGCCGCTGGCCGTCGTCCTGCTCCCCTACCTGCTGGGCGTCACCCTGGCGGCCCTGCATCTCAGCGCCCGTCATGGCTGGCGGCTCTTCCCCCGCGTCTGGACGGCCTTCCCCGCCATGCACCTGGCCTGGGCCGCGGGCTTCTGGCGACGGGCGTTACTGCTCACTGATCACTGATAACTGATAACTTTCCAACGCCCTCTGTGCTATTTACCAGGCCCCGTTCTCAAATCTCCAGATCGTTGAGCTGTATCTCCAGCTTGGGATGGATGAGCTTCAGGTTGTATTGATCGGGAGGCAGGTTGTCGATGATGAAGTTGCCCAATTCATCCACGGTGGCTTCGGCCACGCGGTCTTTTCCTCGCCAGAGTTGCACCCGGAAAAGGTCAGGGTCCTCCTCTCCCACCAAAAGCCCGACCAACTGGTGTCTGCCCGGATGCGCCACGTCCTCGTAGAATTCCAGCGTGACCTGCAACTCGCCCGCGTCGAAGAGCATAGGGCGCTGATTGTCGCCTCGCATAGGCCCCATAGCGAATTGCATGCCCATGCCCGGTCCTGTCCCAGCCCCACCCGCAAGGCGATTCACCCATTGGGCCACAATGACCCGCACCCCCTCGCGCACCGCCTGCCACTGATCGCCAAGGGATGGCGCGGGCGCTTCCTCCGGAAGCAGGGAGTGCATGAACTGCTGTTGCCACGCCAGCTCCTGACTGCAAAGGGGGCAGTTGTCGACATGAGCTCGGATGGCGCGACGTTCCTCCTCCGACAGCAGGCCAATGCCATACTCGGCCAGGGTGAGCGCGGGCGGGCATTCGGCCCGATAGAGCAGGGAATGCAGTCGATTGTCTTCGAGACGCAACGCAAGCGCCCGCTGACGGCAGGCTTCGCATTCCTCGATATGCTCTGCATATTCCCGGCTGCCATCCAGCCATGCCAGTAATTCGGCGTCGGAATAATGTGCACGAAGTGTCGATTCAGTCATGATAGCATCCCTGTTTGCCCTATAAACGTCGCTAGAGAGCATTTCTCGGCATCTCAGGCCAGGTATTTTTGCAATTCCTTGTCGCGGCGAAGGCGAGCCAGAATATTTTCCTTGATGCGATAGATTTCCTGGACATCTCGAAACACGCCCGGATGTTTGCGAATGATCTCGCTTGGTTTCAGGCCCAAAACGAACATCTCGTGGAGCACATAATGTTCTTTGGGCGTCTTCATGCGTTTCTGGATGGCGATCAGGGCCTGTTTACAGTAAATGCGATGCTGGACGCGATCTTCGATGTTGGGAATGGCGGCATGGGCGTCGATCTGGCGCTGGACGTCGCTGGCATCGATATCCAGCCACTCCGATCGTTGCTGACGGATGCTGTCGAGGATGGCGCTGTGGGTGCAGGCCTGCAAATAGCGGAGAGCGCTTTTGATATCGTTAAACCCCTCGCATTTTTCGGGCGTGATGGCCTGCCACATGCGCGAAAAGGCCACATTGACGAAAAAATCCGCCTCCTCCCCCGTTTGTAAGAAAGCGGGATGCCGCAGCACCCATCCCTTCACCAGAGGTTCATATTGGCGATAAATCAGCTCCCACGCATCTTCATCCTGCTCCAGGACAGCCCGTTTGAACAATGTCAGGCAACTGGCGCAGGCATTCTGACCGTTTTGGAAGAAATCGTGCGTTTCCTCCGCACAGTGATCGGCAAGATCCTGGAGATATTGGCGCGAGAGAGTGGGCATGATGAGAAGGTGGTGCAGGAATAACGATGAAGAGCCGGATGGCGAACTTTTTCAGTATAGTACAGCTCTCACGATGGTGACAAATGTTGAAAATTTCTTCGTTTTCATGCCGGAAAAAATCATTTTGAGTCGTTTATGAGACAAAGGGGAAAAGTCGTACTTCACAGAGCATGAAACACAGCGAATTATCTCTGTTGGCGAGAGGATCGGATGGTATGGGGTGCGGGACGATGAGGCGAGACATCGTCCCGTGACCTGGGCGGATGAGGCGAGACATCCGCCCAGGTCGTCTTTTCTAGAGGCCTTTATGCACTTTGGCTTCGCCAAAGCTCGGAATCATCGCGTTGGGAGCTGGAACTCGCCGCTGATAACCCGGAAGCAACGGATTTTCGCTGATTTTTCAAAAGGACACATCCGTTTTCAGTGAAAAATCCGTGCGAATCTGCTGCATCAGCGTCATCCGCGGCGAATTGAGCCGCACGCGATGCAACACACCGCGTGCAAACGACGGGAAGTTCATAACAGGCTCTAGTGTGCGCCGACCCGAGAAGCATGAGGGACTCCGGTCGGCGCTTTTTGTCGGGTGCGTCCCAGATAATCGGCGGACGCAATTAACCTCCGGGAGGTGGCAGCAGGGTTTTAGTCAAAACGAAGCGTTTGTCGCCACCTCCCGGAGGTCTGCCAAAAAATTGGGACGCACCCTTTTTGTCGCGGTGGTTTTCTATCCCGTCAAAACCTGTTATACTTGGCCTTCGCGCCCACTGACCGTCAGAATGATCCCTTTCGCTGTTTTAACGGAACCCATCGCCACCTGCTGGACGTCTCCCTACCATTCCCGACCATGATCCAAAAATCCTTTCCCCCTCTCCTCCTGCTGTTGCTGGCCGCGGCGCTCACCGCTTGCGGGGCCCAAGCCACGCCCGAACCCACGCCTGCGCCTCCGCCGACATGGACGCCCACGCCCATGTCGGTGCAGATGGTGAACGTGGACGCGACGCCCACGTCCACCGCGACCATCCCGCCAACCCCCACGCCTGTGAGCATCCCTCCTACGCAGCCGCCCGCGGAACAACTTACCGACACCCCGCCTCCGCCACCGACGGACACGCCCGTTCCGCAAGTGGCCAAAGTCATCGTCACCGCGCCCCAGGCCAATCTGCGTATGGGGCCGGGCACGACGCATCCCAAGGCGGGCGTGGTCAAGCAGGGGGACGCATTCGTCGCCCTGGGCAAGAATCCGGCCGGGGATTGGTGGCAGATCCAGGTCAACGGGCAGCCCGCCTGGATCTTCGGCAATCTGGTGCGGGTGGAGAATCCGAAGCTGGTGGAGGTGGCCGAGGCCATCCCCACGCCGCCCCCAGCGCCCACC
>JALXCB010000076.1 GCA_026991225.1 Anaerolineae bacterium | reverse complement strand
CGTATGGAAATGATCCTCCATCACATGGTTTCTGATGTTTTTTCGTTGCTTTGCTCATATCTTCAATCTTTGCTTGCCTTGTTCACTCGACGAAAAAACATGTCTGCTATTCCAATATGAGCGAATCGAAAAGCGTTGGTTGGTCGCTGGCCGAAGCTTGCTCCGAAGGATAGGGGATGCCCAGGTGGTCGTAGGCCCGGCGGGTGGCGATGCGCCCGCGCGGGGTGCGCTCCAGAAAGCCCAGTTGGAGCAAATAAGGCTCCACCACATCCATGATGGTGTCCGACTCCTCGCTGACGGATGCGGCCAGGGTGTCCAGGCCCACGGGCCCGCCGCCGAACTTGACGATGATGGCTTCCAGCACGGTGCGATCCAGGCTGTCCAGGCCCAGAGAGTCGACCTCCAGCAGGGCGAGGGCTTCCTCGGCCACGGGCCGGGTGATAACGCCCTCGGCCCGCACCTGAGCATAGTCTCTCACGCGGCGGAAGAGGCGCAGGGCGACGCGGGGCGTGCCGCGAGCGCGTTGGGCGATGACCCGCACGCCTTCGTCGGTGAAAGGCGTTTGGGTGAGGTCGCACGCTCGGCGGATGATCCGCTCCAGGGAAGGGACATCGTAGAAATCGAAGCGGAGCACAACGCCGAACCGGGCCCGCAGGGGCGAAGTCAGCAGGGCCAGCCGGGTGGTCGCGCCGATGACGGTGAACCGGGGCAGCTTCAGGCGGATGTTTCGGGCGCTGGGCCCCTTGCCGATGACGATATCCAGGGCGAAGTCCTCCATGGCCGGATAGAGGATCTCCTCGACGGCCCGGCCCAGTCGATGAATCTCGTCGATGAAGAGGATGTCGCCCCGGCGCAGATTCGTCAGGATCGCGGCCAGGTCCCCCGCGCGTTCGATGGCCGGGCCCGCGGTGACCTTGAGATTCACGCCCATTTCGTTGGCGACGATGTGGGCGATGGTGGTCTTGCCCAGGCCGGGCGGGCCGTAGAGCAGAATGTGGTCCAGGGTCTCTTCCCGCTTGCGCGCCGCTTCGATCAGAATCTCGAGGTTGTTGCGGACTTTGTCCTGGCCGTAGAGCTCATCCAAACGCTTGATGCGCAGGGCTGCATCCAGGCTGTCTGCAGGTTGAAGTTTGGGATCAATCGGGCGTTCGGACATGCGTCCATTATACCCGGTCGTTTGTTCTACAACAAATCAATTGCCTGTTTTTGAACAAGAAAAGTTTGCAAAAATTTTGAATTTATGGTAAAAAATCGCGCCAACCTTACACCACTTTGTAAGTTCTCACACATTGCATTCGTCTCACAAGGGAATCCTCATCCTCAGAAACAATGGCATAGGCAGATATCGAAATTGTGATGAGGCTGGCATAGGGTTCAGTTATCATTTTGGAGGTCAACATGCTGGACGCCCAATTCATCGAACACAACAAGCAACAATTGCTTGCCGAGCGAGAGAAGCTGCTGGAAGATATGGAGCTGCTGAAACAGACGTTGCAAGGCGAAGTGGATATGGACCTGGAAGAAGCTGATCCCGACATCATCGAACGCGAAAAAAGCGCGACCTTGCTCGAAGCCATGGAGGCCAAGCTGGCCGACGTGGAGCATGCGCTCAAGATCATCGAGGCGGGCCAATATGGCATCTGCGAACGCTGCGGCGCCGAGATTCCCAAAGAGCGCCTGGAAGTCAAGCCCGAAGCCACGCTGTGCATCAAATGTCAGAGCGAGGTCGAACGCATGCTTCGCCGAGGCATGAGTCCACAACGCTCACGATGGCATTTCCCAGTGGCTTGAAGAAGCCGTTCATGTCAATTGACCTTTCAGCAGGCTGGCGTTACAATCAGGTAGCGTCAGCCTTTTTGTTGCATTGAAAATAACGTTGCCTTCGTTTACAAAAGTAACTCGAAGCTCTCATTGGGCGAGGTTGCCACGGGCGTGATGCGTGAAAACGTGATACGTGAGGTCGTTACGCATCACGGATTACGCATTACGGCATTGGCTTCCCGCGCCAACCTGGCTGAGTTAGATTTTTAGTAACTGCTAACGTACTTGACTTTAGGCCGCCAAAAGCCACGAAGGCTCGAAGTTTTTCGAAGACACGAAGGAAAAATCAAGGAAAATACGTCGTGCCTTGGCTTTTCTTCGTGTCTTCGTGGCAAAAAGTGGTGGCGATACCTTAGCAGTTACGATTTTTATCTTTTCTCGAAAGCATGGAGCGTCTCTCATGGCAAAAGTGCATGTTTCCACCCATCCTCTCATCCAACACAAGGTCACTATCCTCCGAAACAAGGACACCGATTCCCTGCAATTCCGGAATCTGATTCGGGAGATCACGATTTTGCTGGCCTACGAGGCCACCGCAGACCTGAAATTGAAGCCGATCAAGGTGCAGACGCCTCTGGCCGAGGCCGATGGTTTTGAGCTGGAGGAGCGCATCGGACTGGTGCCCATCTTGCGAGCCGGATTGGGCATGGTCAACGGCATTTGGGAGCTCATGCCCCAGGCTGAAGTGTGGCATATCGGTCTCTACCGGGATGAGCGCACTCTGAAGCCGGTGGAGTACTACAACAAACTGCCCATCGCTCCCACGGTGCAGGTCGTGCTCGTCCTGGACCCCATGCTGGCGACGGGCGGCTCCGCCGTGGCCACGGTGGATATCCTCAAACGCTGGGGCGCGCAACGCATCAAATACATGGGCATCATCGGCGCGCCCGAGGGCGTCAAGCATCTGGCCGAGTCCCACCCCGACGTGGATATCTACCTGGCCGCATTGGACAAACACCTCACGCCCGAGCCTCAAAAGCCCGGCGATCCCCCGCCAGGGTTCATCGTCCCCGGCCTGGGCGACGCAGGCGACCGCCAGTTCGGCACCGGGTGAGGTGAGCGCCATGAGCAAGCGTCCAAGCTGGGATGCCTATTTCATGGGCATCGCCCTGAAGGTGGCCGAGCGCAGCACCTGCGACCGGGCCCATGTGGGCGCCATCATCGTGCGCGACCGCCGCATTCTCACCACAGGATACAATGGCTCCCCCTCGGGCCTGCCCCACTGCGATGACGTGGGGCATCTGATCGTGGACGGGCATTGCGTGCGCACTCTTCATGCGGAGCAGAACGCCATTATCCAGGCGGCTTATCATGGCGTCTCGGTCAAAGATGGCACCATCTACGTCACCCATCAACCCTGCCTCACCTGCGCCAAGATGATCATCAACGCCGGCATCAAGCGCGTCGTCTATGCGGGCGAGTATCCCGACAATCTCGCCCGCCAATTCCTGGCCGAAGCGGGCGTTAGTCTGCAACGATTCATTCTGCCCGACGAAAAGCAGGAAGCGGTCAGGCACAATCCCCTCGCGGGCTGTGACGATCCCGCTACATGCGACTGAAACATCACACACCGACATTGCTGTCTCATTCGACATCCCACGTGACTGCTAACGTAGCCTGTTAGCTCTGCTGGCTCAACACGGATACGAGGAAACACGGATAAAATCTTTTTGAACGTCTTCGTGTCTTCGTGACAAAAAGGATATTTGGGCCAATGACCTTAACAGTCACCATCCCACGGAGAAATCGCTATGCACCTGGAAGATCAATACGAGGAATGGCAAAAGAACAGCCTGATCCATATGAAAACCTCTGAGGACTGGAAGCCCGTCTGGCTGGGGCTGGGACTTCTGGCCTTCATCTTTGGGCTCGTTTTTCTGAAGTTCTACATGCAGCAAAAACATACATCACGACCTTTGTGATCACGGGCGTTGTGGTCATCTTCAACGTCTGGCTGAAACGATTGGAGGTGACCAAGAAGGAGTCCATCGCCCAAACCATCGACAAATACAGCATCTGGCTCTACCCCGTCATGTATTTCGCGGCCTTTGCGCTGGTCGCGTTCCTCTTTGTGCGATAAGCGATGTGAGAGATTGAAAGTCTGGAGCAACTATACGCGTATCCCCTCATAGCGAAGCAAAAACCACGAAGGCACGACGACACCAAGGCACGAAGGGGAAAATATAAAGTTTTCTTCGTTCCTTCGAGCCGGGTGCGTCCCAAATTATTGGCGCGTTGCGCCGGGCGCCCCGGAGGTGAACCTCCGGGCTAGAAACGACGCCCCCTCAAGGGGGCTTTCAGAGCTAGCCCGCGTCAAAAGCCGGGTTCACCCGGCGTGGTTTTGTAGCCCGGCGCTTCAGCGCCGGGTGTAGGGGCAATGCCCGCGCGACGGCTTTCCCGATGACAACGCAATTTGCCAAAAAATTGGGACGCACCCCTTCGAAGACACGAAGGGGAAAATAAAGAAAAATACGTCGTGCCTTCGTTTTCTTCGTGTCTTCGTGGCAAAAAGCGGCGGTGCGACCTTAGCAGTTACGTATAATTACAGTTTGGAGGGACTTTCAGCGCCTTGCGGAGCGCAGCCCGCGCCCTTGCCCGCTCGGGCGAAATGCTGTAAGATGCCCGCATGATGAAAACCCTAAACGCCTCACGCCATCGCCCGGTCCTCCTGGCGATTTTGTTTTTGTTGGGGATTTTGTTGCTGGCTGGGTGTGGCAAAAAGGCCAACCCCTCGCCCACCGCACAACCCACCTGGACCCCCACCGCAGCCATCATTGCGGCGTCCACAGCCACGACCGCACCTGCGGCCACAGCTTCCCCGACATCCGCCAACATCCAGTATCTGCCCATCCTCAGGCATCCAGGCCGGACAGAGATGGCTTCTCCCCTGCCCTCGCCCACGCCCGAAATCAAGCCCTCCCCCACGCCAACGCCTACGGCTACGCCCTTCCCCCCGGGCCCGCCCAGCAAATTGGGCGTCTTCGTGGGCCGCAACGATCCCCAGCTCTTCGATCTGCTGCGCACGGGCAACCTGGCCCTGGTCAAAACCCTGGAATACGACCCCAACTTCGTCGCCGAGATCAAACGCACCGACCCCGACGTCTTTCTGGTCGCCCGCTACACGCCCCTGCCCCACCCCGATTTCAACAACTGGGACCCCATCGCCGAGGCCCGCAAGTTCGCCGACCTCATCCTGCCCATCGCCACCGAACCCCGCCGCCTGGCTTCCATCGATTGCTGGGAAGCCTACAACGAGCCGGTCGTCTCGAATGAGGCGCAGATGGCCAGCCTGGCCCAATTCGAGGCGGAGCGGGTGCGCCTGCTGGCCGAAGCGGGCGTGCGATCCTGTGTGGGCAATTTCGGCGTAGGCCAGCCCGCGTTGGAACTCTGGCCCGCATTCTTCCCCGCACTGGAGGCTGCGAAGCAACACGGCGGCTATCTCGCCCTGCACGAATACTCCGCGCCCTACCTGTGGTTCGGCGCCGGAACGAATCAACTCAATCCGGAAGCGGATGAGCGGGATGAGGGCTGGTTGACCCTCCGCTACCGCAAAGTCTACCGCCGGTATCTCCAGCCTGCGAACCTGATCATCCCTCTGGTCATCACCGAGGCGGGCATCGACGGGCTGGTGGGGAATCGACCGGGGCCCGGAGATGCTCGCGGCTGGCAGGATTTCGGACCATTCTGGCAGGCCCAGGGCGCAGTCAAGAGCTCCGTCTTCGGGTTTTATATGGAGCAACTGGCCTGGTATGACGCGGAATTACAGAAGGATGACTACGTCATCGGCGCGGCCATTTTCGCGTTGGCTGGGCCCACGGGCTGGCCCAGCTATGAGATCGGCGGGCCGTGGCTGGCTATCTTCGAACAGTATCTCTCCGTCCATCCCCCGAGATGAGCCCCGCTTCAAGCACAAAAAGCCAGGCCCGCGGGGGTGCGGACCTGGCTTGAAGCAGGAGGCCTCGAAAAAAGCTAGGGTTTACTGCGCCTGCGCAGCAGCCGCCTGATTGACCAGACGGGTGAGCCGGGACTTGCGACGAGCGGCGTTATTCTTGTGAATGACGCCCTTCTCCGCGGCCTTGTCCAACCGCTTGATGGTGATGGCAAGCCATTCCTGGGCGAGCTCGATATCGCCCGCTTCCACGGCCATGCGCACGCGCTTCGCGCCTTTGCGAATGCCGCCTTTGACCTGGCGGTTGCGCTCGCGGCGCTTGAGATTTTGACGATGACGTTTCAGTGCAGATTTGTGCGTAGCCAACCTAAAATCCTCCGGTTTTCTGGCAAAGAAATACCCGCCGAGATACACCCGGTCGGGCGCGTTTTTCAGTGACAACAGCTAATTATACGCTATCAATATGAATTCGCCAAATTGAAAAGCCTGCTATGAAAATAAGATTAGGGAACGCAGATGACGCAGATTGCAGCAGATGAACGCAGATAAAAATCAAAAAATGATCTGCGTTGCAAAGCATCCGCGTTATCAGCGTTCTCATTTTCGTCCGTATCGGCGCGGGCTTGCCCGCCATCGGACTGCTATGAAAATAGGATTCGGACCAGGATTAGGATTGAGATCTCCAGGCCGACGTTGGGCGAGACGACAACGGGCGTGATGCGTGAAAACGTGAAACGTGAGATCGTTACGCATCACGCATTACGCATTACGTGCTTGGCTTCCCGCGCCCACGTGGCCGCGGGGCGTTTTCATCGGTATCGGCGCGGGTTGGCCCGCCGTGGGACTGCATGGAAAATCGATCTCACGCAGAGCCGCAAAGACCGCCAAGAATTCTTTGCTTCTTTTTTCCTTTGCGACTTAGCGCCTTTGCGTGAGATACCGGTTTACGGGGCTGCCGCCCGCCATTTTATTCCTTCCGGATGACCGTTTTCTTCATCGACTCCTCGATATAGGGATAGGCGAACCACACCAGGCCGATGCCGAACAGCCCGCCCGTGATCACGCGCAAAGCCCAGGAGCTTTCTCGCAGCCCCACCAGTTGGGTGAGGCCGTCCAGGGCCATGGGCAGGGCGAAAAGCAGCACATAGCGGGCCTTGAGCCTGGGCAGATGCCCGCGCGCGAGGGCGAAGATCAGCCCCATCAGGAACATGCTGCCGTAAATGGCCACGTCTCTTTCGCAGATTGCGACCTTGTAGCCGTATTCCGGGTCGCCGATGTAATTGCGGCGCACGAAGATATTGTCGCTGTCGGCCACGCCGTTGGCGGGCAATTCTGCGCGGGAATAGACGGGTTGCTCACCAAAGAGGAAGAAAGAACGTTCGGGAAGTTGATGGCAGGCCGGGCGATAGATGGTGTAAATGACCCTCGCCGGTGCCTCCGCGCCCAATTCCATGAGAACGGGCGCGAGCAGGGGCAGACCCACATACACCAAGAAGAGCAGGTTGAAGAAGGCCAGCCAGTGCCTGACGAACCCCTCGACCCCGCGATTGACCCATCTCTCCAGCTTCAGCGTGAAGGATGGCTGGATCGCCTGCACGCGTTGGTCGAGGGGTTGATCATCCATTTCAGGGCATGATTTTCTGCAGATTCAGCGCCAACTGCTCCTCGGGCAGATACCCCACCCATCGCACTTGAATCACGCCATCCTTATCGATGAAGAATGACGTGGGGAAGGAGTCGGTGCGATAGAGCCGGGTAACCTCCTGACGCTGGTCCAAAATGACGGGCATGGTCATGTTGTATTCCTGGACGAACTGCTCAACCGCCTCTGCGGGTTCGGCCACGTCCACCTCCAGGATCATCAGCCCATCATCCTTGTGGGTCTCATACGCTTTCACCAGGCCCGGCATCTCCCGGCGGCAGGGCGGGCACCAGGTGGCCCAGAAATTGACGATCACCGGCTGGCCCTTGAAATCGGCCAGGGTGTATGTCGAGCCGTCGGGATAACGGAAGGCGAAATTGGGCGCGGGCCTGCCCTGGGCGGGCTGAGCACCGCTATTTTTCACGCCCGCCAGGGTGGCCACAGCCAGGTCCTTGGGGATGTTCGCGGTATCGGCTGACGAACCTCCGGACGTGGAGCCGTTCCGAACGAGCAGGATGCCTGCAACCACCGCCAGGATCACGCCCACGACCAACAAGCCGATGAAAAGTTGACGATTGCTGCTTGATTTCTTTTTGTGGGTTTTGGATTTGTATTGTTTCGGTTTTTTGGCCATTTTCGACACTACCTTAATCGAGGTCGATTATGAATCCAGCCGCGATGAAGAAGTTGCGCTTACACCCATCGCAAGCCGTGTGAACTCAGGCAGAGAATGCCGCGACGTCGCACTACTCCTCCTCCATAGCCACATTGGCGGCGCCCACGACCGTACCGCTGAGATAACCCAGATAGGCCGGCACCAGCGGCAGCACGCAGGGCGAGAGGAAGGAGACGAGGCCGCCCAAAAAGGCCAGGAGAAGCGTGATATTCGTCGTGCCGCCCTCACCCACCAGGGTGTTCTCGAAGCTGAGAAAGGAGCCATACTGGGAAAGACGGGCCAGCGTGTCGGTGTAGAGGAGCAGGGCGATGAGAATGAGCAAGACGCCGCTGATGATGCTGATGGTAGGCAGCCATTTGTAAAAGCGGGGGAGATAGACGGTGAGTTTGGAGAAAAACGCGCCCGCAATCAGGAAAGGCACGCCCAGGCCCAGCGAATAGGCCGCCAGCATCAGACCGCCCTGCACCCAGGTTTGTTCCTGCGCGGCCAGCAGCAAGATGGCGGAGAGAATGGGCCCCACGCAGGGCGTCCACCCTGCAGCGAAGATGACGCCCACCAGTCCGCTGCGCCAATAGCTGGCCTCGCTCCCGAATTTATCCCCCATATCCATGCGGAATTCCCGGTCGAACACGTCCGTGAGGTTGCCGAAATAGATGGTGGCGGCAATGAGGACGGATTCGATCGCTTTGAGCGGGAGCGTGAAGGCGTCGCTGGTGAGAAAGCTGAGCCCGGCCAGCAGCACCGCGAAGATGGCCAATACGAATTTGTCCCAACCAGCGCCCGAGAACACAGCCAGGGCGATGATCAGGGCGTCGAGCAAGCGGATGGCCGGATCGAACTGATACTGGTCCAACCAATAAGCGATGCCGCCAAACACGACCGCGGTAATGGCCCATCCCACGTAACTCATCCGCACATGGGCCACCTTGATGGAGAACACGATCAGGAGGATGGCGCCCGCGCGGGTGATGACCGGCATCAGGTCATAGAGCACCCGATTGCCCAGCAACCCCACCGAGGCCCCCAACAGGGTGAAAATGATGGAGAATCCCAGCACCAGGGCAACCGCGTGGAAAAAGGTGGTGCGGGGACTGACAATCGGTTTTTGGGAGACGGCTGTCTGCATAAGGACTCCTGCTATGAAATAGGATTCGGACCAGGATTAGGATTGAGATCGCCAGGCCGACGTGGGGCGAGGCGACAGCGGGCGTGATGCGTGAAAACGTGAAACGTGAGATCGTTACGCATCACGCATTACGCATTACATGCTTGGCTTCCCGCGCCAACCTGGCCGCGAGGCGTTTTCATCGGTATCGGCGAGCTATCGCTCGGGCCGCCTGCTGTGAAAATAGATTTGGAGGACGCAGATGATGAAGAAAAAATCTGCGAAAATCAGCATCACATCCGCGTTATCAGCGTTCTCATTTTCATCCGGATCGGCGAGCTGTGGCCCGCGTCGCCTCTATCGTAGATGCAATAAATGACGAAAAGATTACATCATTTCCGTTCCAGACGCTCCAACGCATCTTCCAGCGCATCGATCTCGGCGTCGATTCGGGTTTGGCGACGAAAGATGCTGAAGACGAACAGGAAAAGAGCGAGCCAGATAACGCCGTAGGCGGCGGCAAGATAGGTCATGATAAAACTCCTATGCTCAAGAGTTGAGGTTGTATGCAAAAGATATTGAAAGTCAACGTTAAGCGAGTTGGAACTGACATCAAACGTCAAACGCAAAACATCAAGACCTTTCGCATCACGTATTACGTTTCACGGGATTGGCTTCCCGTGTCCGGTTGGCATGAATCATTTTCGTTGTCTGGCGGGGATGAGTTCAGAAGTTCAACCGCTCCTTCAATGCGTCCATGCGCTCCTCAGCCCACCCCAGAGAGATGCGGTTGGCCAGCAACGTGACGAAGAGGATGACGAACGCGGCATTGGTGACCATGAACGCGGTGAGCATGTTCGGGCTCAGCCCGAATTTACTGGTGTTTTCGGGAGCGTCCACGATGACCGGGTGGATGGTGTTCCACCAGCGGATGGACATGAAGGTGAGGGGGACGCTGAGAAAGGCAAAGATGCCATACACCGCGGCCAATCGGGCGCGACGGCTGGGCTCGTCGATGGCCCCGCGCAGCATGAAGTAGGCGATGTAAAGGAGAAGGACGATGGTGTAGGTGGTCAGACGCGGGTCCCATGTCCAATAGGTGTTCCAGGCGGGCTTGGCCCACAGCGAACCGCTGATGATGGCGGCCACGGTGAAGGCGATGCCCAACTCCGCCGCGGACCGGGCCCAGATATCCCAGCGCACGTGTTTGGTGACGAGGTAGAGGATGCTGGCGACGAAGGCCACGAAAAAGGCCAGCATACTGGACCAGGCCGATGGCACGTGGAAGTAGATGATGCGCTGGGCGGGCCGTATGGAGGGATCCACGTTGATGGCGTCGGGCGCCTGGATCAGGGCCATGTAGAGCGCGATGAGCATGGCGATGAGGGCCACAAAATTCAGGATTTGCAATAAACGGCGAGATAAACTCATAGGCGTGACCTCTGCTATGAAAATAAAGTAATCAGTGATCAGTTATCAGTAATCAGTGGAAATCTGCGAAGCATCTGCGAAAATCTGCGTTCTCATTTTCATCGGTATCGGCGCGCTGCCCGGCATCTCCGGCTTCCCGCGCTGACACAGCCTCATGATGCTTCGCTTTCTACTCTTCAACCACATAATCAAAAGTGAGGTAGGCGACGACGATGTAAAGGATATCGAAAAAGATGATGAGGTTGAACCACTTCATCATGTCCGCGAGGGCGTCGCCTTCCATAAAGCCGATGGTGGCCCGAATGCCCGCCATCAGCACGGGCAGCATCACGGGGAAGAGGAGGACAGGCAGGAGGATTTCCCGGGTGCGGGTGTTCACGGCCAGGCCCGAAAAAATCGTGCCCACCGCGGCGAAACCCAGGGTGCCCAGAAAGAGGAGCAGGATCAGGGGCAGGGAGATGAAGTTCGTGTTGAAAAAGATAACCATCAAGGGCAGGAGAAAGGCCTCCACCACGAGGATGAAGATGAGGCTGGCCAGCATCTTGCCAAAGTAGATGGCGCTGCGGTCGACGGGCGCCAGCAGCAGCCCGGCGATGCTGCCTCGATCCTTTTCGCTGATGAACGCCCGGCCCAGGCCCAGCACGCCCGAGAAGGTGATAGTCACCCACAGCACGCCGGGAATGACCACGGTCTTGTCGGGCACGCGCAGTTCGAAGGCGAAGTTGAAGATCATCACCGCCAGCACGGCGAAGACGGCCATGCTGGTGAAAATGTCCTTGCTGCGCAATTCGATGCGCAGATCCTTCCACAAAACCGCCCAAACGACGCTGAGATAACGCTTCATGTCACCGCCCCCTCGCCCACGTATTGGTCGTAAAGGGGGCGCAACTGGTCGTAAGCGATGTCGGATGCGGGCGCATCGAAGACGATAAGCCCCCCCACCAGCATCACCACCCGGTCCGCCAGCTCCAGCCCGCGCTCCAGATGGTGGGTTGTCATGATGATGGTGCGCTCGCTGCCGCCGATCTCCCGCAGCAGGTCGGTCATCATCTCCGCGGCCTGGGGGTCCAGCCCCGTGTCGGGCTCGTCCAGCAGGAGGATGGGCGGGTTGTGCAGCAGCGCCCGGGCGATGGCCATGCGCTGCACCATGCCGCGGGAGAAGGTGCGCACCAGGTCGTGGCGGCGATGCCACAGTCCCACCCGCTCCAGCAGCTCCCGGATGCGGTCGTGGGGCGCGTCCAGGTCGTAGAGTCGGGCGTAAAAGCGCAGGTTTTCGTAGGCGGTGAGGTCATCGTAAAGCAAAGGCGCATGGCTGACCAGGCCCAGGTATTGGCGGATGCCCTCGGGATTGTTCTTGATGTCCACGCCCGAAACGCGCACCGTGCCCGAGGTGGGCTTGCTCAGGGTGGAGAGGATGCGCAGGAAGGTGGTCTTGCCCGCGCCGTTGGGGCCGAACATGACCACGGAGCTGCCCGCTTCGATGCTCATGTCGATGCCCTTGAGCACGCGGTGACGTCCAAACGCCTTACGAAGATGGACGACTTCAATCAGCGGCGTTGTCATCCCTGGATTCCTCGGTCTCTTCCTCAGTCGCGATGTCTGGGGTGACGGGCGTTTCGGGCGTCTCCTCTTCGGGATGGATCTTCGGGGTTTGATCCAGCATGTTGACGCTCTCCCCCTCGCCCATTTCTTCCCGCTCCTGGCGCAGCAGGGCGATGAGTTGCAGCTTGAGCAGATTGCGCTGCTCGTCGTACTGACCGCGCGGGATCTCGCCCGCCTCGAACGCGTCATCCAAAGCCGCGATCTGAATCGCCAGCGATCTCTTCTGCTCCTCGCGCAGGGCCGGGGCCGCGGCCAGCGTCTGCTTGTGCTTTCGCCAACCGATGACAACGCTCAAACCCAGTACAAGCACGCCCAATCCAGCCAAAATCCAGGGGAACGCGGGGAAGCCGGAGATGCCGGGCGGCGCGCCCCGGTCGATGACCTGCTGAGGCTCGCCCGCAGCGTTCTGGGTCACCGTCTCTTCGGTGATGCCGCTGATGACCGCCTTGGGCTCTGCGCCCGCGGGCAGGTCGAGGATGGTGTAATTCAGGAAATCGCCCCCTTCGGTGGGGATGGGATCATCCTCCTGCCAGTCGGGCGCATCCACCGTGATGCCGATGTCGGGCGCGAGCAGGTTCAACATGCGGGTGTAATAAAGCAACGGGTGCGAGACGACGACCTGACCATCCACCACGGGCAGGGAATAGCGCAGGAAAATCTGGATCGTGCCCGGCGGCAAGGGCTGCGTGTCGATGACCGTCGTGCCGTCGATCTGAAAACGGCCTTCGACGTTTTGTCCATCCACATTGATGTTGATGGCGTCCGCCGGCAGTGGAATCTCCAGCACCCGCGGCGCGGCGTTGGGGTCCGGCCTCTCGCCCGCATACACCCGGTCCGCCGCATTGGCGAAAACGTACACCTCGCCCACGTCCACGAAGCCGGGCGTGGTGAGATCGATGAGCCAGTGTGCGCGCTCGATGCTCACCGAATCCTTCGTGGCTCCGGGATCGTACACCGAAACGGTAAGGTCGAGCATGTCAGCGTCGGGCGCAAATTGCCCCGGTTCGCTGTGATAAGTCAGGTCTTGATACGAGGTTTCGGCGATATACGTCCAGGTGGGATTTGTAGGAAGCCCGGTGAACTGCACCCGGCCATCCCCATCCGTCTCTCCCTCGCGCATATCGGCAAACTGATCCTGTTCGAAGATATACAATCGTACGGGATGGTTCGGCAGGATATCGCCCGTGGTGCCGTTCTTGACCAGGATGCTGACGTCACCCGAGCCTTCCACCACGACCTCGGTCTGGTCGAAACCCAGGCTGAAGCGGCGCACCGCGTTCGCCAGCAAAGGCAGGTCACTTTCCCCCACATCCGGGACGTCGGGATGCGCTTCACTGGTCATGGCGGCGATGATGTCATCATCCGTCGCGGACAGCCATTGAGGATTGCGCAAGTCGGGCGTTCCTTCTTCCACGCCCGCGCCGCTGGAGCCGTGACAGGAGGCGCAATTCTGTTCGTAAAGCTGTTGGGATTGGGCGATCTGGTCGGGGGTAAGATGCAAAGACCAAATGTAGGCGACCGCGTCCCAGCGGTCCGCCTCGCTCAACTCGTTGCCCCAGGGCGGCATCATCTTGTCCATGCGCCCGTTGGTGATGACATCGAAAAGCTCTTGGGGCGTTTTGCCATCGGCGTAATCGGGCGCGGTGAAATCGGGCAGGGTGTCGGGCAACTGGTCGGCCAGGGCGCTGTTGCCATCGCCCTTTTCGCCATGACAGGATGCACAGCGCTGCAGGAAAATAGTTTCACCCCGATAGGCTTTCCCTACGGGCTCATGCCCCCCGCCATCCTGTGCAAACGCCTTGCCTTCCAGTTGATTCATCCCCACCCCCAAACCGAGCGCCAGCACGAAGAGAAGGATTGAAATCCGAAGAAATGATCGCGTCATTGAAATCCGCATTGGAGAAATGAATGTGGACGCGGCCGCCTGAAGCTCAGACGACCGCGTAAGATGGACAAAAAAGGCGGAGCCACGTTGATTGTGGATGGATGATCACTGGCCTTCGGGGAGCGCCTCGAATTGGGTGACCTCGGGCGCTTCCTCATACCGTGAAGGGCATTTCAGAAGCAGATTGTCGGCCTGGAATGTGCCATCCGGCCCGATTTCGCCTTCGACAATGGCCTCGGTAGCTCGACTGAAATTGCTGGGACGGCTGCCATGGAAGCTGACCAGCACTTCCTGACCGGTCTGATCGGTCATCGCGAAACGAAGCATGAGGTTGGCGGCGTCCCAATCCTCGCTGCCCTGAACGATCGCGCCCGAGACGCGAATTTTCTTCCCTATATAAGCCTGAGGGTTTTGGTTCAATTCGTCCAGGGGGATGTAGTATGCGCCGGTATTCTTGATAGCACCATAGCCCAGATAGGCAATGGCCAGCACAATCAGAATGCCCCCGATGATGAACTTCAGTTTCTTGTTGGGATTCTTGGCCGCAATCTTGGGTTGCGAAACGACGTTTTCAGTCATACATAAAACTCCGGTTGACGCCACCAACAGGGCCGGCGGCGGGATAATGTCGGATAAAGCATGGTTATTATAACATGCCAGGGCGACGAAAAATAATCCTACGATGAATTGGACGTTAGAATTCGATGAGAATCGGTAAGCAAGCGCCCATTTTGCCCTCCAGTCCCCGCCAAATCCCTCAATTCTCATCCCCGCTCGCCTCATCCTCGATTTCCTCCTCGTCCAGGCCCAGGTGGCGTTCCTCGATGATCTGCACGGCCCGCGGGGCCAGGGCCCGCTTCACCAGCACTTTCACCTCGGCCAATGGCCCGAACTGCATGCCGTACACGCTGCCCACTGACTCGCCGCTGGTGATAGCGGGAATGCCCTCGCTGTCCAACAGGGCCATCACCAGCGCCGCCTCGATCTCATTAGCCGCGCGATAGACCACGACCAGTCGATTTTTATCATCGCCGAACGCGGCGCGACTCACGGCTTTGGCCCGGGCCGTGCGAAAAAGTCCTCGCATCCAGGAAAGAGACAGGCTACTCATGCTTCTATTATAGCATACCCGGGCAATGGACTATTCTCCATCCCTGGTTTTTCAACGGGTGTGTCCCATTTTTTGGCAAGACCTCCGGAAGGTGGCGCCAAACGCTTCATTTTGACCAAAACTCTGCCGCCACCTCCCGGAGGTCGTCTGCGTCGCCAAATTTCTGGGACGCACCCTTTTCAACCGGCACTGCTTTGACAGGAAGGGGCGAGCTGGATATAATAAGAAAAACGCGGCCCGCTAGCTCAACTGGCAGAGCAGCTGACTCTTAATCAGCGGGTTCGGGGTTCGAGTCCCTGGCGGGTCACCAGAAAGCCCTCGGAGGCGCCTCCGGGGGCTTTTTCTTTTATCGGCGGTTCCGTAAACAGCTTACTCCGCGGGGAAGAACAACAGAAAATCCTTGTCCCTGAATGTCTGGGTTGGGGGCAGCGTCAGGCCCGCGAAGGGCCCGATCTCCGGCTCGCCATCGAAGCGCACCAGCAAATCGCTGGCCTCCAGCCAGGCCCTTCCCTCCTGATCGAAGGCGATGGCCTCGCCCCAGAACGGCTTCCCGACCCGCTCAGCCGGCGTGATGTGTTGCAACTCTGCGCCATTGAAGATGACCAGGTCCTCAAGGGTCATCAACCACGCCCGCCCCGCGTTGTCGATGGCGATATCCTCGATCCAACCCGCGCTGACGCCCTGGATTCCCAACGCATCGGGGGCGTAAAGCAGCCATTTGCCGTTGATATCGCGCACCAACAGCCCGGCGTCCGTCCCCAGCCACAGCCGCCGCTGGGAGTCCATGACCATCGACTTGATGCCAACGGGCAGCCGGAAATTCGTCCACTTCTCGCCATCATAGCCCCAAACGCCCAGGGGAATGGCGTCGGTCGCCACCCAGTAGACGCCAGTGGGATCGAAAAAGCCGTCGGTATAGGTGGGAAGCGCGTTTTTCGGGATGGGCATGGACGCGTAAGACCATTGTTCGCCATCGAGGATGTTGAGCGCGCCGTCGGAAGTCATCATAAAGATGCGGCCATCCTTGGCCTCGGCCAGACCTCCCACGCCGCCATAGCTGAGCGGGCTCTCATCGGGCCAGTAATTCGTCCAGGTTTCGCTGGCGATATCAAAGACGCTGAGACCGCCGCTGGCGGCGCCGCTGCGCACCCCGGCGTACACTTTGTCCCTGGTAACCAGCATGGCCCGGATGGCGTCATCCCGCAAATGGCTATTTTCGGGCTGCCAGTTGCGCCAGCGCCTGCCATCGAACATGGTCAGGCCTCGACCGTCGGTGGCGATCCATAGGCGTCCTGCGTCGTCCCATTGCAGAATGTTGATAAAGTTGATCTCGGGCGCATCGGATCGCTGCAAATCATACGTTCCCACCAGCTTGTTTTCCTCGAACACATACAATTGATTAGGGAAGCGTGCGCGGGCGTATATTCGCCCCTGGTCATCCTCGGCCAAAGGAACAAACCAGGCGCCTCCCTCGGAAAGCGCCTCCTCCCATGTCTGACCGCCATCTTTGCTGTAAGAAAGCGCGTTCCTTTCACCTTTCCACAGATCGCCGTTGGTGGCCTTGAAAAAGGCGAGTTCAGGGCGATCCACCTTCACAAGCTCCCCATCCTCGAAACGATACACGTCGCGACGAGCGTCCTCGCCCATACCGCCCACGATCACGTAGAGAATGCCATCTTCCACAACCATGCGATTGATGGTCCCCTTCTCCCTCAATGCCTTGGGCTGAAAGGTTTCCCAACGCCCGTCGGCGTTCAGCCGGGCCAGCTTCTTTTTACCCGCCACCCAAAGCGTTCCTTCTTGCAGCGCCAGGGGAGCGTTGAAATCGAGATCGAGCCCGATCTCGCTGGCCGAGTACGTGATCCAATCATCGCCGCGCCAAATGCTCACCCCCGCGTCGCCGCTGACATAGAGAGCGCCGTCCTGGTAGAGGACGCTGTGCAGGGAGTTGCCAGGCAGAGGGAAGGTGGGGAAGAGATAGTGCGTGAGGGTGTTGTGCGTCTGGTCGAGGGCGAGCAACCCCGTGCTGGCGATCCAGATCGTGTCTCCATCGATAGCGATATCGGAAATGCCCGTCAGCGCGCCCCACACCTGCCAGTCGCCATCATAGTCGGGATTCTCGGCCCGCGCCCATGTGAGCATGGGGATGGAGGCCTGCGAGGGCATGGGAGAGGGCGTGGGCGTTGGCGATGGTGGAAGCGGCGAAGGCGTGGGAATCGGCGTCGGCGTCGAAGTTGGAAGAGGGGGTGGGGCAGGAGAGGGCGTGTCGGTTGGCGGCAAAGGGGTTGGCGATAACGCGGGCGTCGTTTTGTGAACAGCGGATACAGTTGGAGCCGGTGGCGTCGATGTGGGCAGCGACGATGGAACCGCCTGGCAACCCAATAACAGCAGGGCCAATCCTGCAACCAGCGTCCATCCAACCAGTACGGAAAATCGATTCACCATGAGAAACCTCCATCATTCGGGAGTGGGCGTCCTGGCCATCTCGGCCTGCGCATCCAGAAAACAAAGAATGCCCGCGGCAATGCCCTGAGCCGCCCGGTCGGGATCCTCCACCAGCAGCGCCCGGTCGCCGCCCAGGTAGCCCGTCTCGATGATCGCGCCGGGCGTGTCATCCGCCACTCGCTGAAACGCGTGATATTGCGTCATATCTTTGGTGATGGCCGAGGCCCGGAAAGACAGCCCCGTCGCCTGGGCATAGCGCTCCTTCAAGCAGGAAACCAGCAGCGCATCCTGCTGGGAAATCACCGTTTGTTCGGCGCTGGCCACTTTGAACCCGCTCTGGTCGATGCAGGAATCTGCGTGGATGGAGACCAGAGCCTGAACTTTCAGCCCTTCCAAGCGGGGATCGTATTCGTCCAGCACCTCGACCGAAACGCCTTCTTTCTTCAGCAGGTCCGCCACGCGATTCGCGATCTCCTCGTTGACCAGCGCTTCCATCGCGCCATCGTCGCACACCGCGCCCGAATCGAAGCCTCGATGCCCGGAGATGATGGCCACCTGAGGGCCAGCAATCACCTGTTCAGGCAAAATTCGGGCCAGAAGCCGGGAACGCTGCATCCGATCCCATCCCCCCTGATAAAACCAAAGCGCGACCAGAACCGCCAACGCCGCCGCCACAATCAGCAACAGACGCAGAAAACAGGTGTTCAATCGCTGCAACCGATGCGTCTCCATGTCGACCTTCATTTTCTACGAAACGCAGACGATTGCCAAATGTTTATCCCACGCCATGACCAGACGCCTCTTTTTCAGATGACCTTTTTATCTCCGATCTTTGACAATTTTCCCTTCACGCCGCATAATCAGATGGGTGCGTCCTAAATGAGTTGGCGTTAGCCGGACGCACTGGCCGAGTGAACTCGGGCTGTTTAGGCGCAAGCCCCCTCCTTTGCTTCCTCCCCCGCTTCGAGACGGGCGGGGGAGGAAATAAGGAAGGAGGATTCGATGGCGCCGATGGTCGACCTTCGTCGACCGGAAAACTGGACGGCCTCCGCCGTCCACCGGCCGTAGGCCAGAAGAGTCCGACTTCAGTCGGCGAGTACTGCGGTGAGACTCCTCAACCGAAAAAGGACACACCCTAATCAGATGATGGTTGTGTGAGCTCAACCACTTTGCGCCAACCAATCTCGCCTTTTCTCGTCTCTTATGATAGAAATCGGACAACTCCTACGCCAGGCGCGGGAATCCAAAGACCTCTCGCTGGCCGATGTCGAAGCGGACACCCGCATTCGTCAACGCTACCTGAACGCGCTGGAATCGGGCGATTGGGATGAACTGCCCAATCCGGTGGCCGCCCGCGGTTTTCTGCGCCGGTATGCCACCTATCTGGGGCTGGACCCCGCCGAGTTGGTCGCCCAGTTCGATGAACAGGTTGCGCTCGCGCCTGCGCCCACTGCGCCGGCCAACGCCTCCGAAAACAGCGCATCGGACTATCGTCCCATCGATCTCGATATCTACGGCGCTGCAACGCGGCGACCGCGCATCCTCCGCCGCATCCTCGGCTTTCTGCTCCTCCTGATCCCCCTCGCCATCCTGGTCTATCTGCTGTTCGCGTATGGATTTCCCTACCTGCGCGGGCGGGCCGATGGCGGCGAAAACATCACAGCGACCGTGGAACTCCCGCCCGAGGGACAAGCGCCCGGAGCCCCTATCATCGGCGAAACGCCCACGGCCACCGCGCCCCCGCCCACAGAAGAGGGAAGCGCGCCTTTGCCCGCCACCTTCACCCCCACCTCCACCACGGGCCCGACCGACACCCCCACCATCACGCCCAGCCCCACCCTGACGCCGACGCCCGCGGAGGCCATCCGGTTGCGCGTCGTCGTCACCAGCACCACCTGGCTGCGCGTCGTCACCGACGGCCAGGTGCAGGTGGAATCGTTGGTGGACCCCGGTTTCGACCAGGAATTCGTCGCTTACAAGATCCTCGAATTCCTCACGGGCAACGCGGGCGGGGTGAAGCTGACCCTGGATGGGACGCCCATGCCGCCTTTGGGCGATATCGGCGAAATCGTGGTCTTCGACTGGGAAATTCAGGATGGCCAGGTGGTCGAGATCACGCCCACGCCCCTTCCAACCCCCAGCGCCACGGTGGAAACCACGACCACGCCCGAACCCACGGGAACGCCCGCGCCGGGCGGGTAGCATTCAGTAATCCGTGTTCAGTTGGATAAATCTGTGACAAAACCTCCCGCATACTACATCCTTACCCTGGGGTGCCCGAAAAACCAGGTGGACAGTGAGGCCATGGCGACCTTGCTGTCAAGAAAGGGCTATCGGGCCGTCACCGACCCGGACGAGGCGGACGTGCTCATCGTGAACACCTGCGGCTTTCTCCAGGCCGCGCAGCAAGAAAGCATCGCGGTGCTGCGTGATCTGGGCCAGGGCAAGAAGAAGCGCCAGGCGCTCATCGCCGCGGGCTGCATGGCCGAACGGGATGGCGATAAAATCCTCGATGCGGTGCCCGAAGTGGACGCGCTATTGGGCACGCTGCGCTGGCCCGAGATCGTGGACCTGGCCGAGAGCCTGCGCGGGGGCAAGCAGCGCCGTCGCCTGGGCCGCATCGCCCTGCTGGGCGACCCGCCCCATCCCCTGGACGCGCCCACGCCC
>JALXCB010000075.1 GCA_026991225.1 Anaerolineae bacterium | reverse complement strand
ACTCACCAAGACCCCGTCCCCACTGGCGGGGTCTTGTTTTGAAAATTCCGCCATGATCTTTCCGATGGCGTCCAGCATTGCGTCCGGCCGCCCGTCTTGTTGTATCATACCCCTGTGAGTCGTTTGTTCCCGCACTCTCTCATCGCCAATATCAAAATTTCGCGGTAAAATAGGTAACTGCTAACGTACTTGACTTTAGGCCGCCAAAAGCCACGAAGGCTCGAAGTTTTTCGATGACACGAAGGAAAAATAAAGAAAAATACGTCGTGCCTTCGCTTTTCTTCGTGTCTTCGTGGCAAAAAGCGGCGGCGCGACCTTAGTAGTTACTAAAATAGCGTCCAACGTCCGACGTTCTATGTCTATGGACGATCTGAACCATGCTTCACGGGTTACTACCCGCAGATAAAAATATGACCACCACCAAACGTCTTCTACTCCCAATCCTGATTCTTTCTTTGCTCCTGCTGGCGGGATGCGGCAAGCAAGAAACGCCCGCCCCCGTCGCGCCCACCGCGCCGGTGGAACAAGGCGCGACGCAGACGGCTCCGGCCATTATCGCCATCCCCACCCTCAGCCCGGCCAATCACATCACGCCCCTGGCCGAGGAGCTGGATGAAAAGCAACAACTGGCCCAGAACGTGGCCATGAACAGCCCCTTGTTGCAAAAGCTGACCACCGATCCCAAAACTGGCCAGCCGCTGCGAGCTGAAGTCTTCGGCGTCTATCCCGCCCGCGAAAGCGACATCACCTCCGAAAGCGAAATATGCAAAACCGTCACCTGCTATCGAGTGGATATCTACAACTGGGCCACCAACACCACCTACGTGGTCATGGTCGATATCGACAACCAGCAGGTGGTGAATGTGGACGCCATGCCTGAAACCTCGCCCGAACTGCCGCCCCATCTCATTCGCGAAGCGATGGACATCGCGGTCAACGCGCCGGAGGTGGAGAAAGAATTGGGCTTCAAGCCCGACCCGGACGCACCCACCATGGCGGGCGTGAAAACCACCTTCAACAACACTGCCTGCGAGCTTTCCCATCATCTCTGCGTGGCCCCCACCTTCGAGATGAAAGACAAGGCGCTATGGGCCATCGTCGATCTCACCGACAAAAAACTCGTGGCCGTGCGCTGGACCGACTACGGTGATTACAGCGGCGGTTTGCCCACCGAAGAGACCGTGGAGCGCCAGGACATCTTCGAGGAATACTGTCGGCAGAGCCACGAACTGGAGAAAGATGGCTGGCGCATGGACTTCATCCTCACCGCGTCCGACGGCCTGCGCCTTTCCGACGTGGCCTTCCAGGGCGAGCCCGTGCTGCGCAGCGTCAAACTGGTGGATTATCACGTCAGCTACTCCACCCAGGATCAGTTTGGCTACAGCGACGCCATCGGCTGTCCCATGTTCAGCTCCGCCGCGGTGGTAGCTATGAGTCCGCCCGAAATCGGGCCTATCACCGACGACGACGGTCAGGAAATCGGCTTCTACATCAACCAGGACTTCGTTCACCCCCTGTGGCCCCAGCCCTGCAACTATCGCTACAACCAGCGCTACGAATTCTACAAAGACGGGCGTTTTCGGGTGATGGCCGCGAACCTGGGCCGCGGCTGCGGCAACGACGCGGTCTACCGCTTTCTCTACCGCATCGATCCCGTGGCCCCGGATGGCGGGGGACAGACCTTCGCCCAATGGGACGGCAGCGAGTGGAAGGTGTGGGAAAAGGAACAATGGTTCAAGGAAACGCCCGACACGCCCCTCACGCCCGAAGGCTATCTCTACCGCGTCACCAACCAGGATGACAGCGGCTACTATATCGAACCCAACCGCGGCCAGTTCGGCGATGGCGGCCGCGGCGACAACGCATTCACCTATGTGGTCAAACACCACCCCGATGAAGGCGATGCGGACATGCTCACCCTGGGCGTGTGTTGCAACCTCGACTATCGTCAGGGCCCCGAGGTGTTCATCGACGGCGAATCCATCGTCGACGCCGATATCGTCATCTGGTATGTGCCCGTGGTGGAGAATGACGACCGACCGGGCCATGAATACTGTTGGGCCGACAAGGTGGTGGAAAACGGCATGTACGTAACGAAAATCTGGCCCTGCTGGTCCGGGCCCATGTTCATTCCCATCTCGAAATAACTCACTCACACAAGGAAAGGGAAAATGTCTTCTCGATTTTATCGCCGCATAACGATGCTGCTGGGGCTGGCCATCATGGCGCTCTTCGGCGCGTGGATGATCGCCTCCGTGGCGCATGCAGAGAGGGGCGATACGCCCCAGGTCGATTGCTCGACGGACGTAACGGCCTGTCCTGCGAATGAATTCTGCCGCATCAAAACTGGCGAATGTCTGCCCTTGCAGCATCCCGACTGGGGCTTTCAGGGCTTTACCGTGCCCGACGCCAACACCTATTACCTGGATGCTTCTGATTGCAACGGCAGCGCCCTGCAAAGCTTGATCGACAGCGTGCCTCCCGAAGGCGGCAAGATCATCCTGCCCGCATGCACCATCGAGACGCCCCAGGACATCGTCCTCAAAAGCAATCTCATCATCGAGGGCGCGGGCATGGGACAAACCATCATCCGCATGACCGATTATCCCAGCGCCCCGGGCACGGCGATGCACGGGTATGGCGTGCACAACGTCATTGTGCGAGAGATGACTGTGGACGCTAACTCGGATAGCGCTGGCGGCGGCGACACCATGGCTGTCAACTTCGATTATGGCTGTGACAACATTCTCGTCGAAAAGGTGGAAGCGTTCGACGCCAACCGCCAGGTTTTTGGATTCAGGAACACTTCGCATTTCACGGCGCGTTTCAATGACGCCACCCGCGGCATGCATGGCGTGGCGGCCAAGATCGAAACCAGCTATGATAGCAGTGTGGGAACCAGCGATGGCCTGATTTATTCCAACCAGCTTTCGGGCAACAATGAATACGGCATCGATCTGGCTCGCAGTACGAACGTGGAGGTCGCAGGCAACGATATGCACGGCAACGCCATCGCCGGAGGCAAGTTCCCCCATTCCCGATATATCTACCTGCACCACAATGATGTCAACAACAACCAGGGGCCAGGATTCGTTTACTACACTTACGAAGGCGCCAGCGACTATCGTTATGGCATTCTTTACATTGAATACAACGATCTCAGCAATAATGCCTCCAAGGCTTTCACCACCTGGCGCGATGATTCCAAGCAGATGGATTATCTTTATGTGCGAGATAACGAAACAGAAGGCAGTGTGGATTGGCGGGACTGCAATACAGTGTGCAATCATTGCGATATCGCTGAAATCGGCGGTTACAGCGGCGTCTTATGCGACAACAACGATGATCCCGACAACCAAACGCCCGATTCTCCGACTGTCTGGAAATTCGTCTTCCCCCTGGTTCCCGGCGCGCCTTGATCCTCGATGAGCAAGAAATCACGAAAGAAACGCTCGCAGCGAGCTTCATCCAATGCCAGAAACAAAACCTCGGGCGCTTCAACCGCCCGATGGCTCTGGCTGGTTGTGGGAGCCATCATCGTGGCGGTCATTGCGGGCGGGGGCTGGTGGGCGATGCGGCAACGAGCGTCCGAACAACCGACGGTCGCGGCTGTCACTCCCGTCACCTCTCAATCCCAAGACCTCGCTCCTGCGTCCACGCCCGAGGCCACCCTGCCGCCAAACATCGGCCCGCCCACTGGCTGCATCCATCGCCCCGCGTTCGTCTCACAACTCAACCTGGGCGACCAGATTTACATCGGCACGAATCTCAAAGGCTACACCGGCCTCACCCTCAGCGCCCAACAGCCCGATGGCCGCGTAGCCGTTTATCAGCATCCCACCTGGGACGACGCCGGCAACCTGGCCGCTTACGTTCTGGATCAGGCGGGCAATATTTACGTGGCGCCAGCGCCCTTCGTCAGCCTGGACGAGAATCTGCCCGAGGAGCAGAACAACATCTACAAAATCGACACCCACACAGGCGTCATGTCGCTGTTCATCAAGCTGCCCTGGGCCCAGCCGCCCAACACCACGAATCCCTACGGCGTCATGGGGCTGACTTACGATTGCGACGCCCACAGCCTCTACGCCAGCTCGGTGGCGGGCTCCACCTATGACGAGGAGCTGGGTCGCATTTTTCAGATCGACCCCGCCACGGCCACTGTCGTCAGCCAGTTGGATGGGGTGGACGCGTTTGGCCTGGCCGCGTATCGGGGCGCGGCGGGCAAACGCCTCTACTTCGGCTCCGCCCGCAACAGCGGCATCCGCTCCGTGGCGCTGGATGAAACCGGCGCTCTGAGCGCGGAACAACGACTGGAGTTCTATCTGCTGCAAGCGCCCGGCGGGCAAGATGAGCGGGCCAAGAGGATTCAATTTCCCAAGCGAGATGAGATGCTGGTCAAAGGCATCGAATTCAATTACACGCTGCGAGCAGCCAGCGATTTCAAGGAACACGACTACACCTATCGCTACGATCCCGCGAACGACGCCTGGGAGTTCGTGCGGATGAGATTGCGAGAAGGCGTGCAATGAGTCGGGTGCATCCTATTTCGGTTGAGGAAATTCAACGCCGCCAGTGTCGGGGTATAAAGTCCCCCGGCTAGAAACAGCGCCCCTGCGGGGCTTAGCCGGATTTATCCGGCGCTATTTTGTAGCCCGGCGATGAAGTCCGCCGGGCGGACGTGGCGAAGCCACGATGACCGATTTCAATTGCGAACATTCATCATTCGGCCAGTGCGTTCGCCTGGCCCCAACTCATTTAGGACGCCCCCATGAGTCAGCAGGTCGGGATCGCCTCCCGGCCCGTCGTTTATCCCATGCTATTGGACTTCCTTTCATGCGTAGGATTTTCTTTCTGATTCTACTTTTTCCACTTCTGAACGGCGCTTGTGCCTCTCACAGCCCTGCTCAACTGGACGCCCGCCTGCAAACGGTCATCCAGGACAATCACCTCTCACCCTTGCAGCCCGCTCCCGAAGTCTCGCCCGCCAAGCTGCGTCTGGGACAATATCTCTTCTTCGATAAAGAGCTCAGCGGTAACCGCGACACATCTTGCGCCACCTGTCATCAGCCTTTGGTCGCCACAGTGGATCATCTGCCCTTGCCCATTGGCACGGGAGGAACGGGCGTGGCGCCAGATCGTCATCTGGGCCCGCTCAAGCCCCTCATCGCCCGCAACACGCCCGCGCTCTTCAATCTGGGCCAGCCCGAATGGCGCACCATGTTTTGGGACGCCCGGGTGGAGAAGCTGGAAGATGGGACGCTCATCGCCCGCACCAGCCAGGGGCCGGTGACGCTACCCTCCGATCTCGAAAACGTGGTGGCCGTGCAGGCGCTCTTCCCGCCCTCGGCCCGGGCCGAAATGCGCGGCTTCAAAGGCGATCCCATGCGGGAATCGCCGGGTGACGTGGACATCTTCGGACGGGAGAACGAGATAGCCAAATTTCAAGACAATGACATTCCCGCCATCTGGAACGGGCTGTGGCGCCGTATCGTCGCCATTCCCGAATACATCGATCTGTTGCAAAAAGCCTATCCCGACACCCCTGTGGACGAGATGGGCCCCCAGCATCTGGTCAACGCCATCGCCGCTTTTCAGATCGACGCCTACACATTCACGGGCAGCCCGTGGGATCGCTATCTGGCGGGAAATGAACGCGCGCTTTCCCCCGAAGCCAAACGGGGCGCATTGCTCTTCTTCGGCCGCGCCCGCTGCAGCGCCTGTCACAGCGGCAATCTGTTCACCGATCAGCAAATGCACAACATCGCCGCGCCGCAGATCGGGCCGGGCAAGCAGCCCGCCATCGAACATCGCGATTATGGGCGTTCCCTCATCACCCGGCGAGACGAAGACATCTTCGGCTTTCGCACGCCCTCCCTGCGCAATGTAACGCTCACCGGCCCCTATCTTCACAACGGCGCATACGATAATTTGGAAAATGTCATTCGTCATCATATCGATCCGGCCGCAGCCCTGGCCAACTACGACGTCATGCACCTGCCGCCCGAAGTGCGCCAGCGCACCTGGATCAGCGAAAGCCTCAATCGGGCCATGCTGGATCGCCTCGATCCAATGCTGCAAGTCCCCGCCGATCTCACAGATGCAGAAATCCGCGACTTGCTGGCCTTTCTAGATGCGCTCACCGATCCGGCAGCCAAAGAGTTGAGCAAGACCATTCCCGAACGCGTGCCCAGCGGCCTCCCCGTCTCCGACGATCC
>JALXCB010000074.1 GCA_026991225.1 Anaerolineae bacterium | reverse complement strand
TCCTTGGTTTACTGGGTGAGGTAGGGTGGCTATTGCCTCAAGCCGCCCCGAAATATGCAGGATGAGGGCCGAAAACACCCCAAATCCCCCCTCTGCTTATTCAGTTGTTAAGCTGCCAAAGTCGAGTTCCTACTCCGTGTTCCTTTTTATCGGAAGAAGAGCCAGAGGATGAGAAGGACGAGGAGGACCCAGCCGAACTGGCCCGCGCCATCCAGGATATCCGCGCCGAAGCCGAAGGCCAGAGCCGCATAGTGGCATCCTGCCCGAAAAAGCTGGACCAACCAACCCAGGTCGGCGATAGAAGCGGCTCGGTCCAGCCAGACGTCCTGCCCGGCGAAGAGGCGATCCCGCCATCGGGCCAGGAGCCAGCCCAGCAGCAAGGGCAGCAGCAGGGTCATCCAGCCGGTGAGCAGACCCGCCGCCCGGATCTGCGCCCACGCACTGGCGAAAACGCCATGCGGCGCGAGGCCCGCGGTGGTCGTCAGCGCGGCGGGGGAAATCCCCCACCACAGCCCGAACGCCGCCACCAGCCCCAGCATCCAGGGAGCCATCCAGCCGGGGAGAAAATCCTTTACTTCGCCTTCCTTGCCTTTGACGTTCCAGCGTCCTTGCGAGCGATGGGAAGCGGGTCCAGGGCGTAGAATGGCGGCGACAGTCAGGGTTTGGGCCAGCAGCACCAGAATCCAGCCAGGGAAGCCCAGGACGGAGGCGGCAAGCTGAGAGAGGTTGAGGTTGAGGAGGAAGCCGGGCGTGAAAGGAAAGCCCATGAGGAAAAACAGGGCCACCCAGCGCAGCCAGCGTTTTTCCAGCCGGGGAATCAATCCCCATACAGTCAGGCCAATGCCCAACGCGGCCAGAGGGAACAACATGCGATAGGCCCCGGTCTCTCGCGAGAGCGACAACGCCAGCATGACCCACGTCGCCCGGTTGATGGCGACATAGACCCAGGCCCGGTCCTCATCCGCCGCGGCCCAGGCCGCGAGGGCGCTGCCCAGCAGCCCGGCAATGCCCAACGCGATCCAACTGAAGCTGCTGAGCAGGGGGACCTGAAAGCGGCTGAGGAGATGCAGCGCGGCCAGCGCGGGAAGGAGATGCAGCAGCAATTGCGGGCCGCGGGCGCGGGGCGAGCGGGCGACCAGCCACACATGGAAAGGATAGACGCCCGCGGCGATGACCACGGCCATACTCAAGAGAAGCTGCGCCTGCAGGTTGAGCGAAGACGTGGTCAGGACCACGTCCAGCGTGCCCAGGCCATTGAACAGGGGCGTCAGCAGCAGGGAGAGCCCCGCCGAGAGAAGAAACGTCCAGGCTCGCGGCGCGGCCTCGGCGGGCGTCCCCGCGAGGATGCCGGTGAGGAAGAGAAGCAGCGCCCATCCCGTCAGCAGCGTCGTCCAGGTGGCGGAGGTCATCACCAGCAGGGATGCAGCCAGCAGAAAGGGCGTCCAGAGGCGAGGCGGAGTGAAGCCGGGCCGGGGTCGCCAGGCCGGCAGCATCAGCGCCGCGGCCGCGGCCATGAAAGCCAGCCATCCCGCCAGCCAGCTCCAGCCATCCCATTGCAACCCCAGCGCGGTTTCCAGGCCCAAGGGCGCCTGCCACAGCCACCACCGCCCCACGCCCGCGGGCTGCCAGCGCATGATCAGCCAGGCGGCCATCGCGGCCAGCGTCAGGGCCAGGGGCAGCCATTGTCGTCCGCGCGGGGAAAGATGCCGCTGAATAGCCAGCAGCAACGCCCCGCCGCCTACGAGCAAGCCCATCGGGCCAAGAGGAGATGACCAGAGAACACTCATAAGGTGGAAATTGTAGCATGATCTTGGGGCAAAACTGAACTTCTGGTGTATACTTGAGCCGTTGCATTGGAAATAAAGTTCGTAAACCAGGAAACCGGTAGACCGGGCATATGAGCGACCTGGCCTGGTTTCCCTGGTTTCCAGGTCTACCGGTTTACCGGGCTACGTAATCCGGCCATTTTCATCCATATCAGCTGCCGCCGCTCAGGCCGCCTGATTATTGATTACTGCTTCCTCCAAACCATGCCCTTCACCTTCACGCCTCTCCAGCTTCCCGAAGTCATCCTCATCGAACCGCGCGTCTTCGCCGACGCCCGCGGCTTTTTCCTGGAAACCTACAAGTATTCGGATTTCGCGGCCCACGGCATCCCCGAAACCTTCGTGCAGGACAACCATTCCCGGTCGATCCGGGGCGTGCTGCGGGGCCTGCATTTTCAGAACCCGCCCAAAGCCCAGGGCAAACTCGTGCGCGTGGTGCGCGGCGTCATCTTCGACGTGGCCGTGGATATCCGCCCTTCATCGCCCACCTTCGGGCAATGGGTGGGCGAGACGCTCTCTGACGACAACCAGCGGATGCTCTACATTCCGCCCGGCTTCGCCCACGGCTTCCTCGTCCTCAGCGACCTGGCGGACGTGGTCTACAAAGTCACCGAGGAATACGCGCCCGAACTGGACACCGGTGTCATCTGGAACGACCCCACCATCGCCATCGCCTGGCCCCTGGACGCCCCTCCCTTGCTTTCCGACAAGGACGCGGCCCTGCCGCCCCTGCTCAAAGCCGACATCCGCTTCGACTGATCGACCACGCGACCGCACGACCGAACGACTGCGCGACCGCACGACTGCGCGACCACGCGACCGCTGGAACCCATCGCCCCCTTTTTTCGTCTAACCCAATAACCCCCTCATCCCATATTCCACAGGACGTTTCCATGCCATCTCGAATCAAAATCCTCCTCCCTCTCCTGACTATCCTGGCCCTGGCGCTGACTCTGAGCGCCTGTCAGCAGCCTGTCCCCACCATCGACGCTGGACAAAACGCTGCGAAAGCCCCCACCACCGCGCCTGCGCCCGAACAGCCTCAGCCCGAAGCGACTTCCCAGCCGGAGGCCACCCAGGCCCCCGCGGATGACGGCTTTCAGCCCGTCGAGGACGTGGTGGGCAAAGTCATCCTGCCCCCCGAAGCGCCCGCCAGCTTCAATCCCACCGACCGGCCCGACGCCAGCGTGGGCGATGCGGACGCCACGCTCACCATGTACGAATGGTGCGACTACGCCTATCCCGGCTGCCTCACATTCAACAACGAGGTTCTGCCCCAGCTCAAAAAGGATTACGTCGACACAGGCAAGCTGCGCATCGTCCACAAGGAATTCCCCGTTGCGGGCGGCGACCCCTCCGTCATCGCCAGCTTCGCGGCCCAGTGTGCGGCCCAGCAGGGCAAATATCAGGATATGGCAGACTGGCTCTACAACAACGCCGACGCCTGGAGCCAGCAAAGCGATATTCAGGCCATGAAGGACGCAGTGAAACCGGGCGGCGAAGCTGTCGGCCTGGAAGACCTGGACGCGTTCAACGCCTGCATCGACAATGAAAAGCCCCTGGAAGACATCAAACAGGATTACTACGATGGCAGCGATCTGAAGTTCCGCGAGCTGCCCGGCTTCGTCATCGATGGCCGCGTCATCAACCAGGGCGCCAGCCCCGAGGAGCTCACCACCATCATCGACGCCCTTCTGCAGCAAAAGGAGACGGGCTCCCTGCCCGACACGGTCGTCACCGTGACGCCTTCGCCCACGCCCGACACCGACTTCGAGGAGGAGACCGTCACCGCCATGGGCGACCCCAACGCGCCTGTTACCATCGTCGAATTCTCCGACTACCAATGCCCCTTCTGCCTGCGGCATTTTCAGCAGACCATGCCCCAGCTCAAGAAGGATTACATCGACACGGGCAAGGTGCGCTACGTCTTCAAGGATTTCCCCCTCAGTTTCCACAAACAGGCCATGCCCGCGGCCATGGCCGCGGAATGCGCGGGCGAACAGGGCAAGTATTGGGAGATGCACGACAAGTTGTTCGGCGAACGGGACAAATGGAATGAGAATCCCAACGTGAACGACGTGATGAAGCAATTCGCCAGGGAGCTCGGCCTGGACGAAAAGCAATTCAACGCGTGCTTTGATTCTGAAAAATACAAGGATGAAATCCTTGCGGACCAGCAGGAAGGCATGGCGGCGGGCGTGCAGGGCACCCCGGCCTTCTTCATCAATGGTCAGTTCCTCAGCGGCGCTCAGCCCTATGAGGTCTTCAAACAGCTCATCGACCAGATCCTGGCGGGAAAACAGTAATCTCCCGCCGCCCTATGGAAATCACAAGCCCCTTCTCTTGCCGGGAAGGGGCTTTTTCTTTGGCCGCTTACGGAATCCATGAAATGCTTTCTTCGATCCACCCGCGCGAAACGTAATCCGGCTCGCGGGCAACGCGCCCGTCGATGGGGCCCGGCAGGGCGAAGAGCAGACGCTGGCGGCTGCCGTCCGCGTTCATGGCGTACATTCCCCAGCTCCCCGCCCGATCGGAGACGAAGAGGATGCTGCGGCTGTCGCCCGTCCACACGGGCAGGCCGTCATTGGCCGCGTTTTTGGTCAGCCGTCGCAGGCCCAAACCATCCGCATTGATGCGATAGATCTCCCAGTTGCCATCGCGCTGCGACATGAAAACAATGTAGCGGCCATTGGGCGAGGTCGCGGGCGCGATGGCGCTGTCATCCGCCAGGAGGGGCTCCGTTCCCGCGCCGAAGCCATCCATCACCGCCAACCCCACCTGCGGGAACATCTGCCGATAGACGATATGCCCGTCGGGCGTCCAGGAGGGATATTCCCCGAACACCACATTCAACCCATCCTTCAGCACCATCTCATTGCGACCGTTGACGCTGTATCGGTACACGCGGGATTTCCGGTCGCCCTCGCGGCGGGAGAAGAAAACGATATCCCCACCGTCGGGCGACCACCTGGGCAGGGCGTCTTCCAGATAGGTGGAAATGCGTCGGGTCTGGCCATCGGCGAAGGACAACACCGCCAGCCCGCGGGAATCGCTCTTCCAGTTGCGAAAAGCCAGCATCTGGCCATCCTTGCGCCAATCGAGCTGGCTGGCCTCGCTCGCCACCATTTGCAGGCCCGAACCGTCCACCCTGGCGATATAGACGTCGTACATGCCCCGCCGCGGGTCGAAGACAGGGAAGGCCACCCGGCCCGTCAGGCGGGGAGCCGCGGGTTTGGGCGTGGCTTTGGGCTTCTTTTTGGCGGATTTCGCCCTGGCCGTGGCCGTCGTCCGGGCTAAGACCGTGGCCCTGGCTTGTTGGGTCGCTTTCACGGCCTGGGTGGCCCGGGCCTGCTCGGTGGCCTCGGCATCGGGCGTGGCCGTGGGCGTGGGCGATGGCGTCGGGGTGGCGGTGGGTGAGGGCGCCGGGGTGAAGGTGGCCGTGAGAGGAGGCGTCGGCGTGGGCGACGGGATGGGCGTGGGCGTCGCCGCGAGGGGCGGCGCCCCCTCGGTGGGGGTGAAGGTGGACGTAAAGGTGGGCACGCGGGTGGCGGCAGCGACCGGCGCAGGCGTTGGCGTGTCCTCTTCTTTCATGCCGAGCGCGACAAACGCGCCCGAAATGGGCTTCAACGGCGTCAGATGCTCGATCAGGGCGAGGCCGCCTACAAGGATGGCAAAAAGGATGAGAAAAATGACAAGGCCAGCGGCTTTGGACCGCTTCGGGCCCTGTTCACTGCCAGGAGATTGCATGGACATGGGGAAACTCCTGCGCTTCGAGATAGTTGCAGACCTCTATTCTATGTCACTAGCGCCGCGAGGACAACCAGATTGGTCATCGCACGAAAACCCCTTCGAGGATGTCAATAGATCGCGATCGGACGGTAACCTGACAGGTTTCATCACGACATCTTACGTCCCCCGCGTCGCGCTGGCGCGCGAACGTCATGCCCGTGCGAACGTTCCGCTTGAGAACCTGTCAGGTTGCGGTATGCGCTAAAGCCCGGCCCGGTTCAGCTCATCCTGCAACGCGGGGAGACGTTTGTACTGCTGGCGAAAAGACGCGATCAAATCATCCCAAATCCGGGCGTTTCCCTGACGGATCAGGATATCGCGGATGCGCTTGAGGAGTTGGGCTGCTTCGGCGTAGCTGGGGCGCTTGCGCTGGGCCACCAGTTGCTCAACGGCTTCTGCATAGATCTCCATCGCGGCCTGCGGCCGCGCCTCGGCCAGCGCGTCGGCCACGCGCACCATGAAATGATGCCCGCCCCAAGACACACTCTGTCGCCAGGAGCCGAAAGCCGCAATGGCGTCGTCGTAAGCCTTTTCATCCAGCAAGATCTCTACCAAAAGCCGCCATGCCCCTTGTTGCTCCAGGCTGCGCAGAATCTCCGCTCGCACGGTCTCCCAATCCCCGCGCTGGCGCCCGATTTCGCGCCAGGCTTGATAGCTCGCCAAATCAGGCCGCATCTCGAATCGGCGTTGGGCCAGGCGGAACAATGCGTCGGCGTCGCCATCTTCCCGCGCCCATGCCAGCAATTGCCCAAGAATGCGCGTATCGTTGGTCGAGTCGGCCCGCATGGAAAGCAGCTCGCGGGCCAGCTTGCGTCGACGAGGCTCTTTATCGATTTGCTGCGCCACCATCAGGAGTTCATAATCAGACAGGGAAGCGGCTTCGCGTCGGGCCTCATCCACCCGTCCCATTTGCACCAGCCTCACCACCACGTCCTTCTGCCGCCCCGATTCCCGACACAACTCCAGGTAGGCTTCGTCATCCAGCACATCCTTTAACAGGTCGATCATCAATCCGCCATAGGCCTGAAGCCGCCACTGACGGGAAAACCCCTCTGTCTCTGTCCCTTTCCTCTTTTCCTCTTCCAACGCCTTCTGCACCCACTCGGCGACCATCGCCCGCTCCTCCGGCGTTGTGTCCTCCACCAGCGCGAAATGCGCCCACTCGTCAGCGCCGTATCCGCCTTGATCGATATCCCATGCCACCATCTCATACAAACGTCGTATGACGACCTCCCGCTGTCCAGGATCGCGCAACTCCGCCAGACAGAGCCCTAACCTCTCCCCGCACGTCGACAGCACTTCGATGAACTCCCCCTCCTCCTCGTAAATGTTGCCATAGGATTCCATCAACTCCTCGGCGATGACTCCATAGAACTGCGCAGCCTCCCACCATCGGCCCGCGTCTTCCAGCATTTCTCCCTCTTTCACCACCTCTCGCAATTCCGCGGCCGCTGCATACGATGCGCCCCATTCATAGGGAATGTGGTCGATGATCCGATGCACGCGCCGCCGCAACGACTCTGCATCGATGGTCCCCTGGCCCGTCATGGCCGGAATCCACACCTCTACCGCGGTTTCCAACTCGGGGTTATGATCGATCATGCGCTGGATGAGCTTGATCAGCGCGTCCTTGTCCAGATCGCGCAGGCGCTGAGCCAAAGGCGGAGCCTCTCGAAAATACTCGGGGTGATGCAACCAGGTGAGGAGCAGCGCAGCCACGTGCTTACAATGTCCGCCCGCACCCACGGGGCACGAACATTCGGCGTCGGCGACGCCCGAGGAGGACAGGGTGACCCGCACCCGGTAGGGCGCGGCCGCGGAACCCTGGCACAACGCTTTCAGGGTCATGCCCTCGCGGCGGGCGTCGAAAATGGCCCCGTTGCGGAAATAGCGGCGGCCTCGGGAAAAGGACGGCTCGCCCACCCAATTTTGGATGGCGCGTTCGGTGATTCGGGGAAGGTTGTCGGGCATGATGGGATGGCGGGAATCGAAAGCGGGAAAAGAAAAAGGTTGGGTTGGCGGCTTGATTTTAGCCTGCATCCTGGAATTTCGCAATCCGTAACTACCAAGGTCTCACCACCACTTTTTGCCACGACGACACGAAGAAAAGCGAAGGCGCGACGTATTTTTCTTTATTTTTACTTCGTGTCTTCGTCCCTTCCCCCGCGTGCGGGGGGAGCCGGAGGGGGCCTTCGAGCCTTCGTGGCTTTTGGCGGCCTAAAGTCAAGTACGTTAGCAGCTACCGCAATCCAGGGAAAAAGCCCTTGACACCTCTTCACAAAAGGCGTATAATGATTCATAAATTGAACCTCCATTCACTTTTTGAATATAAATTCATGAATAACGCTCCGCCTGCCTCCACTCGCAGCCAACGCCGCCGCAGCCGCCGCCGTCAGCGGCTGGTGGACGCGGCCCGGGAGATCATCGCCCGCAAGGGATTGGCCGGACTGACGGTGCAGGACGTCACCGAGGAAGCGGATATGGCCGTGGGCAGTTTCTACACCTACTTCCCCAACAAGGAAGCGCTGATCGAGGCCGCCATCTGGGAAGATTTGCAGCAGTTGGGGAATCCGCAGCGGCCCGAGCTGGCGGGATTGACGCCCGACCAACGCCTGCAAGCGCAGCTCATGCAGCTTTTCCAGTTCGTGGAACAACATCGCGCGTTGTTCCAGGCCGTGTTCGGCCCCCGTCACGCGCCCGAGCATTATGAGCGCGCGCTCGACCTGCTGGAAACGCGCGTGGCCGATGGATTGCGTCTGAACACCGGACTGCCCGAAGAAGCCATCGCCTGGATCACTCCCCTGCTGGCCGGGCTTATCGGCGGCGGCATCCGCTACCTGCTGGCCCATCCCGAAGTCAGCGCCGAAGAGATGGCCTTGCGCACCACCATCCTGATCCGCCCCCTCAGCGAACAAATCCCCGCAGACTTGACGACCAACGGATAGAAGGACGCTGATGAAATCCTTTTCCCTCGCACGGCTCTGGGCCATCATGCGCAAGGAGTTCCGGCATATCCTCCGGGACCGGCGCCTGCTGTTTCTGGTGACGGTCTCCCCCGCCATCATGCTCACAGCCTTCGCCTACGTCTTCTCCTTCGACCTGAACCCGGCTCGGTTCGCCATCTACGACCAGGATCGCTCGCCTCAATCCCGGAATCTGGTGGCGGCATTGAGTCACGATCGGAATCTGATCGTGTTGGGGGAAGTGGACCGGTATGAGGATCTGCGTCAGGGGATGGCCGCGGGAGAGATCAAGGTGGGGCTGGTGATCCCGCCCGGATTTGGCCGCGACCTGCAGGCCGGACATCGCACGTCGGTGCAGGTGCTGGCCGAAGGCTCGGACGCCATCAACGCCAGCACGCAGATGGCGATCCTGTCCAGCCGCATCTCGGAATGGGGCCAGCAGTATGAGACCCTCGACATCCCCCAACCGGTGGAACTGCGGGCCATCACCCTCTACAACCCCGACATCAAGGGGCGGTACAGCATGGTCCCGGCGCTGCTGGCCATCGCCATGATCCTGCCAAGCATGGCCGTGGCTCTGGCGCTGGCCCGGGAGAAGGAGCTGGGCAGCTTCGAGAGTCTGGCGGCCACGCCCGTGCGGGCCGTGGAATACATCCCCGGCAAACTCATCCCCTACATCATCTTCGGCCTGATCAGCGCCGCGCTGGCCGTGGCCGTGGCCGTGCTCTGGTTCAAAGTGCCCATGAAAGGCACCTATCTGGATCTGGCCGGGTTTACGACCCTCTACCTGTGGGCCACCCTGGGCATCAGCATCCTTCTCTCGAACTTCATCACCAACCAGAGCACCGCTCTGCGGGCAGTGCTGCTCCTTTTCCTGGTGCCGAGCTTCTTCCTCACCGGGCTCATCGTGCCTATCGACGAACAGGCCCGCTTCGTGGCCTTCACCCTGCCAGCGACCCATTATGTCGCCATCAACCGGGCCGTCTTCCTCAAAGGCCAGGGATGGGATGCGTTGGGGATGCACGCGTTCGTATTGCTGAGCATGGGCCTGTTCGCCACCCTGTTCACCATCCTCACCTTCCGAAAGCGCGTGGGATGAGCATGATTCGTCAGATCGTCAACATCGCCTGGAAAGAGCTGATCCAGATCCGCCGGGACACGTTCCTCATCCTCTTCCTAGTCCTGGCTCCCACCATGCAGCTCGTCCTCATCTCCCGCAATACCTCCCGCGGGCTCAGCGACATCCCCACCGCGGTGCTCGACCTGGACCAGACGGCCATGAGCCGGGAGTTCGTCAGGGAGTTGGATACGACCCGGGAGATCACCGTGCGCTACTATCCGCCTTCCCACGACGATCTCCACCATCTGCTGGACAGCGGGGATGCGCAGGTGGGCATCGTTGTGCCCCGCGGCTTCTCCCGCGAATTCAACAGCCCCGTCGACGCGCCCGCCCGGGTGCAGGCCCTGGTGGACGGCACGAACGTCCTCATCGGCAGCATGATCGAGCCGGTCATCGTCGGGGTGATGGGACTTTTCGTGCAGCGCCATGTGCAGATGCCGCCGGGCGTGGATATCGGCGGGGTGGAGGTGGACGCCAGCGCCCTCTTCAATCCCACCTTCAATATCCAATGGTTCGTTATCCCCTCCACCGTGGCCTTCATCGTCTATCAGGTGGCCCTGGTGCTGGCGGCCACAGGCTTTGTGCGGGAGAAGGAGATCGGCACTCTGGAGCAGTTGCTGATCACGCCCATCCGCCGCCTGGAGCTGATCATCGGCAAGGCCCTGGCTCCCATTGGCCTCAGCATCCTCAACTTCATGCTGCTTCTGGCCGTGCAGACCTGGGGCTACGACATTCCCATGCGGGGCAGCCCGGCGTTGCTGATCCTGGTGGCGGCCCTGGCCATCATTGCCATCGTGGGCGTGGGCACCCTCATCTCCCTCTTCACCCAAAACCAGCAGCAGGCCGTGCTCCTGGTCTTCCTCCTGGCCATTCTGGAGGTGACCCTCAGCGGCTATATGCTGCCCGTGGAGAACATGCCCCTGGTCATGCGGGGGCTGGCGCAGATCTCGACTTTGCAGCATTTCATGACGGCCACCCGCGCCATTATCCTGCGCGGGGCCACCCTGAGCATGATCCTGCCCCACGTGCTGGCCCTGGCGGGCATCGCCCTGGGCGCGGGCCTCATCGCCTGGCGCGCCTTCTCCCGGCAGATTGCATGACATAGACGCGGAAGTTCCGTATATCCCTTTTTTTGCCACGACGACACGAAGGAAACGAAAACACGAAGTCATTCAACAAAGATTTTATCCGTGTCCTTTTATCCGTGTTGAGTCAACAGGACAACGTGATTTACCCCCATGGCCGCCATCGTCACCGACCATCTCCACCGCAAGTTCCGCAAGACCGTGGCCGTGCGCGATCTCTCCTTCGCCATCGAGCAGGGCGAGGTGTTCGGGCTCATCGGGCCCGATGGCGCGGGCAAGACCACGACCCTGCGCATGTTGGCCGGGGTGCTGAAACCCACCTCGGGCCGGGCCGACGTGCTGGGCGAGGACGTCGTTGGGAATCCCGAAGCCCTGCGAGGGAAGATCGGCTACATGCCCCAACATTTCAGCCTGTACGGCGACCTCTCCGTGCTGGAAAACCTGACCTTCTTCGCCGAAATCTATCGCGTGCCCTCCCAGGAGCGGAAGGAGCGCATCGCCCGACTGTTGCGCTTCGCGCAATTGGAGGCCTTCGCAGACCGGCCCGCGGGCAAGCTCTCGGGCGGGATGAAGAAGAAGCTGGGGCTGGCCTGCGCGCTCATCCACTCGCCCCAACTTCTGCTGCTGGACGAGCCCACCAACGGCGTGGACCCGGTCAGCCGCCGAGAATTCTGGGATATCCTGGCCGACCTGCACCTGCAGGGCGTCACCATCCTCATCACCACGCCCTACATGGACGAGGCGGAGCGCTGCAACCGCGTGGGCCTCATGTTCCGCGGGGACATGATCCAGCAGGGAGAGCCGGAGGCGCTGCGCAGGCTGGCCCCGGGCGAGATGCTGGTGCTCTACACGCCCGCCCTGGCTCAGGCCGAAGCCGTCCTGCCCGAATTTCCCGACTATATCGAGCATCAGGTCTATGGCGACCGCATCCACATCTTCGTCTCCGACGCCGACGCCGCCAGGCCCCGGCTACAAACCTTTCTCGCACAGCGACACATCCCCATTCAGTCCCTCTATCAGGATGAACCGCGCCTGGAGGAGGCATTCATTTATCTCATTCGCCAGGCCCGACTGGCCTAACATGGAATCCCCCATGGCTGTCTCTCCTTCTGGCATCGAACTAAGCCCGAACGCCTCCGACGCGGTCGTCGTGCGCGATCTCACCAAGCGGTTCGGCGATTTTACCGCGGTGGACCACATCAGCTTCGAGGTGCGTACAGGCGAGATCTTCGGCTTCCTGGGCCCGAACGGCTCGGGCAAGACCACGACCATCCGCATGTTGCTGGGCCTGCTGCGCCCCACCGAGGGCGAGGCCCGGGTGCTGGGCATCGACATCACCCGCGAGCCGCAGGCCATCGCCGCGCGGGTGGGCTACATGAGCCAGAAGTTCAGCCTCTATCCCGACCTCACCGTGGACGAGAATCTGACGTTCTATGGCCGGGCGTATGGCCTGCGCGGGAAGGTTCTGGCCCGGCGCAAGGATGAGGTGCTGGAGACCATCGGCCTGGCCCGGCAGCGGACGCGCGTCACTGCGAATCTGGCCGGGGGCTGGCAGCAACGCCTAGCCCTGGGCGCGGCCATCCTGCACCGGCCCGAACTGCTTTTTCTGGATGAGCCCACCGCGGGCGTGGACCCGGTCAGCCGCCGCAATTTCTGGCGCTTGCTCTATGATCTGGCCGCCCGCAACACGACCATTTTCGTCACCACCCATTACATGGATGAGGCGGAGCAGTGCCACCGGCTGGCGTTCATCCATCGCGGCAAGATCATCGCCATGGGCCCGCCCGGCCAGATTAAGCGGGATCGCATGACGGGCCAGGTGGTGGAGATCCTCTGCGACCGCCCCGACGTGGCCATCCAGGCCCTGCGCGAGGCGGGCGTTCCCGAAGTCGCGCTGTACGGCCAGCGCATTCACGCGGCCGGGCCGGGCCTGGAAGCGCGCTTAAGCGCGCTTGAAAGCCTGCTTAAGCAGGCTGGAGCGGGCCCCCGCACATTACGCATCATTCCACCCTCTCTCGAGGACGTATTCATTGCCAATGTCAAGACGAGTGTTCAGTAATCAGTATTCAGTCATCAGTAATCAGTTTTCAGCATCCGATCATCAGGGCAGCGCCTACCCAATCCTAATCCTAATCCTGATCCTGATCCTCCCCCTCACCGGCTGCGCGGCGGTGCAGGGCGCTTCAGCGCCCGAGGAGCGCCGGTTCACCGGCTTCCTCGAAAACGAGACCCTCGTCATCGCGCCCGAGATCGGCGGGCGCATCGCGGCCATGCCCGTGGACGAGGGTGACGCCGTGGCGGAAGGCGACCTCCTCGCCCAACTGGATGACAGCCGCATCCGCCTGCAACTGGCTCAAGCCGACGCGCAGGTGGCCCGGGCCGAGGCCGAACTCGCCCGGGTGAAAGCCGCGGTGCGTCCCGAGGACGTGGCCGTGGCCGAAGCCCGGGTGGCGCAGGCCCAGGCCGCGCTGGACGCGGCCGAAACCGCGCTGGCCGACGCCATCAAACTCCGGAACAACCCTCAGGAGCTGGAGGTGCAGATCGCCCAGGCCCAGGCCGCCCTGGCCGAGGCCAAAGCCCAAGCTCAGGCCGCGAAGCATCAAGCCGAAGCCGCGGATTTGGAAAAGCAAATGTGGGGCGAAATCGCCCAGGACCTGGCCCGCGGGCGCACCGTCACCCTGCCCGACGGCACGGTCATCACCGTCAACGCGCCGCCCGAACAAAAACAGCAGGCCAATACGCAATGGAATCTGGCCAGTCAGAAAGCGTGGCAGGCCTGGAGCCAGGCCAAACAGGCAGAAACCACGGCGGCACAGGCGCAGGTGGCGTTAAAGGATCTGTTGAACCAAAAGAAGAACCCGCAGGAAGCGGAAGCGCAGGTGGTGGCCGCGGCCAACGCCCGCGACGATGCCGCGGCCGCGCTGAAACAGGCTCAGGCCGCGCTGGAAGCCGTGAAAGCAGGCCCCGGCCCGGAAAAGATCGCGGCCGCGGAAGCCGCGGTGGCGCAGGCCCGAACCGCACGCGACGCCCAGGCCACAGCCCTGACCAAAACCCGCATCCTCGCCCCTGCCGATGGCGTCATCCTCGAACGCTACTTCTCTCCCGGCGAAGTCATCGCTCCCGGCCAGCAGCTTTTGCGCATCACCCAGCCCGACCGGCTCACCATCACCATTTACGTCCCCGCGGAGATGATCGACGACTTCCGGGTGGGCGAGACCCTGCCCCTGGTGGTGGACAGCGCCCCCGATCGGGAATATGACGCCCGCATCCTCGCCGTCTCCGACCAGCCCGAATACACCATGCGTCAGTCCCAAAACAACGCGGAGCGAGCCGCGGTGGTCTACGCCGTCACCCTGAAGGTGGAAAATCCCGACGACCTCCTCCGCCCCGGCCTCCCTGCGGACGTGATCCTCCCTTGAAAGTCACAAAACCCTGTCATGAAAACATTCCTCACCATCCTCCTCGCCCTCATCCTCGCGGCGGGCATCCTTTTCCTCGCCGCCCTCCTCCTCATCCCCGACCAGGTGGAGCAAGCCTGGCGGCAGACGGGCCTGCCCGAAGACTACTTCACCCAGGCCGAGACCTGGCTGGGCAAAGCCGCGCCCGCGCCCGCCGAAATCCGCCTGTACGGCACGCTGGAGGCCCGCACCACCCACGCCATGAGCGAGCTGAATGGCCGGGCCATCGAGGTCATGGTCGATGAGGGGGATTGGGTGGACGCGGGCCAGCCCCTCATCCATCTGGACCCCACCGACGTGCAGGCGCAGATCGCGGCGGCGGAAGAGGCCCTGGCCGCGGCCAAGGCCGCCCGCGACGCCGCGGCCGCGCCTCCCGGCCCGGAAATCCGTCAGGCTGCGGACAGCGCCGTGGCCAAAGCCCGGGCCGAACTCGACAACGCCCAACGCACCCTCGACCACGCCCGCGACGTGCGGAAAAACCCCGTCACCCTGAACGCTCAGATCAACGAGACCGCCGCCCTGATTCCAGTCGCCAAAGCTCAGGTCGACGCCGCCAACGCCGCCATCAAACAAGCGGACGTCCTCATCCAGGACGCGACCACTGACGGCTCCCGCGAGGGGAAATACAAAGTGCGCATCCTTCAGGCCCAAAAAGCCGCGGCCGAAGCCTCGAAGGACGCGGCCACCGCCCGGCTCAACGGCCTCTACCGCACCCTCGCCCTTCTAAAGAAAATGCGGGAGGAGCCTCTGGCCCTGGACGCGCAGGTGCATCAGGCCGAGGGCGGCGTGGCCGTGGCCCAAGCCGCGTTGCAAGTCGCCGAGGCGGAGCGGGACGCACAGACCGCGCCCCCTCAGCCCGAAGTCGTGGCCGTGGCCCAAGCCGGGGTGCAGCAGGCCCAGGCCGCGCTGGACCTGGCTCGCTGGGGCGAAGATCGCCTCATCATCACCGCGCCCGCGTCGGGCCGCGTCCAGGAAAAACTCATCGAAAAGGGCGAGACCGTATCGCCTGGCAAACCCCTCATCACCCTGGCCGACACCCGCCAGATGGAAGTGTGGGTCTATGTGGCCGCCGGGGACTTGCATCGCATCCATCTGGGGGACAGCCTGCCCGTGGAAGTGCTGGCCATCCCTGGTGAACGATTCCAGGCCCGGGTCTTCTACATTGCACCCGAGGCCCAATTTCGCCCAGCCAACGTCCTCAATCCCGACGACCGCGGGGACATGGTCTTTTTGGTGAAATTGCATCTGAACAACGAGGATGGGCGGCTGAAGCCGGGCATGCCCGCGGATGTGATCCTGCTGCCATAAAAATAGAGGACGCAGATGAACGCTGATAAAGGCAGATTCACGCAGATAAAATCAAAATAAAAAATCAATCTGCGCAAATCAGCGCCGCGAAGCATCCATGTCATCTGCGTTCTCATTTTCATCGGTATCGGCGCGCTATCGCGCGTGGCGCCTGCTTTGAAAATAGGATTCGGATCAGGATGAGGATTAAGATCGCCAGGCTGACGTTGGGCGAGGCGGCAACGGGCGTGATGCGTGAAAACGTGAAACGTGAGATCGTTACGCATCACGCATTATGCATTACGTGCTCGGCTTCCCGCGCCTCTCTGGCCGCGAGGCGTTTTCATTGGTATCGGCGCGGGCTTGCCCGCCGTCGGACTGCTATGAAAATCGCGTTCATTTGGGAAAATGGGGAGGAAGTGCGATAATGCCTTGTCGTAACTGCTAACGTACTTGACTTTAGGCCGCCAAAAGCCACGAAGGCTCGAAGTTTTTCGAAGACACGAAGGAAAAATCAAGGAAAATACGTCGTGCCTTGGCTTTTCTTCGTGTCTTCGTGGCAAAAAGTGGTGGCGATACCTTAGCAGTTACGCCTTGTCTGAATCATCTCACCATCTGTTCGACCTCATTTCACGATGCGCGCACTCCTCTCGCTATCCGATAAAACAGGCCTGGAAGACCTGGCCCGCAAGCTGCATGATCTGGGTTGGGAACTCATCGCCAGCGGCGGCACGGCCCGAGCCATCGCGGCCACTGGCCTGCCCGTGACCCCCGTCTCCGACCTCACCGGCTTCCCCGAGATTTTGGGAGGCCGGGTGAAGACGCTGCACCCCGCCATCCACGGCCCTATCCTCGCCCGGGGTCGGGAAGATGACCGGGCGGAACTGGCCCGGTTGGGCTTGGCGCCCATCGACCTCGTCGTCTGCAACCTCTATCCCTTCCAGCAGACCGTGGCCCGGCCCGGCGTGAACGAGGAAGAGGCCCTGGAACAGATCGACATCGGCGGGGTGACGCTGCTGCGGGCCGCGGCCAAGAACTACCCCCGCGTCATCGTCCTGACCGATCCCGCCGACTACGATTGGGTCATCGAAGCCCTGGAGGGAGGGGGTCCCGATCTGGAACAGCGGCGGCGGCTGGCCCTGAAAGCCTTTCAGCACACCGCAGCCTACGACGCGATCATCAGCCGCTGGTTGGGTCAGCAAGTGGGCGGGGAGGAAGCCATCCTGCCCGAGACCCTGATCCTGGCCGCGGAACGGGCGCAATTCCTGCGCTACGGCGAAAATCCCCACCAGCGCGGGGCCTTCTACCGCTGGCAGGGGACTGAACCCGCGTTTGTCCAGCTCCAGGGCAAGGCCCTCAGCTACAACAATCTGGGCGACCTGCACGGCGCCTGGGGCGCAGTGAATGAGTTCGATACGCCCGCGGTGGCCATCATCAAACACGCCAACCCCTGCGGTCTCGCCACCGACGATGATCTGGTCGTCGCCTACCAGAACGCCCTGGCCTCCGACCCGGTCAGCGCGTTCGGCTCCATCATCGCGGTCAATCGCACCGTGGACCTGCCCCTGGTGGAAGCCATCGGCAAGCTGTTCGTCGAGGTGCTGGTCGCGCCCGACTTCGCGCCCGAGGCCCTGGAGCGGCTGTCCCGCAAGAAGAATCTGCGGGTGATGCAGGCCACGGGCGCGGCCTTTTTCCCCCTGGAACTGCACACGGTCTCCGGCGGCCTGCTGGCCCAAACCCCGGACGACGGATTCATCGCCGACCTGAGGATGGTCACCGAGCGGCGGCCCACCGAGGCGGAGATGGCCGACCTCCTGTTCGCCTGGCGCGCGGTGAAATGGGTCAAGTCCAACGCCATCGTCTTCGCCAAAGACCGGGCCACGGTGGGCGTGGGCGCGGGCCAGATGAGCCGGGTGGACGCAGTGGCTCTGGCGGGGATGAAGGCGGGCGAGCGGGCTCAGGGCGCGGTCATGGCCTCGGACGCGTTCTTCCCCTTCCCCGACGGCGTCGAAAAGGCCGCGGGCCTGGGCGTCACTGCGGTGATCCAGCCGGGCGGCTCCATCCGCGACGACGAAGTCATCGCCGTGGCCAACCGTCTGGGGCTGGCCATGGTCTTCACCGGCATGCGCCACTTCCGGCATTGAATTCACTTCCCCAACCCAACCTTCCTCCCAACCCCACCATGAAGCGACTCATTTTCTACCTTCGCGCCGCACTTGTCCTGCTCTGGCTCGCCATCGCCACCATCGCCACCAGCATCTGGATGATCTTTCATCTGGACGACCGGGTGAACGCCGACCGCCACTGGCTGGACTGGTGGCAGAAGGGCATTCCGAAAATCGTGCCCGTCAAATTCGTCGTCGAGGGCAAAGAATACATCGACTCGGTGCGTCCGGCGGTTTATGTGAGCAACCATCAGCATCTGCTCGACGCTCTCATGATCGCCCAGGTCTATCCGCCCCGCACCCTGGTGGTGGCCAAAAAGGAGCTGAAAAAGATCCCTCTGGCGGGATACATCTTCGACAAGGCGGGCAATCTCTTCATCGACCGCAGCGACCGCGAGGCCGCCATCGCCATGCTTAACGACTTCGCCAAACGGATGCGCGAGGAGAGCCTGAACCTGTGGGTGCTGGTGGAAGGGCATCGCAACCGGGGCCAGACGGGCCTGTTGCCCTTCAAGAAAGGCGCTTTCTACACAGCCATCCAGCTTCAAGTCCCCATCGTGCCCGTGGTCTTCGGGCCGAGTTACGAGCAGATCGATATCCAAAGCGGGAACCTCAACGGCGGCACGGTGTATATCCAGGTGCTGGAGCCCATTCCCACGGAAGGGTTGACTACGGAAAACGTGGAACAGCTTTTGCAGACGACCTATGAACGCATGTTGGCCGTGTATCAGGAACTGGAGGCAAAAACCTACGGCAGGGAATCCGCACCGAAACAAGTCCATCTATCCGACAGCATTCCCACTTGAAATCGCGCGCCCGGGGGAGACGAGTGATAGCTCGCGTCGAACTAACGTAAATGGCGGGCCCTGTAGCCCAGGAACCCAGGAAACCCGTAAACCAGGAAACCGGGCCGATTTGCTGATTCATCCGGTCTACTGGTCTTGCCGGTCTACCAAATCGATTTTCATAGCAGGCGACACGAGCCACGGCTCGCCGATACCGATGAAAATAAGAACGCAGATTTTCGCAGATGCTTCGCAGGCGCATTGGTGCGGAGAGCCAGGGCCGTGTCGCCTGCTGACCATCCGAGACGATTGTCCGCCCACGCCTCACACATCATCCCCAACAACTTCTTTCCACAGGAGGATCTCATGATTCGTGAAGCCGATCTCCGTGAACTGGTTGAATTCGATGGCTCAGACAGCCCTGTGCTCAGCCTCTATCTCAATGTCGATCCCCGCGCGACCACCACCGAGGCGTACAGGCTCGCTCTCCGCAATCTGCTCGAAAGTGCAACCGAGGCGGACCCCGCTGACAAGGCCCGAATCGAGCACTTCGTCGACCTGGAATACGACCGTCAGGCCCGCGGCATCGTGTGTTTCTCCTGCCAGAAAAAGGATTTCTGGCGGGCTTTCACCCTGGACGTACCCGTGGAGAATGCGATCTCTGTGGCCCGCCGTCCCCTGGTGCGAAAACTGGTGGATTTGTTGAACATTTACGGGCATTTGGGCGTCGTGGCCGTGGACAAACAAGGGGCGCGGTTTTATTCATTTCACCTGGGCGAATTGGAAGAGGTTGTCGGCGCGCTCGGCGAGGACGTCAAGCGGCACAAGCAGGGCGGCTGGGCCGCGTCCCGCTACCAGCGTCACGAAGACGAGGCCGCCCGCAGCAACCTCAAGAGCTTCGTGGAACTCACCGACCGATTCACTCGTCAATATGACTGGCAGCAATTGATCCTGGCGGGCGCTCGCGGAACCGTCGCCCAATTCCAGGAAATGCTTCCCGACCATCTCCGCAAACTCGTCATCGGAACCATGCCCCTGGAGCCCGACGCCTCCCTGCTGGACGTGCGGGAAAAGGCCGAGGAGCTGGCCCATCAGGCCTATGCTGAGCGCACGCAAACCCTGGCCAAGGACCTGGTCGTCCACGCCAGCAAGGGCGATATGGCCGTCATGGGCCTGGAGGACACGCTGGAGGCGTTGCAACAGAACAAGATCTACCAACTCCTCTTCACCGAAAACTTCGCGCCGCCCGACGGCATCGTCAAACGCTGCCTCAACTGCAACTACCTCACCACGGCCGAGGCGGAAACCTGCCCCCTGTGCGGCGGCGAACTGCGGCCCATGGTGGACCCGGTCAACAACATTGCCCGCCGGGCCATTGCCCAGGGCGCGCAGGTCCTCGTCCTCCCGCCCGGCAATCCCATGGAAGAAACGGGCGCATCCATCGGCGCATTTTTGCGATATTAAAACCCTGCCTTGAAAATGAAATAATCGCCAATTGCCGAAGGATCGGCAGGCCTACGTTGGGCGAGTCTGCAACGGGCGTAATGCGTAATCCGTAATCCGTGAGGTCGTTACGCATCACGCATTACGCATTACGTGCTTGGCTTCCCGCGCCCGCATGGCTGCGAGGCGTCTTCATTCCTATCGGCGGGCCGCCGACCGTGAAACCTGCTCCGAAAATGAACTCTCCCATCCATCCCCTCCTCGTCACCCTCCTCACCGCGCTCGGCGTGTTCATCGTGGGGTTGCTGGCGCTGATCGCGGGCGTGCGGCTGATGGGCCCGGGCCAGGCCCCGGCCACGCCCACGCCCGACTTCGGCGTCATCACCATCACCCCCTTCCTCACCGCCACGCCCACC
>JALXCB010000073.1 GCA_026991225.1 Anaerolineae bacterium | reverse complement strand
CCCCGACCTCGGCGGTCATCACAGCCACCCCCACCCCGATTATCGTCACGGCCACGCCCACGCTGGCTCCCGTCGCCACCCTGACCACGATTCCGCCCACGGTCATTCCCACGCCTCCCGGCGTCGTCTGCCGTGAAGTCCTCATCAACGGCGGCTTCGAGACGGGCGAGGGCTGGCGGTTTGGGGACACGAAGCTGCGGGGGCATTACACGACGCTGGCGGCGCACTCGGGCGCGCGCGCCGCCCTTTTGGGCAATGACGGCACGCGGCCCAATATCCTGTCGTATTCCTCCATTTATCAACGCGTGCGCATCCCCGCGGGATACGCGTCCGCTACCCTCGAATTCTGGCACTGGACCCACACTGATCAGGAGCCAGGCGATTATGTGGAGATCCTGCTGCTGGATGGGCGCACAGGCAAGACGCTGAAGATCATCGGCCGCGGCAATCAGCCTTCCACGGAATGGGAATACCGACGGTTCGATATCTCCCGCTATATGGGGCGGGATGTCAGGGTCTACTTCAATGTGTTCAATGATGGCGGCGCGGGCATGGCGTCCATGCTGGTGGATGATGTGTCGCTGAAGGTGTGCGCGCCAGCCGCACCCACCGCGCCTCCGCCTGCGGCGGGCACGCTTCCGCCTCCCTCCACCCCGCCCGAATCGGGCGCTCCGCCCACGGCAATCATCATCCAGCCCACCGCGCCGGGATCCAGCGTTTCCCCTGCGCCCACTGCCACGCCCGTCGCCATCGCGCCCATCGGTTCTCCGGGCGCTTTCCCCACGCCCACCGCGGCCTATCCTGCGGCCTGGCCCACCAAGGTCCCCACGCCCACGCTGGCGCCTGCAGTGGGCGTCAAAGGCCCATTTGGCTGGCTCTGGTATCTGCTCATCATTGCAGTCATCATCTTCATCTTCATCGTCGGCTATCTGATCATCCGCCAGATTTGGGGACAGATGAGGGACGAGGAGGATGCAGGGCCCGAAGGCGCACCTCCGTCCCCGCCGCCCCCCGCCGATGTTGCGGTGACCACGCCCGTGGCGCTGGAAGCGGAGGAGGTTGGGCTGGTGGAAGCGTCTCCGGTCGAGGAAGCCGCTGCCGGAGCTGGGAAAGAGGACGATATGGTCGACTCGGACGACGCCGCGTCGGGGGAAATCCCGGAAGAGACCAGCGAGGGGCCCGAGCCGTCTGCCGAACAGACCGAGGACGTGACGGAGGCGTCCGCCGCAGAGAACGCTGAATCCGCCGCAGACGACGCCGCGGAGGATGCCGATCATGCTTCTGAAGCGTAGCCTGACGTTGGTTGGCCAGCGGGGGCCCGAACGGTTACCCATTTAACTATACAGGCATCCTGCAAAATGTTCTGCCACGAAGGCTCGGCCCCCTCCGGCTCTTCCCGAGCTACGCTCAGGGGGAGGGGATGAAGCCGATGCAGGTTTGCAAGTTTGCAGGTCGCAAGTGGCAAGTCTTTCTGGCTGCGAGGCTTTTAAACTAAACGCATTTTGAAATCAGGTGTTTTCGGCCTCGGCCACCCGGAGCTGAAGCTCCGGGCTACGAAACGACGCCGGGTGAACCCGGCTTCCTGCGGCGCGCGACATGCACCGTAGCCCCATTCATGGGGCGTCGTTTTTAGCCCGCAGGTTCACCTGCGGGCGGCAGCGCGGCCAGAGAATCGCCTTTCATGGATGTTCCAATGCAAACCAAAAGCCTTGATTTCCATTTGCTTTCAGTTTAACCTTCAACTTGCTACCTGCCACCTGCCACTTTTTCTCCTTCGTGCCTTCGTGTCGTCGTGCCTTCGTGGTTTTTGTCTTGTTATGAGAGGGGGCGTGTATAGTTACCCATTTTTTACAAATTCCGGCCCGCATTTGAAACTTTCCTAACAAATTCGTGCAATGATAAGGATAGATAGAGACGTTTCAATCCACTCATTGCACGAGGTGAACCATGAAGCAACACAAAAAGCTGATCATCGCCGGAGTGATTGCCGCCCTGATGCTGGCTGTCATCCCCTTCGCCGTCTTCGCTCAGGGCAATCCACCGCCCCCCGATTCCCCCTTCGGGTTGCTGCGGGCGCTGACCGACACGGCTGCGCAGGTCCTGAATATGGAGCCTCAGGACTTCGTTCAGGCCCTGCGCGAAGGCAAGACGCCCGCCCAGCTGGCCGAGGAAGCGGGCGTTTCCACCGATGAGCTGGCCGCGGCCTTGCAGGACATCTGGAACGCCCAGGGCGAGGTCCTCATCGGAAAATTCATCGCACAGGGCCCGCCTAAGGGCATGCGCCCGCATCGCTCCCCGCATCGCGGCCTGTTCAAACAGGGTCGCTTGTGGGTGAAAGTGTCGGCCGAGACCCTGGACATGCCTGTGGGGGACTTCGTCCAGGCGTTGCGGGGCGGCCAGACTCCGGCCCAGATCGCGGAAGCGCACGGCAGTTCGGAGCAAGCTTTGGTGGACGCCATCGTCGCAGCCGAGAAGGATCGCCTGGATCAGGCTGTGGCCAGCGGGCGCATCACGCAGGAAAAGGCGGATGAAATCCTGGCCCGCGTCACGGATATGGCGGGCAAATGGGTGGAAAATGGCTTTCCCGAGCATCCTCCTCGCCCTCGTCGTCCCCATCGCCCCTGACGCCTGCCGTAACTGCTAACGTACTTGACTTAAGGCCGCCAAAAGCCACGAAGGCTCGAAGTTTTTCGAAGACACGAAGGAAAAATGAAGAAAAATACGTCGTGCCTTCGCTTTTCTTCGTGTCTTCGTGGCAAAAAGTGGTGGCGACACCTTAGTAATTACCGCCTGCCACTGAAAACCCTCTCGCAGCCCCCGAGCTTCGGTTCGGGGGCTTGTCATTTCTCACGAACCATTCACCCAAAACTGCACGGGGCTTCGGTGCAGGATTTCCGGGTGTGATACAATGGGGGGTGGCTGTCTTGAAAATAGCATTGCGTTCGTCTGCAAAAGCAACTCGAAGCCCACGTTGGGCGAGTCTGCAACTGGCGTGATGCGTAATCCGTAATTCGTGAGGTCTTTACGCATCACGCATTACGCATTACGTGACTGGCTTCCCGCGCCAACCCGGCCGAACAAAATCAATGCATAATCTTTTTTCCCTCTCCAAAGCACGTTATGTTTGACTTCAATCTTTCCACTTTTGCTATCATCGCCGTCGTCCCCGTCCTCGGCTTCCTCATCTTCATCCACGAATTGGGCCACTTCCTGGCCGCCCGCTGGATGGGGGTGCGGGTACTGGAATTCGGCTTCGGCTATCCCCCGCGCATGATCAAGCTGTTCGAGCGCAACGGCGTCGAATACACCCTGAACTGGATTCCCTTCGGCGGGTTCGTGCGCATGGCGGGCGAGGATGGCGATGACGACGATCCTCACGCCCTGCCCAACGTAGCGCCCTGGCGGCGCATCATCGTCATGGCCGCGGGCCCCTTCATGAACCTGGTCGCGGCCGTGGGCATCTTCGCCCTGCTGTTGATGGCGGGCGTGCCTTCCTATACGGGCGACGCCAGCGTCCTGCCCGTGGAGATCATCGCCGTATCGCCCGACAGCCCCGCGGCCCAGGCGGGCATCCAGCCCGGCGACGTCATCCTCACCATCAATGGCGAAAGGGTGACGGGCACTGAGAATGTGGCCCGGGTCATCAAGGAAAACGCGGGCCAGGACGTTGAGATCGTCCTCCAGCGAGGCGATGAAACCGTGACTGTGACGGTGCGCCCGCGTCTACCCGAGGAGATTCCCGCAGGGCAGGGTTCCCTGGGCGTGCAGATCGGGCCTTATATCCCGCCCGACCAGATTGAAATCGTGCGGTCCGGGCCCATCGAAGCCCTGATCGGCGGGGTGCAGCGCACCTGGAACGTGATCGTGCTGATGATCGCAGGCCTGGTGCAGCTCATCCGCGGGCTGATCTCGCCCAACGTGCCCGCGCCCGAAGGTGGCGTGGGCGGCCTCGTCGCCATCGGGCGCATCACCGCCGAGGTGGCGAAGCAGGGCTGGCGCGATCTGTTCAACCTGACCGCGTTTCTCAGCATCAATCTGGCCATCCTCAACCTGCTGCCCATCCCCGCGCTGGACGGCGGCCGCATCCTCTTCGCCCTGGCCGAGATGATCAGCCGCCGCCGCATCCCGCCCGAGAAGGAAGCCCTGATTCACATGGCGGGCTTCATCCTCCTCATCGGCTTCATGATCATCGTCACCTTCATGGATATCAGCAACTGGATCGCGGGCAAACCCCCTATTCCGGGGGGATAAGCCGGTAATAGTATGCGTCCGCATGCGTGAAATGGGCCTCATCCACCAGCTCGGCGTGGGCGTCGAACCAGGCGTGGATGAGGCCTTCTCGATCGTAGAACGCGGCCTCGCTCTCCACCAGCCACACGCCCGCAAACCCCCGCGTCAGTTCCTCCAGCCGCCGGGGGACCAGGGAGGCGTCGGGCTGGCGGTTGGCGTAAGGGGCCTCGGCCCAGGGGTAATCGCCGGGGTCGTAGTAGCGGTAGGTGTAGCGGATGTAGGGCATGAGGAAGAGGGTGAGGTCATGGGGCCCGCGGCGGGGGGCCACATACGCCGCGGCCGAGCGCAGGTCGGGTTTGATGGGCGTGGTCATCTGCCGCCAGCCCTGATGGAGCTGAAATCCGACCAGCAGCAAGAGCGCGCCCGCGGCCAGCCAGCGGTTCTGCCGGGCGAGTTGCAGCGTCCCCAGCGTCAGCAACAGAACCAGCGCCGGCAGAATCCAGATCATATAGCGGTCGGTGAACAGGGGCGTGATCAGGGTGATGAGGTAGAGGAGCAGAGGCGGAAGCAGCCACCAGGTGGATAGCAACGCCAGAGCGATGCGATGGTTGGCGGCGTTTGCGGACCTCGGAGGTCTCGTCGCGGCGGGCAGCAGGAAGGCGCCGCCGAGGAGGAAGATGGGGATCGCCAGCGTCCAGCCGGGCGCGGGCAGGACGCCCTGGACCTGGACGGTGAACAGGGTGAGCAGCATCCGCCCCAGGGGCGTGAACGCGTGGCCCGTGCGGAAGTTGAAATCGGTCAGCAGGGCCCACTGCCAGCCGATGAGGGGCAGATAGGGCAGCGCGAGCAGCGCCAGCGCGGCCAGGGCCGTCAGCCAGCGCTTGCGCCAGGCGGGAACCAGGATCAGCCACAGGGCCTGGAGGGGCAGCACCAGCGCGGCCAGGACATGGATGTAGAAACTCAAACTGATGAAGCCGTACCATAACGCCCAATGCCACCATTTCCCTCGCTCCATCGCCTCCTTGAACCACCACAACACGAACAGGATCATCACCACGATGAGCGTGTACATGCGCGCTTCCTGGCTGTACCACAGGTGATAGGGATTCACCGCCAGCAGCAGCGCGGCGATGACCCCGCCCCACGCGCCCCCTCTGCGCCCGAACAGCCACTTTCCCCACAGATAGATGAGCGGAATGGCCAGCGCGCCCAGCCAGGCGCTGGGAAACCGCAAAGCGAACTCACTATGCCCGGCCGCCTCCAGCCAGGGCCGCAGCAGCAGATAGTAGAGCGGCCCGTTCTCGCCCGGACGGGTGAACGCGGCCAGCACCCGCGGCAGCGCCCGGGTGGCGAACCGCAGGCTGTCCACCTCATCCCGCCACAGGGATTGCGACGTCAACCCGGCCAGTCGCCAGCCCCATGCACCCCACAGGATGATCACCAGCGTCAGGCGCTGTCGGAAAACGCGGATGGAGGGAATGCAGGAATGCTTCTTTGAAAATAGGCCACGAAGGCGCAAAGGGAACGAAGACACGAAGAAAAAAGACAGAAGACTGAAGATTATCTGCGGAAATCAGCGTTGCGAAGCATCGGCGTCATCTGCGTCCCCATTTTCGTCCGTATCGACGCGGCGTCGCCCATGGCCTCTATTGCTCGGGCGGCTGTTCTCTCTCCCTCAGCTCGCGGGCGCGGCGGTTGAGGAAATAGAAGAACACCGCCAGCACGATGACGATGATCGCGCCCAGGCCCAGCAGAAAGTAGGCGCCGTAGAGCACGAAGGTGTCGATGAGCCGCACCAGGTTGTCGGGGCTGGGGACGGGCGTGGGGGTTTCCACTGGCGGGGATGCCGCGGGGGTGAGCGTCGTCGTGGCCGCGGGCGTCATGCCGGGCGGAGGCATGGGCGGGGCCGCCTGCGTGGGGGACGGCTGGGTGGCGGCTGGCGGCGGCGTGGGCGGGATGACGACGGGCGTGGGCGTGGGAGGGACGAGGGTGGGGGTCGCGCCTGCAGG
>JALXCB010000072.1 GCA_026991225.1 Anaerolineae bacterium | reverse complement strand
CCCACAGGTGAACCTGCGGGCTAAAAACGACGCCCCATGAATGGGGCTACGGTGCAGGTCGCGCGCCGCAGGAAGCCGGGTTCACCCGGCGTCGTTTCGTAGCCCGGAGCTTCAGCTCCGGGTGGCCGAGGCCGAAAACACCTGATTTCAAAATGCGTTTAGCTTAGATCGGCGGGCATCGGCGTATAACGCCCCAATTTTAAAATACATCTTGTATTTCTGTTGACTAAGACACAATTCTTTGCTGGAATATAATCGAATGATGGATCGGGGTTATCCCGGTCGCGAGCGCAGGTAGCTACCTGCGCTTTTTATTTTCCCCTGGTAAGTTCATTCCCTGTGACATTTGCTATCGCAGGGCGATGACCGCCCGGCCCAGCTCCACGAACACAGGCGTGGCCAGCAGGCCCATGAGTAGCACGCCCGTCACCGCCACGGCGATGGCTGTGCCCGCCCCCGCGGGAATGCGCGAGCGCACATAGCTGGTTTCATCCTCGGGCGCCATGAACATGACCACCACCACCCGCAGGTAGTAGTAGGCGCTGACCACGCTGTTCAACATGCCCACCACGGCCAGCCAGGCCCAACCTGCGCTCACGGCTGCGCCGAACACGTACAGCTTGCCGAAGAAGCCCACCAGGGGCGGGATGCCCGTCAGGGAGAGCATGAAGATGGCCATGGCCGTGGCCAGCGCGGGACGGCGGTCGAACAGGCCCCGGGCCGCGTCGATGGTGGCGTCCTGAGGCGCGTTGGGCGTCGGGCGCTCCAGCATGGCCGCCACCGCAAACGCGCCGATATTCATGAACGCGTAGGCGAACAGGTAGTAAAGGATCGCGTTCAGGGCGTCTGTGCCCGCGACCAGGCCCGTCATCATATACCCCGCGTGGGCGATGGAGCTGTAGGCCAGCATACGCTTGAGGCTTTTCTGGCGTAGGGCCGCGAAGTTGCCCCAGGTCATGGTGAGCACGGCCACGATGGCCACCGCCCAACCCCAGACTTCAACCGGCACGCCCGGGACGGCGGCCAGCACCCGGAACAGGGCGATGAAGGCCGCGGCTTTCGTCGCCACGGACATGAAGCCGGTCACGGGCGTGGGCGCGCCCTGGTAGGCATCGGGCGCCCACATGTGGAAGGGCACGCCCGCCAGTTTGAAGAAGAAGCCCACCAACAGCAGGCCCAGGCCGATAAGAAGCAGCACACCCCCACTGTCCTGCGCGGCGATCTCCGCCAGTTGGGTGCTGCCCGTCTGGACGTAGAACAAGGCCAGGCCGTAGAGGAAGAAGCCCGAGGAGAACGCGCCCAGCAGGAAGTATTTGAGCGCGCCTTCGGCGCTGGCGAGCTGGTGGCGGTTGAATCCGGTGAGGATATAGAGGGAGACCGACAGGATCTCCAGGCTAACGAACAGGGTGATCAGCTCCACCGACTTGCCCATGAACATCATGCCCGCGGTGGCCAGCAGCACCAGCGCGTAGAAAGAGCTGCTTTCCCTGCTGAATTGGGGCACATAAGCCCAGGCCAGCAGCACGCTCAGGCCCGCTGCCAGCAGCACCACCAGGTTCAGATAGCGGGACAGGTCATCCACCAGGACGACGCCCGCCACGGACGCGTCGCCCCCGCCGATGCCCGCGGCCGTCGCCCCCGCGGCGATAAGCACGCTGGCGAAGGTCAACCCCGCCATGAGCGAACCCTCGGCGCGCGCGTCCCTGAACCGGGCCGCCATATCAACGACCAGCAGCAACAACGCCATGCCGATGAGGATGATTTCGGGAAGAAGGGGGGGGAGATCGAGATTGGGTAGGGTCATTGTTGGGAAAGTTATCAGAAATCAGTGAGCAGTAATCAGTGTTCAGTGTTCAGGCAATCGGCCCGAGCAACGGCTCGCCGAAACGGATGAAAATCTCACGCAAAGTCGCAAAGACCGCTAAGAATTCTTTGCTCCTTTTTCCTTTTGCGCCTTAGCGCCTTTGCGTGAGGCAATCTTCAGTCTTTCCTATCAGAACGGCGGTGGGGAGGATTGCACGGTCTGGAGGAGAACGTCCACCGCCGGGTTGATCTTGTCCAGGAAGAAGTTGGGATAGAGGCCGATGAAGAAGAAGAGCAGCACCAGGGGAACCAGCACCGCGATCTCCCGGGCGTTCAGGTCGAGCAGGCTGCCGTTTTTCTCTTCATCCAGCGGCCCGAAGATCATCTTCCGCACCGCGGTGAGCAGATACCACGCGGCCAGAATCACGCCCAGGGTGGCGACGGCCGCCCACCAGGGATTGGCCTGAAACGTCCCCACCAGGATGGTGAACTCGCCCACGAAGCCATTCAGGCCGGGCAGGCCCACCGACGCCAGCACGACGATGATGAAGAACGCGCTCCAGACCGGGATCTGCTTCCACAGGCCGCCATATTCGGAGAAGAGGCGAGTATGGCGGCGGTCGTAGATCATGCCCACCATGAGGAAGAGCGCGCCCGTGGCCAGGCCGTGGTTCACGCCCTGCAACACCGCGCCCGAAAGCCCCTGCTTGGTCAAACTGGCCACGCCCAGCATGACGAAACCGAGATGGGCGATGGAGCTGTACGCCACCAGGGATTTAACGTCCTTCTGCACCAGGGCCACCAGCGCGCCGTAGATGATGCCCACCATGGCCAGGAAAGCCAGCAGGGGCGCGTACAGTTGCGTGGATTCGGGGAACAGGGGCAGATTGAAGCGCATGAAGCCGTAGGAGCCCATCTTCAGTAGCACGCCCGCCAGGATGACCGAGCCTGCGGTCGGGGCCTGAACGTGGGCGTCGGGCAGCCAGGTGTGGAAGGGGAACAAGGGAATCTTGATGGCGAAGGCCAGGGCGAAGGCCAGAAACGCCCACGTCTGCAACGACAAAGGCATCTTCAACCCCTGAAGCTGCATCCAATCGAAACTGCCCCCCTGCCATCCCAAAATCAGGATGACCACCAGCATGAGCGCGGAACCCGCCATGGTGTAGAGGAAGAACTTCACCGCGGCGTACACCCGGTTCTTGCCGCCCCAACGCCCGATGAGGAAGTACATGGGAATGAGGGTGAACTCCCAGAAGATGAAGAAGACCACCAGGTCCAGGGCCAGGAACACGCCCAACATGCCCGTCTGCTGCACCAACAGCAGGAACATGAAGGTCTTCAGGTGATCCTTCACATTGCGCCAGGAGAACAGCACCACAATCGGCCCCAGCAGCGTGGTCAACAGCACCAGAAACAGGCTGATGCCATCCACGCCCAGATGATAGTTGATGCCCAGGTTCGGCACCCAGGCGACCATTTCCTGGAACTGCATACTGCCGTCGTTGACCCACCAGGCCAGCAGGAACAGGGACACCGCGAAATCGGCCAGCGCGGTGGTCAGGGCCACGGTCTTGATGCGTTCCTCGTCCTGGAAGAACAGCACCAACAACGCGCCCAGGGTCGGCAGCCAGATGATGAGGGAGAGCAAGGGGAAAGGTGCGAGGTTGTTCATAGGATAATAGACGATTAGCGCAACATTGAGAAGACCGTCATGAATGGAAGACTATCCGGCACGGAGTGTAATTCGTAATGCGTAAGAAGGTGAATCGACAATCCTAATTTTACGGATTACGAATTACGCATTACGTTATGTCACAAATAGCAGGAACCAGAGCAGCACAAGGACGACGCCTACGAAAAAGGAAAGCGCGTACATGCCCAGGACGCCGGTCTGCATCCGGGCGACGTAGCCGCCTGCCCGCACGGTGACCGCACCCACGCCGTTGACGATGCCTTCGATAATGCAACCATCGCCCAGCTGATAGAAGCCCTCCGCCAGGCGGCGCAGAGGATTGACGATGGCGGCCATGTAGATCTCATCCACGCAGTATTTGTTTTCCAGCACCGGTTGCAGGCGCGAGAAGAGTCTTTGTAGGGCTTTGGCCCAGCCCCACTCGGGAATGTAGCGGGCGTAGGCGATGAAGATGCCCAACAGGGCGACGCCACTGGAAACCAGGAAGAGGGTCAGTTCCAGACCTTCTGAGCCGTGGACTTCCCCTTCCAGGTCCGCGAAGACGGGCGCCAGCCAGTTCCCCAGCACGTTCACATGCTCGCCGAACAGGGCGGGCAGGCCCAGCAGCCCGGCGAACAGTGAGCCGATGACCAGGAACCACAGGGGGAAGGTCATGCCGGGCGATTGCTCGTGAGCGTGTTCGGCGTGTTCGCTGCGGGGGTCGCCGTGAAAGGCCCGGAACACGGCCCGGAAGCTGTAGAATGCGGTCAGCAGGGCGGTGAAGATGCCCACGCCCCACAGCAAGGGCGATTTGAGAAAGGCTTCGTAGAGGATGGCGTCTTTCGACCAGAACCCGGCCAGCAGGGGGAAGCCCGCCAGCGCGGCCGCGCCGATGAGGAATTGCCAGTATGTCTTGGGCATCTTCTGTTTCAATCCGCCCATGAGATCGATGTTCAGCTCGCCGTGCATGGCGTGCATCACCGAGCCCGCGGTGAGGAAGAGCAGGGCTTTGAAGAAAGCGTGGGTCATCAGGTGGAAGATGCCCGCGGTGAACGCGCCCACGCCCACGCCTAGGAACATGTACCCAAGCTGCGAGATGGTGGAATAGGCCAGGATGCGCTTGAGGTCGGTCTGGACGATGGCGATGGATGCGGCCATGAGCGCGGTCAGGGCGCCGATCCAGGCCACGACCGCCATCGTGGTGGGGGCCATCTCGAACAGGGGATGGCTGCGGGCGATCATGTACACGCCCGCGGTGACCATGGTGGCGGCATGGATGAGGGCCGAGACCGGGGTCGGGCCTTCCATGGCGTCGGGCAACCACACGAACAGGGGGATTTGGGCCGATTTACCTGTGGCCGCCAGTAACAGCAGCAGCGTGATGCCGGTCATCGCGCCCGCGGCCGCCGCACCCGCGCCCTCCGCCGCGTGGAAAATGTCGGCAAAGGCCAGGCTGCCCGCTTCCTTCCCGAACAGGAAGAAGAGCCACATGATGGCCAGGGCCATGCCGAAGTCGCCCACCCGGTTGACGATGAAGGCTTTCTTGCCCGCATCCGCGGCCGAAGGCTTGTAGAACCAAAAGCTGATGAGCAGGTAGGAGGCCACGCCCACGCCTTCCCAGCCCACATAGAGCTGGAGGTAGTTGTTGGCCAGCACCAGGGTGAGCATCATCAGGATGAAGAAGTTCAGGTAGATGAAGAACCGGCCATACATGCGCAGGCTCAGCTCCCGATGATGGTCATCCACCAGCATGTAGGTGGCCGCGTACCAGTGGATGATGAAGCCCACGCCCGTGACCACCAGGGCCATCACCACGGACAGGGGGTCGATGAGCAGGGCGAAATCCACCTGAAAATCACCGATATGGATCCACGACCACAGGGGGACGGTGACCGCGCGGGCGTCTGCGGGCAGGGCGGCCAGGCCCGCGGCCAACCCCACCGCGGTGAGGAAGGAGGCGAACACCGCCGCGCTCGCGACCAGGGCGATGTACGATTTGCCCATGCGCTTGCCGAAAATCCAGTTGATGAGCAAGCCCAGGGCAGGGAAGACCAGAATGATCCAGGCGAATGAGAGCATGGGCGTCACCCTTTCAGCAGATGGACTTCATCGATGTTGGTGGTGTCTTTGTGCCGCACGATGGCCATGATGATGGCCAGGCCCACCGCGACCTCCACCGCGGCCACGGCGATGACAATGAAGACGAAAATCTGGCCAGTGAGGTTGCCCCACTGGTTGGCCGCGGCGATGAGGGTGAGATTGACGCTGTTCAGCATCATCTCGATGCTCATGAAGATGATCAGCGCGTTGCGCCGCACCAGCACGCCCACCGCGCCGATGGTGAAGATGAGGGCGGAGAGGAGGAGGATGTAAGTCGTAGGGATCATAGCGGAATGCGTGAGTATCCGGTTGTGGGAGTTTTTACGTTGACGAACGACGTTTCTTCTCGCGAAGCGCCAGCACAACACCTCCAAGCATCCCAGCCAGCAGCAACACCGACGCCAGCTCGAAGGGCAGCAGGTAGGTGGTGTAGAGAGGCTCGGCCACCGCCTGGACGCTGCCCGCGTCGGGCGCGCCCGCGGGCGCGGGGAGCCCGGTTGCGCCCTTGCCGACGACGAATAACAGGCCCAACAAGAAGACCGCGCCCAGGATGGCCGCAGCCGCCCGGGCATAGGGCCGCGTCTCATGGACAATGGGTGTTATCGTGCCGCCAATGAGCATGATCACGAAGAGGAACAGGACCACGATGGCGCCGGCATAGACGATGACCTGCACGATGCCCAAAAATTGGGCGGAGAGCGCGAAATACATGACCGCGA
>JALXCB010000071.1 GCA_026991225.1 Anaerolineae bacterium | reverse complement strand
GCGTGGGGGTGGCCGTGGGCGTCCCTGGCATGGTGGGGGTCGGCGTGGGCGTTTCGCTCGGGGGCAGGTTAGGCCCGCCCGGACTGGGGGGATAGGCGTCGGTCCAGGCTCCCACGCCATCCTCCATCCGCGACCAGGGCGTATCCCCGCGCGTTTGGTCGTAGTCGAAACGGTCGGCTTCGGTGGTCTGGTCGGGCGCGAGGAGGCGCACGCTGTCCGCGTCGTTGTTCAGGGCGATGCCGGTGTCCTTGCGGAAGAAAAGGAGGAAGCCGCGAGCGGGGATCACGGTTCCCTCGGGGATGCGCCAGGGCGAGCTGCCGCCGTCGGGCTTGTCATCCAGCCACCAGCCGCCCAGGTCGATGGCTGCGTCGGTGGGGTTGTAGAGCTCGATGTATTCGTCCAGGTAATTGGCCTGGCCGTCGCCGTCGAAGTCGATGGTTTTGGGCGCGGGCATGATCTCGTTGATGGCGACGAAGGGCGCGGGCAAAGGCGTGGGGGTGGGCGGCTGGGGCGCCATCCAGAAGTCATTGTCGGGGTAAGTGCCGCTGGCGGGGACGGTGAAGCGGATACGATCGGGCGGGAAGAGGTCGCCGTTAGGTGAGCTGACGCCGTTCCAGGTAAGCCCGTCGCAAGGCGCGGGCCGCAGCATGTAGTAGAGATAGAGGCCCTGAGCCGTGTCGAAATGGATGGCGTAGCTTCCATCTCCCCGCACGTAGCCATTGACCAGCCAGCGGGCGTCGCTCTGGTTGAGGTTGTCGAAGCCCCAGAGCCCGATGTTGTGGTCGGTGATGACCTGACGGCGGTCGGGAGGCGCGCCCAGGTAGAGATGCCCGCTGAAGTCGAGGACCGCAGCCCGGTTGGGCTGACCGGGCGAGGGCGGGAATTTCTCCGTCCACGCGGCCGCGCCATCCCCCATGCGGGACCACGCGCCGCCCTTGCGGGCGTGGTCGTAAGCATGACTGTCGCGCAGGGAGCCGTCGGGCGCAAGCAGGCGCACCTGATCGCCACCGTTGTTCAGGCCGAAGTTGCGTTGGAAGAGGAGGAAGCCGCGGGGAGGGATGACCGAACCCGCGGGGAGGGTGTAGGGCCGCGTGCCGCCTTCGATATCGTCCAGTTGCCAGCCGCTCACGTCCACCGGGAAGCTGTTGGCGTTGTAGAGTTCGATGTATTCCTTCTGGCCCGAAGGGGGCGCGGGCATGTATTCGTTGATGAAGACGCCTCCGGAGATGGGCGTGGGCGAGGGGGCGGACGTGGCCGTGGGAGAAGGCGTGGGCGTTGATGTTGCTGGGGGTGGAGGTGCGGTTGTCTGGGTGGGCGTGGGGCTTTGGGCGGGGCCTGCGCAGTCGGCCACATGCCAGTCCAACCCATCGAACGTGTCCCTGGGAAATCCATCCCATTGGGCTGCCGGATCGAAGGGATCGTTGGGATTGGCGTCGCCCGCGGCCACCCAGGGCTTGCGCCGCAGTGTATGGTCTTTCGTGCCCACGTCTCCCGAACCCCATTCCGAACCTGGATCGCCCAACGTATCTCCGATGAAATCGATGATGGCGCCATCTTTGACCAGGGCGACGCCATCGTCGCCATTGAAATCGAGGCTGCTGGTTTTCAAATCCGCGTCGAACGCGGCGGAACTGTGGGCGACCACGAACACGTCACCGCTGGAAAGCATCCCCGAAAGAGGAATCTGCCGGTCGAAAGCGTCGCCGCCGTTGCGGTAGATGCGGATTTCATAGCCGGTCAGGTCGATATCTTGCCCCAGCCCGTTGAAAATCTCCACGCCCTTGTTATAGCCCGACCCCTCGACGTATTCCGAAAAGAACAGCGATGTGCAGGCAGCTGCGCCGCGGGCAGGTTCCTTTCCCCACGCCCACCCACTCACGAACGCCAGCACCCAGAGGACGATCAGGGCGGATCGCATCGATTTCACGGCGCACCTCCTGAGAGAAACGCGACAGTCTTGTGACGAAGCTGCAAGCCGGAAAAGGAAACGATTGGCCTGGCCAATCGAGATTGCCGCACATGCTACCGCAATATCGAGAGTTTTTCAAATGGGCGTTTGAGGGGGTGCGTCCTAAATTTTTGGCCAATCGCGTTGTCATCAGGAATTTGGTCATGCGGGCTCCACCCGGCGCTGAAGCGCCGGGCTACGCAACCACGCCGGGTGAACCCGGCTTTGGGGGCGGGCTGGCTCTGAAAGCCCCGTTGAGGGGGCGCCTCTATTTCATAACAGGCACCACGCGCGGCGGCGCGCCGATACCGATGAAAATGAGAACGCAGATGACGCAGATGCAACGCTGATTTCCGCAGATAATCTTTAGTCTTCAGTCTTTTTTCTTCGTGCCTTCGCTTTCCTTCGCGCCTTCGTGGCTCTATTTTCAAAGCAGTCCGATGGCGGACGAGCCCGCGCTGATACCGATGAAAGACGAGGGCACGGATTGACACGGCCTTCGGCCACAGATTTTTTGAATTATCCGTGTTCTATTTTCAAAGCGGTCTGATCAAAATCTGCGAGGGGAAAAAGCAATCGTCAGAAATCCATGGCGGCGAGGGCCGCGCGACGCACTTCGCCCGACGCGACCAGCTCCGCCGCCCGCGCCATGTGCGGGGCCATCTCCGTATCATGCTCGATGAAGGGGATGTGTTCGCGGATGAGTTCGTAGACGGGCGCCGTGCCTTTGCCCATGCGGACGCGTTCCCCCAGCTTCTGTTTGCGGAAGTCGATGGCCTGGGCCGCGGCCATGAGCTCGATGCCCAGCATCCGCTCCAGATTGCGCAGGACGCGACGGGCCTGGCGGCCCGAGATAGGCCCGTTGGAGACGTGGTCTTCCACATTGGCCGAAGTGGGAATGCTGTCGGCGCTGGCCGGGAAGCAGAGGGCTTTGTTCTCCGAGGCCAGGGCCGCGGAGGTGTATTGGGTGAGCATGAAGCCCGAGTTGAGGCCGCCGTTTTCGGTGAGGAATGCGGGCAGCAGACCGCCGTTGCTGGCCTGATCGGTCAGGCGATTGAGGCGGCGCTCGGAGATGTTGCCCAGCTCGGTCATGGCCAGGGCAAGATGATCGTAGGCGATGGCCAGCGGTTCGCCGTGGAAATTGCCTCCGCTGATGGCCACGGGCGTCCCGTCATCTTCGAAGAAGATGAGCGGGTTGTCGGTGACGCTGTTGAGTTCGATCTCGAGCACCTGGCGGGCGTTTTCCACGGCCTCGGCGCAGGCGCCATGCACCTGGGGGATGCAGCGTAACGAATAGGCGTCTTGGGGATCGGCGCTGTCGTTTCCCCGCACGAAGCCGGAGCCATCCAGCAGGTACCGCAGGAGTTCGGCGGTGGCGATCTGGTAGGGATGAGGCCGCACTGCGTGGATGCGGGGGTCGAAGGCCGCGGGCGTGCCGTGCAGCGCTTCCAGCGAGAGTGCGCCGGCGACATTGGCCACGAAGGTCACATTCTCCGCCTCCTCCACGGCCAGACAGCCCAACGCCACCATGAACGCGGTGCCATTGGTGAGTGCCAATCCTTCTTTGGGAGCCAGGGTGATGGGTTTCAGCCCTGCGCGGGCCAGAGCCTCATCCCCCGGCAGTATCTCACCTCCCACCTCGGCCCGGCCCTCGCCGATGAGCACCAGGGACATGTGAGCCAGGGGCGCGAGATCGCCGCTGGCTCCCAGCGAGCCCTGCCTGGGCACGATGGGATGCACGCCCCGCTCGATCATGTCCAGCAGCAGGCGGATGGTCTCCAGCCGCGCGCCCGAATAGCCCGAAGCCAGGGTGTTGGCCCGCACCAGCATCATCGCCCGCACGATCTCCGCCTCCAGCGGCGGTCCCATCCCCGCCGCATGGGAGCGCACGATGTTCACTTGCAGTTGTTCCAGAGCTTCTTTGGGGATGATGGTGTTCTTGAAGGCCCCGAACCCGGTGTTGATGCCATACACGATGCGATTCTCGGCGACGATCTGCTCCACGGCCTGGCTGGCGCGGCGCACCGCGGCCTGCGCTTCATCCGCCAGATGGATGGTGACCTCGCCCGCCTGCGCTCGGGCCACGGCGATGACGTCGGGGATGGTGAGGGTGAGTCCTGTCAGGATGATCTGATTCATGCGCATCATTCAGGGCGTGGGGGTGGGGGATGGGTTGGCGGCCGGCTGGGCGATGACGGACCGCAACTGGTCGAGCATGATCAAGGCGGCCAGGCTGTGGATGGCCGTGCCGTACCGGAAGGTTTCGGGCCGGGAATAATCATAGCGGTCGGGCGCGTTGAGATGCGTTTTGTCCGCCTTGAGCCCGCGGTTGGGCAGGGTTTCGGCCAGCCGGTCCATGTCGATGAGGGGAACGTGATATTTTTCAGCGGTCTCGCGGATGATGCTGTTATTTTGATTCAGCGGATCGGCGAGGCGGTCGGCTTTGGTGAAGAGGATGGGGACGATGCCCTGGTAGATGAGATAGTCGACGATGCGTTGGTAGTTATCCTGGAAAAGCACGAGAGATCGATGGTCATTGGTGCCCAACTGAACGAACATGAAGCTGGGATTGTGCGCCCAAATCTCGCAATCCACCATATTCACGCCCGCGCCGCAGGCTTTCTCGTCGGCCCATTTGGGATCGAAGGCCATGCGGGTGTTCATGCCCAGGCGCACGGCTTTGCCATAGCGATGGAAGGAGCCAGCGAAATAGTTGATGGTGTCCTGGAGATAAGCGTAGTCGCCCAGGTTGTAATCACCCAGATTGGGGTCTCGGCCATCGAACACGCGCAAAAAATGTTTCGTGGCGATGAGGCTGTCGCCCAGCTTGGAGAAGGCGTGCGGGTCTCGACCCAGCTTCTGCCCTCGCTGATAGATCTCCCGCACATGGGCCTCGGTTTCCGCGTCCATGATGATGAACTCGTTGTAGGGGACGCCGTTGAGCGTGGTGATATGGTTGGCGGGGGTGGCTGTGGGAAGGGGCGCGGCGGGCGCGGCGACTGGCGTCTCGGTGGGGGTGACGATGATGGGTTGGGGCGTTGGCGTGGCCGGGCGCGGCGTGACCGTGGGCGTGAAGGTGGGCGGAAGGACAAGGGTGGGCGTGGCGTGAGCCGCGGACGCGCCGCCGCAGGCGGCCAGCAACAGGCCCGCCAGGAGTGCGAGGCATGGAAGAAAACGACGGGAGATTGACATCGCTTGCATTATTGCTCGTTCAGCGCCCTTCGCACCTGGTCGAGCATGATCAGGGTGGCCAGGTTATGGACGGCTGTGCCGTATTGAAAGGTGCTGGGGTCGGTGTAATTGTAGCTGCGAGCCACCTTCAGGTGCGTGCCATCGGGCCCGACGCCGCGGTTGGGCAGGGTGTCCGCCAGTTTGTCGAAATCCACCAGGGGCACGCGATATTTCGTGGCCACGGCGCGAACAGCCTCGTTGTTATGGTTATCGGTTCCCTCGTGCCGGTCCGCCTTGGTAAAGAGAATGGGCACGATTCCCTGTTTGATGATGTATTGGACGATTTGATCGTAATGTTTTTCGAAATAGCTGCGGGGCACATTGTCGTTGGTGCCGAGCAAGACGACCATGACGGTGGGGTTGTGTAGTCGGATTTCGCAATCCAGGAGGTTTTCGCCGGGCTCGCACAATTTCTTGTTGGCCCACATGGGGTCGAAGACCGACCATGTGTGCAGGCCCACGCGAATGGCTGCGCCATAACGGTCGAAGGATCCGTGATAATAATCGATGGTCGCTTGCAAGGCGGCGTAGTCGCCCAGGTTATAGCCGCCCAGGCGGGGGTCCAACTGGTCGAAAACGCGTACGAAGAAGGGGTTGGCGATGAGACTGTCGCCCAGCTTGGAGAAGGCGCGGGGGTCCCGCCCCATCTCCTGGCCCCGGGCGTAGATCTCGCGAATGTGCGCCTTCGTTTCCTCATCCATGATGATGAATTCGCTGAGAGGCATGCCGTTGACGGCGGCGGGCAGCGGTGGGTAGGCGGATGAGGGCGTGGGGGTAGGGGTTGACGTGGGCGGTTGGGGCGTCGCAGGTGTGCTCGCGGCCGTGCTGCTATTCTTCTTGCGTGCTCGTACGGTCTTCGCGCTCGGCTCGACCATCTTGATCGGGTTGGCGTGGACGTTTGGCCTGACTCGGCTGAGCATCGGCTATCTCAACAGCTCCACGGGCTTTCTCGTAAGCATCATCGCTGGCAACGGCATCAACTACGGCATCATGTACATGGCTCGTTACATGGAGGCGCGACGAGACGAAGCAGCCGACGTGGCTACGGCTATCCAAGTCGCGCATCGAGATACGTGGCTACCGACCCTGGCAGGCAGCGCCACGGCCATGTTGGCCTACGGCTCG
>JALXCB010000070.1 GCA_026991225.1 Anaerolineae bacterium | reverse complement strand
GGAGGTGAACCTCCGGGCTAGAAACGACGCCCCCTCAAGGGGGCTTTCAGAGCCAGCCCGCGCCCAAAGCCGGGTTCACCCGGCGTGGTTTTGTAGCCCGGCGCTTCAGCGCCGGGTGGAGCCCGCACGACCGAATTCCTGATGGCAACGCGATTTGCCAAAATTTTAGGACGGGACCTTCTTTCTCGGGTGCGTCCCCAATGATGGGCGCGTTGCGCCTGGCGCCCCGGAGGTGAACCTCCGGGCTAGAAACGACGCCCCATAAATGGGGCTACGGCGCATGTCGCGCGCCGCGGGAAGCCGGGTTCACCCGGCGTGGTTGCGTAGCCCGGCGCTTCAGCGCCGGGTGGAGCCCGCACGACCGAATTCCTGATGGCAACGCGATTTGCCAAAATTTTAGGACGGGACCTCCTTTCTCGGGTGCGTCCCCAATGATGGGCGCGTTGCGCCTGGCGCCCCGGAGGTGAACCTCCGGGCTAGAAACGACGCCCCCTCAAGGGGGCTTTCAGAGCCAGCCCGCGCCCAAAGCCGGGTTCACCCGGCGTGGTTGCGTAGCCCGGCGCTTCAGCGCCGGGTGGAGCCCGCACGACCGAATTCCTGATGGCAACGCGATTTGCCAAAATTTTAGGACGGGACCTCCTTTCTCGGGTGCGTCCCCAATGATGGGCGCGTTGCGCCTGGCGCCCCGGAGGTGAACCTCCGGGCTAGAAACGACGCCCCCTCAAGGGGGCTTTCAGAGCCAGCCCGCGCCCAAAGCCGGGTTCACCCGGCGTGGTTGCGTAGCCCGGCGCTTCAGCGCCGGGTGGAGCCCGCATGACCAAATTCCTGATGACAACGCGATTTGCCAAAATTTTAGGACGGGACCTCCTTTCTCTATTGAGGTATGCACCCATGGAATCCTACAAATCCCTTTATCTTGCCACCACCGAAACCCATTGCGGCAAATCCCTGGTCTCGCTGGGCATTATGGACCTGCTGTTGCGGCGAACGCAGCGCGTCGGGGTCTTTCGGCCCATCATCAAATGCCAGGGGCCAAACCGCATCGACAAGAACCTCGATCTCCTTCTGAAATACTTCCATCTCCCCTGGCAGTATGAGGAAACCTACGCCTGGCGTCAGCTTGAAGCCCTGGACTTACTGGCCCAGGGGCGGCATGATGACCTGCTCAACGGCGTCATCGCCAAATACAAGGCCCTGGAGGCGAAAAGCGATTTCGTCCTCATCATTGGCTCCGATCTATCGGCGGAAAGCGCGGCGCTGGATTTCGATATCAATGTGGAACTGGCGCAGTCGCTGGGGAGTCCGGTGCTGCTGGTGGCCCGGGGCGACAAGGAAAATATGGATGAAATCGTCAGCCCCATCCTCATGGCCGTGGAGTCCTTCAAGCGCAAGGGCAATCAACTGGTGGGGAGCGTGGTCAATCGCGTGGACCCAGATGAATTGCACGAGGTGCGTCGGGCGTTGCGGGAGACCCTGCCCGAGGAAGCGCAGCCCATCGCGGTCATTCCGGCGGACAAGGATCTGGCCAGTCCCAGCATGGCCGAAGTGGTGGAGCATCTGGGGGCGGAAGTGTTATATGGGAAGGAATTGCTCAATTATCGTGTGTACGAGTACATGATCATCGCCATGCAGATGGAGCATTATCTGGCGCGTCTGCGTAAATGGGCGCTGCTGATCACGCCCGGCGACCGGGGCGATGTCATCCTCAGCGCCATCCAGGCCCACGCGTCGGGCAATTATCCCCGGCTAGCGGGCATTCTCCTCACCACGGGCGAACGGCCCGCGCCCACCGTCAAGCGCCTGCTGGATGGTCTGCCCAGCACGCTGCCCATCGTCGCCGTGGATGCGGAGACATTCGAGACGGCCCGCAATCTGCGCGGGGTGCGCTCCTACATTACCGCGGACAAGGAAGACAAGATCGCCATCAGCCTGCGCCTTTTCCGGCATTACGCGGACACCGAAGCCCTGGTCAAGCGCTATGCCGATATCAAGCCGCGCGGCATCCCGCCCCGCATGTTCCTCTACAACATTGTGCAACAGGCGAAGTCGGATAAAAAGCATATTGTGCTGCCCGAGGGCGATGACGAGCGCATCCTGCGCGCGGCCGAGCGGCTGCTCATGCAGAACGTGGTGGATATCACTCTGCTGGGGAATCCGGAGCAGGTGCGGGCGCTGATCCGGCGTCTGGGATTGAATATCCCGGACGACGTCCCCATCATCGACCCCAACACCGCCCCCCAGCTCGAAGATTACGCAGCCACCTATTATGAACTGCGCAAGCACAAGGGCGTCACGCCCGACCAGGCCCTGGATATCATGCACGACATTTCCTATTTCGGCGCGATGATGGTCTACAAGGGCCATGCGGACGGCATGGTCTCGGGCGCGGCCCACACCACGGCCCACACCCTGCGCCCCGCGTTCGAGTTCATCAAGACGAAGCCGGGCTTCACCATCGTCTCCTCGGTTTTCTTCATGGCCCTGGAGGATCGGGTGCTGGTCTATGGCGACTGCGCGGTGGTGCCCAAGCCCACCGCGGAGCAATTGGCGGAGATCGCGATCGCGTCCGCGGAGACGGCGCAAATGTTCGGCATCGAGCCCATCGTGGCCATGCTCTCCTATTCCACGGGCGAGTCGGGCCATGGCGAGGAGGTGGAGCGGGTGCGCAAGGCCACGCAACTGGCCAAGGAGCGCCGCCCCGACCTGATCATCGAAGGGCCGATGCAGTACGACGCGGCCGTGGACCCCGAGGTGGGACGCAAGAAGATGCCCGGGTCCCGCGTCGCCGGTCGGGCCACCGTGTTCATCTTCCCCGACCTGAACACGGGCAACAACACCTACAAAGCGGTGCAGCGCGAAACCGGAGCCATCGCCATCGGGCCGGTCCTGCAGGGGCTGCGCAAGCCGGTGAACGATCTCAGCCGCGGGTGCACGGTGGAGGATATCATCAACACGGTGGCCATCACCGCGGTGCAGGCGCAGCACGCGTGAGTTTGCTCTGAAAATTGATCTCACGCGAAGTCGCTAAGTCGCAAAGGGAAAAAGAAACAAAGAATTCTTGGCGGCCTTTGCGTCTTTGCGTGAGATTTTCGTTCGTATCGGCGAGCCATCGCTCGGGCGCGCTCGGGCCGCCTGCTTGACAATCCCACCAATCCCCTTTATCCTCTCTCAGCTATCCCGCGTCAATCTCAATCCCCAGTCTCTCATCTCCTGTCTTCCCCGTGCGTAAGTACTGGCTCGGCTTCAACCTCGTGCCCGGCATCGGCGCCAAACGATTGCGGGCGTTGGTTCACGCTTTCGGTGATGTCGAAACGGCATGGCACGCGCCGGAGCGCGAGCTGGCCGAGGTCGGCCTGGACAGGCGTTCCGTTCGCAATCTGCTGGAGGCCCGCGTCCGCCTGGACCTGGACGCAGAGCTGGCGAAAGTCGAAGCCGCGGGCGTGCGCATCCTCACCTGGGACGATCCCGACTATCCCGTCAATCTCAAGCGCATCGATGCGCCCCCGCCCCTGCTCTACCTGCGGGGCGAACTCAGCCCGGAGGATGAATGGGCTGTGGCCGTGGTGGGCACCCGCCGGGCCGCGGCTTATGACCGGGAAGTGACCCACAAGCTCACCACGGAGCTGGCCCGCGCGGGCGTCACCATCGTCAGCGGGCTGGCCCGAGGCGTCGATGCGGCGGCCCATCGCGCGGCCCTGGACGCGGGCGGACGCACCATCGCCGTGCTGGGCAACGGTCTCGACCGCATCTATCCGCCCGAGCATCTCGATCTGGCCCGGGAGATCGCAGCCCACGGCGCATTGATCAGCGAGCAGCCCCTGGGCATGAGACCCGACGCCCGTAACTTTCCCGCCCGCAACCGCATCATAAGCGGACTGAGCCTGGGCGTGCTGGTGGTGGCCTGTCCCTGGAACTCGGGCGCGATCATCACTGCCAAACAGGCGCTGGAACAGGGCCGCGAGGTCTTCGCCGTCCCCGGTGGCATCCTTTCCCGCAACAGTGAAGGCCCCAACCGCCTCATCAAAGAGGGCGCCACGCCCGTGACCGAGGCCAACGACATCCTCGAACCCCTGAATCTCACCCAAGCCGCCCAATATGTGGACGCCCGGCTCGCTCTGCCCGACGATCCCATCGAAGCCCAATTGCTGGAACTTATCTCCGCCGAACCCCGTCATGTGGATGATATCCGCCGCGAAGCGGGCCTGCCCGTGAATCAAGTCAGCAGCGCTCTGGCCATGATGGAACTCAAGGGCATGGTGCGGTCGGTCGGGGGCATGAAATACGTCCTCGCCCGCGAACCCGGGCCCATCTACAAAGTCGATTGAACTGATTACTGAACACTTTTTCACTGAACACTGGAATTTCCATGGAAGCCTACTGCGTCAAATGCAAAACCAAGCGTGAGATGCAAAATCCCACGCCCGTCTATACCGAATCGGGCACGCCCGGCACGCGTGGGACCTGCCCCGTATGCGGAACGAATATGTTCCGCATGGGCTACACCCCCGCGCACGAGGGCCTGCCCAAGCCCGATCCCAAACCGAAAACGAAAAAAAAGGCGGCCTCCAAAAAGGCCGCCTCGCGCAGCCGCAAGAGCAAAACCCCGGCCCAGCGCAAGGGCAGGCTGGTCATCGTGGAATCCCCGGCCAAGGCCCGCACCATCGGCCGCTTTCTGGGTCGCGGCTATCAGGTGAAAGCGTCGGTGGGGCATGTGCGCGACCTCTACAAATCCAAGCTCTCGGTGGACGTGGACCACGACTTCCAGCCCATCTACTACGTTCCCCGCGACAAAAAGAAGCTGGTGAAGGAGCTGAAGGAAGCGGTGGCCGGGGCCGAGGAGGTCTATCTGGCCACCGACCCCGACCGGGAGGGCGAGGCCATCGCCTGGCATGTGCAGGAGGCCACGGGCCTGGAGCCGGAGCGGGCGAAGCGCGTCGTCTTCCACGAGATTACCAAAAGCGCCATCGACGAGGCCTTCCAGCACGCCCGTTCGCTGGACATGCAGCTTGTGGATGCGCAGCAGGCCCGGCGCATCCTCGACCGCCTGGTGGGCTACAAAATCAGCCCATTGTTGTGGCGCAACGTGCGGCGGGGATTGTCCGCGGGCCGGGTGCAGTCCGTGGCCCTGCGCCTGGTAGTCGAGCGGGAGCGGGAAATCGAAGCCTTCGTGCCCGAGGAATACTGGAGCATCATCGCGGATCTGGCCAAACGCGAGCCCGAAAAGCGTCATTTCCTGGCCAAACTCCATCGCATCGACGGCAAGAAGTTCAAGATCAGCACGGGCGAGGAAGCGCAGACGATCGTCGCCGAACTGGAGAAATCGGAATGGGTGGTGAGCCAGGTCAAGAAGGGCACGCGGCAGCGCCGTCCCTATGCGCCTTTCACCACCAGCACCATGCAGATGGAAGCCTCGCGCAAGCTCAACTTCACGGCCCGGCGCACCATGCGCACGGCCCAATCCCTGTACGAAGGCGTGAAGCTGGGCGATCAGGGCGCGGTGGGTCTCATCACCTACATGCGCACCGACAGCACCAACGTGGCCAAAGAGGCCCAGGCCCAGGCCCGGGACTTCATCGCCCAGCGCTATGGCGAATCCTTCCTGCCCAAGAAACCGCCCATCTACCGCACCAAAGCCCGCTCCGCCCAGGAAGCTCACGAGGCCATCCGGCCCACGTCGGTCTTCCGCACGCCCGAGAGCCTCAAGCCCTACCTCAGCTCGGACCAGTATCGCCTCTACAAGCTCATCTGGCAGCGGTTCGTGGCCAGCCAGATGACGCCGGCCATCTACGACACCCTGACGGTGGAGGTGGAGGCGGGGCCCGCGGGCGAGAAGAAGCGCTATCTCTTCCGGGCCACAGGCTCATCCCTGCGCTTCCCCGGCTTCCTCAAGGTGTACGAGCCCTCCAAATCGGTGGAGGAGAAGCGCAAGGAAGAAGAGGAGCTGGAGAACAAAAACATTCCTCCCCTGAGCGTGGGCGAACTCCTCGATCTGCTCAAGCTCATCCCCGAACAGCATTTCACTCAACCGCCGCCCCGCTACACCGAAGCCTCCCTGGTCAAAGCCCTGGAGCAATACGGCATCGGCCGCCCCTCCACCTACGCCACCATCCTCTCCACCATCCAGGACCGGGGCTACGTGGAAAAGAAGGGCAAGTTCTTCCACCCCACCAAACTGGGCATGACGGTGAACGACCTGCTGGTGGAGCACTTTGGTCGTTATATCAACGTGGATTTCACCGCCCGCATGGAGGAAGAGCTGGATCGCATCGCCCGCGGCGAGGAAGACCGGGTGGAAGTGCTGCGCAAGTTCTACGGGCCGTTCGAACAGGCTGTGGAGGCCGCGGGCGCGACCATGCAGCGCCAGCAGATCGAGCCGGAAAAGATCGGCGAGACCTGCCCCGAATGCGGCGGCGAGCTGGTCATCCGCGAGGGGCGCTATGGCAAATTCATCGGCTGCTCCAACTATCCCACCTGCCGCTACACCCGCCCCATCGTGGAAGACACGGGCGTCAAGTGCCCCAAGGATGGCGGGCGCATCATCAAGAAGCGCAGCCGCAAAGGCCGGATCTTCTACGGCTGTGAAAACTGGCCCAAGTGCGATTTCGTCACCTGGAACGAGCCCATCGATGTGACATGTCCCAAATGCGGCAGCATCCTGGTGAAAGCCAACAAGAGCACGGCCAAATGCGCCAATCCCGACTGCGATTTCACCATGCCGTTGAAGGAAGCGCTGAAGCTGGCGAAAGAGAAAGCGAAGGCAGTGGTTACATAAAGTGGCAAAGCCAAAACACGGATAAGAAGAAACACGGATAAAATGATAAAGTTTTCTGGTCCCTATCCGTGTCCTTTCATCCGTGTTATATTTGTAATCGCTAGATTGTAGAGCTCACGGGCGATGGCGTCCGCGGCGTGGGGCGTGGCCAGCTCGCCCGCGCTGCGGCCCATGGCCCGGCGCAGCTCCTCATCCCTCAGCAGTACCATGACCGCGTCCGCGGCTCGCTCCGGGCCCGGCGCCCACACACCCGCGTCCTGCTCCAGCACCAGCCGCACATTGCCCTCCTCCTGGCCAGGGATGGCCGCGTAGAGCACGGTGGGCAGGCCCATGACGAAGGCTTCGGCCAGGGTGTTGGGCCCCGCTTTCGTCACCAGGATATCTGCGGCCCGCAGCCACAGGTGCATGTCGTTGGTGAAGCCCTCCACGCGTAGGGGATGGGATCGGGCCAGGGCGTGAAGATGCCGGCGCAGGAGCGGATTGCGCCCGGCGATAGCCGCGATCTGGGCCTGCGGGCGACGACGCAGGAGAGCCTCCGTCACGTGGGCCATGGGCCCCATGCCATCGCCGCCGCCCACGATGACCACCACCGGCAGGGACTCGTCCAAGCCCAGCGCCTTTCTGGCCCGGGCCTGGGGCGTCCTCGCCGCCTCGACCATCTCCCTGCGCACAGGCATGCCCACTGGTGCCAGCCGCTCGCGGGGGATTCCCAACGCCATCGCCCGCCCGGCCATCTTCTCATACGGGATGAAATAACGATCCAGCCCGCGGCCAAACCACAGCGCGTGGGTGGAGAGCATGTCGAGGACGACGGTGGCGGTAGCGATAGAGCGAGGGGCTTCGCGCACGCCCAGCCCCAGCAGACGATTGAGCAGGGCGTGGAAGCTGACGATGACATCGGCGGGATGCTCCTCGAACAAGGCGCGCAGGGCCGGGCGCACGTAGGGATAGGTCGCCCGCGTGGCCATCTCGACGGCGCTGGCCCGATCCAGCAGACGAAAGCCCAGCTTCCAGGGGATGGCCCGGCCCCGGACCATGTGCGGATACCAGGCCGGGAAGCGGTAAAAGGGCCACTTGCGCGAATACACCAGCGCATCCAGTAAGGTGACCTGAACCGCGTCGCCGTAGCGGTGTTGCAGGGCCTGGGCCACGGCCTGGGCCCCGGCCCGGTGCCCGCCGCCGGTGTCGGAAAAGAGGAGCAAAAAGCGCTTGGCTGGCATACCGGGCCAACGATACCTCTTTCCCGCGCGTTTGACAAAATCGGTGGGTTGTGAAAAATGGTTGTGTCTGCCGTGAAAAAAGTTGATAAACCGGTAGCCCAGTAGACCGGGAAGGTGAGCGACTCGGCCCGGGTTTCCTGGTTTCCTGGTCTACCGGGTTACAGCGCGAAAACAATGTACTCATCTGACCACTGATGACGAACGCGACCCCTGAACTCACCCAACACCTCCTCGATCTGGTGGATCGCTCGCTCCAAACCATCTGGGATGGCGATCCGGACGCGTACGCGTCCCTGACCGCGGAGGACGTTTCCTTCTTCGAGTGGTATATCTCGCCCGTGCGCATCGACGGCCTCGATTTCCACTTGCGGGAGATTCGGGTGCACCGGGCTGCGTGGGCGGGCGTAGAGGAGCTGGCCGGGCTGACCATCGAGCATGAGATCTTGCAGCCGCGCGTGCAGGTGTATGGCGATACGGCCATCGTGACCTACACGCTGTTCGTGCGGGCGATGCAGGGCGGGCGGGTGCAGCGCGTCTCCCACAACGAGACGCGCGTTTTCCACAATTTCGGCGATGACGCCTCGCCCGAGTGGAAGCTGGTGCACTGCCACAAATCGCCCATCGTTACGCAGAGTAGTTTGAGGGTTGTGAGAGGGTGAATCGAAAGGCTCCACAAAACAACGCCGGGCAACCCGGCTTTGGGCGCGGGCTGGCTCTGAAAGCCCCCTTGAGGGAGCGTCGTTTCTAGTTCACCTCCGGGGCGCCTGGCGCAACGCGCCGATAATTTGAGATGCGTCCCCTTCGAATCGATTTTGACAAAAGTTTCCGGTGTGGTAAAATGCGTTTGAGATGTTGCTTGACATTTGATGCCGATATGCTAAAATAGAAGAAAGCGCGTTCGATCTTGTGATATTGGTTGTGATGTGATCGTTTCTGGATCGCAGAAGTGGCATACAGGAAAAGAATTTACGCTCCAAGGCATATTATTGACCGGATTGTTTTCGTCTAAATTTTTGCGAGGAGCGGCCACAGGATATTGAAAGTGAGGCAATTGCACATTTTGCGTAACTGCTAACATACTTGACTTTAGGCCGCCAAAAGCCACGAAGGCTCGAAGTTTTTCGAAGACACGAAGGAAAAATCAAGGAAAATACGTCGTGCCTTGGCTTTTCTTCGTGTCTTCGTGGCAAAAAGTGGTGGCGATACCTTAGTAGTTACCATTTTGCGGTTTTAGATTTTCTGAGATAGAATCGTGGCATTGCTTCACGCCCATCTCCCGTACGATTTCGACCAACCCTTACTCATTTATTTTCAGGGAGTAGAAAGAGATGAAACGTATTCTAGTCACAGGCTTATTCGTGAGCTTGCTACTGGTGTTGCTGGTGGGAGCGGTCTTCGCATTGAAAGGCCCGGCCTCCACCCAGACTGCCGCGCCTGCGGACTCGACCGCCAACCTGGCGCCCGCCGCAACGGATAATTACAATTTTATTGCTTTGCCTTTGGATTCCAGCGATTCCTTCAGCTACACTGCTTCAGGTTTGGCTGGCTATGTGCCAGGCACGAAAAAGGTTGTAAAATGGGACGCTGTTAATCAGCAGTATGTAAGTTACACACCTGGCATTTCTCCTCCTTCGGCCGATTTTGGCCTGGAAGTTGGTGGGGCATATTTTCTATTGTTGGATAGCACCGCAGACAGTGTTGTGTCGTTCGTAGGGGATGTTCCTGCACAAGGATCGGTTATCTTTACTTTAACGGCAGGAACTGCATCGAGCTGTGCATATAATGCCATCTCTATTCCCTTGGATCAAGATCAGATTGCTACAGCTCAGGATTTGGCTGATGCAATTACCGGGACGAAAAAAGTGACGAAATGGGATGCTACTAATCAACAATATGTAAGTTATACTCCCGGTATTTCGCCTCCATCGGCAAATTTTGATGTTTCAATAGGCTACCCTTATTTTGTTTGTCTTGACGACACTGCACCTTCTCAATGGCCGTAATTTCGTCATTGTACGCTCCGACCTCCCGCAGTTCTTGTTAATAAGTTTACGATATATGAATTAAACCTCATAAGGAGAATTTTCAATGAAGCGTAAGACGATATTTGTAGTCGTTATGTTTATTACTCTCATACTTCCAGCATCAATTATACTTGCTGGAACTTTCCGGAGTCCTTCCAAAGACATTACGTGCGCTGTTGGCGGTGCGTGTGACAATAATTTTGGCGTGCAGGTCGGCGGTTCTGGCGGTCCTGGAGGCGGTTGTTCACCGACTCGTGTTGGTTACATTGGCTGGGACCTAAGCTCCGAAACTAGGAATTGGGTCAGTGCACAAATGACTTTAACAGCTTACTATGTCGATGGTACGCCCCCCTTTACATTTGAGTTGCATCCTGTCAATACAGAAACCTGGACTGAATCTACAACTACCGATCCTGGGTATGATGCAGCTACGGTTCTGGCTACTGCGACCGATGATTTAGCTGATAATCAGATTGTTTTCGCTAGTGATGAACTAGGGAATCATTTTCAACAATTGAAAGGGGGCGATGCAACTATTGCAGTAATTATGACCGATGGCTGTGGAAGCATTGATGCCCTGGTTGCTTTCGAAGATCGTGAAGGTACAGGGGGCAGTGCTCCTCAGTCAGGTAATGAGGCGGATCTTGTTTTCTGGACCGGCCCAGTACAAAATGGTACCCCTACCGCTGTGGAAATGAAGACCATCCAGGCCGAAAGCAACACATCCTCAGACCCCAATTGGCCCATGATCGCTGGTCTGTTCGCTCTGGGGGCCGCGGTGCTCGTCGGCCTCGGCTACGGCCTGCGCCGATCGAAACAGTCCTGACCCTGTGTCACCTGCAACCACCCTCCCTGCATAAATAAGGAGTATTCAAAGATGAAGAACACCAAGAAGACTTACCGGAAACCCCGCATCGTGCATCAGGGTCAGCTCAAACAGTTCGCAGGCTCGCCCCTGGGCAAGAAGCTGGGTAATCCATTGGGGCTCCCCGGCCAGGACTAAGTCCGCAGTTCAGCGATCGCTGAATTCTGAATGCAATAGAAAACCGGCAGGTCCGCGTATATGCGCTCGGGCCTGTCGGTTTTTGTGTTGGAGGCGCGCTTCACAACCGCCAAAAAGTAACTGCTAACGTACTCGACTTCAGGCTGCCAAAAGCCACGAAGGCTCGAAGTTTTTCGAAGACACGAAGGGGAAGCATAAAGAAAAATACGTCGTGCCTTCGTTTTCTTCGTGTCTTCGTGGCAAAAAGTGGTGGCGATACCTTAGCAGTTACAGCGAATCGCAAGTTCCACTTTTCTCCGTGTTCTTAGTGCCTTTGTGCTCTTTGTGGTTTGTTAACCGGGGTACGTTAGCAGTTACGGAAGAAGCGCTTATTTCTTGAAAAGCGACTGGCTTCGGGCGTCCCCCTCCCCGCAGTCCGACGGCGGGCCAACCCGCGCCGATACCGATGAAAATGAGAACGCAGATTTTCGCAGATTTTTTCTTTATCATCGGCGTTCATCCGTTTCAAGCTGCGTCATCTGCGTCCTCCAAATCTATTTTCAAAACAACGCCAATGCGATTTTCGCGGCGGGATGGTGTAAAATAAAAGGGATGAATGTAACGCTGTCTGAGCTACCCACCTGGCTGGGCGTGCTGGAGGTTGGCAACCAGGTCCTCGCCGCGGCCATTCTCATCCTCAGCTTCTCCCTGTTCGCCTACGTCCTCACCTTCAATCTGCATAGCAGGGTGGGCCGGTCCTTTGCCGCGCTGTTGTTGGGGATGGTCATCGTCTATTCGGGCGATGTGGTGCTGCCGCAGGTGGATTGGGCGGAGAGCTGGCTGCGGTTCCAATGGATCGGCATCGCCCTGGTGCCCGCAGCCTATCTGCATTTCACCCGTTCGGTGCTGCTGGCGGTGTGGCTGCGACAGGATCGCGTCAAGTGGCGCTGGATTATCCGCGGGGCCTACGCGCTCAGCGTGCTCTTCGCCTTGCTGGCCCTGTTCACCGATATGCTGGTGCGGGCCCCGGCCGAGGTCGATCCTGTCTCCAATCTCCAGCCCGGCCCCCTCTTTTCCCTCTTTACCCTCTACTTCGTCGTGGCCACCCTCTGGGGCGGCTGGACATTGCTGCAGGCCCGGGCGCATGTGCGCACCCACACCGCCCGACGTCGGCTCGGTTATTTGCTGTGGAGCTTCGTGGCGCCGGGTTTGGGCGTCTTCCCCTACCTGATCCTGGTCTCGGGCGGCGGAGCCTCGAACCCGGAGCTGGTTCTGATCCTGGCCAGCATCGCCAATGTGCTGGTGGGCGTCATGCTGGTGGTGATGGCGTATAGTGTGGCCTATTATGGCGTGTTTGCGCCCGACCGCGTCGTCAAGCGCCAGCTTTTCTACTTCATCCTGCGCGGGCCCGTGGTCGCATCCATCGTCGTCGCCCTCATCTTCACCGTGCCCCGGGTCGAGGCCATTTTGGGCCTGCCGCCCGACACCGCCCTCACTTTCCTCGTGGTGATGACCATCGTCCTGGCCCAGATCCTCATTTACCTGGCCCAACCCTGGATCGATCACTTCCTCTATCGCAATGAGCTGGAGGAGGTGGCGTGGCTGCGCATGTTGGAGACGCGGCTGATGACCAGCGGCGACCTGAGTCAGTTTTTGGAGAACGTGCTGGTCACCCTGTGCAATGTCTGCGAAGTGGATAGGGGGTTCGTGGCGCTGCCGGGCGAGGGCGAGGCCCGGCTGGAGGCAGTCGTGGGGGATGAGGCGGAGGCGCGGCAGGTGTTGGCGCTGCCCGAAACCCAGCGTCTGCTCACCACCTCTCAACCCGACAGCGAATTTCATCAGGTCAACGGGTTCGTGGTGCGTTGCCTGGTGAATCGGCATACCGATGAGAATATGGGCATCCTCGCTCTGCACTCCTCGTGCCCCGCCTCGGGTGAGATGGATGAGGAGACGGCCGCAGTCATCGATCATCTGTTCCGGCGGGCGGAGATCGCAGTGGAGGACCGGCGGCTGCAACTGGACGTGTTCGAGGCTCTGCGGCCCGTCCTGCCCGACATCGAGGTGATGCAGGCCCTGCGCGGGGCCGTGCCCTACGTCATCTCGCCCGAAGCTGAGGGCGTGGAGGCGTTGACCACCCGGCCCGAGTTCACCGAATGGGTGCGGGGGGCGCTGACGCACTTCTGGGGCGGGCCCAAGCTCAGCAAAAGTCCCCTGCTGAACCTGCGCATCGTTCACGAGAAGATGAGCGAGTATGACAACTCGCCCACGCGGGCGCTGCGGGCCATCCTGCAGGATGCTATCGAACGGCAACGCCCGCCCGGCGAACGCCAGATGACCACCTCCGAATGGCTACTTTACAATATCCTCGATTTGAAGTATCTTCAGGGTAAGAAAGTGCGCGAGGTGGCCCAAAAACTGGCTATCAGCGAGTCGGACCTCTACCGCAAGCAGCGCATCGCCATCGCCGAAGTGGCCCGCACCCTGGCGGAAATGGAAGCCGAGGCCAACAACGGAGCCAGGGAGCCAGAGGGCCAGAGAGCCAGAGGGCCAGAAGGCCAGAGAGCCAGAGGGCCAGAGGGCCAGAGAGCCAGAGAGCCAGAGGGCCAGAAGGCCAGAGAGCCAGAGGGCCAGAAGGCCAGAGGGCCAGAAGGCCAGAGGGCCAGACCACTGACCTCTGATCACTGATTACTGAACACTGATTACCGATCACTCTCCACTTCCCCCACCCCGTTCCCCCATCATGACAACGAAAAAACGACAGGCGCAGCGCCAGAAGGTCGCGATCATGGGCACGATCCTGGTCTTCTTCGGCGTTGCGGGCATGTATGAACTGATGACCAACCCCTCGGGAAGACACCTGCTGGGCTCTTTGTTGGGGCTGGGAGCCTGGCCCTTTGTGATTTTTCTCGTGGGCCTGGGGTTGGCCATGATGTTTTGGCCCCAGCTTGAGAAGCGCATCGGCAGTTATTGGTATCCGGAGGCGCTGCTGGGGCTGTTGTTGGTTTATCTCAGCTTTCTGGCCATGGGCAGCCTGCTGCTGAAATCGCCCGATCCCTACATCGCCGCGCTGAATGGTCGCGGGGGCGGGCTGGTGGGTTGGGCGCTCGCCAGCGCCTCCTTGCAGACGTTGGGCCTGTTGATCACGTGGATCTTGTGGATCGGGGTGATGGTGGGCGGTTTCTATATCCTCTATCTCTACACGCCCCTGCGCCTGGCGACCATGCCCGGGGTGTCGGTGACCTGGGTGGAGCCGGAAGCGCCGGAACCGAAGAAGGCGGCGGCCAGCGCGGCCGCGGGGGGAAAGAAGCGCCCTGTAAAATCCCGCACGCCCTCCAAACCCCCATCGGCATCCGGGCCCGCGCGCAAGCCATCGCCGGGCAGTCCCGCGCCCGCCGCCTCGAAATCGTCTGGGACAAAGAAGGCGGCCGCGGCCAAAACTCCGGCCTGGAAGAAGCGCCGTCCTCGGCCGACGGCGCCGGCCAGCCCCTTCCCGCAGACATCTTCGCCTGCACCCTCCGCCGAACTGCCGCCCCTGAGCCTGTTGCAACAGGTGGAAGAGGGGGACGCGGCCTTCGAGCAGGCCCGCATCATGGCCAAGATCATCGAAGACACCCTGGCCAGCTTCGACATCCCCGCCAAGGTCGTGCAGATCAATGTGGGGCCCACAGTCACCCAGTTCGGGGTGCAGCCGGGCCAGTATGAGAAGAACGGCCAGATCGTGCGAGTGCGCATCAGCAAGATCGTGGCTCTGGAAGATGACCTGGCCCTGGCCCTCTCCGCCAGTCCGGTGCGCATCGAAGCGCCCGTGCCCGGCAAGCCCTACATCGGCATCGAAGTCCCCAACCCCGAACCCACCCTGGTCACCCTGCGCAGCGTGCTGGAATCTCCCGAGTTCCAGGAGATCGAGAGCCCGCTGGCCATCCCCATCGGCCGCGACGTGGGGGGCGAGGCCGTGGCCGCGGACCTGCACAGGCTGCCCCATCTGCTCATCGCCGGAGCCACGGGGTCGGGCAAGTCGGTGGCCATGAACGCCATCATCTGCGGCCTGCTCCTCAACAATGGCCCGGATCGCGTGCAGATGCTCATGGTGGACCCCAAGCGGGTGGAATTTCCCGGCTACAATGGCATTCCCCACCTGATGGCGCCGGTGGTCACGGAACCGGAACAGGCCAGCGGCGCGCTGAGCTGGCTGCTGAAAGAGATGGACGAGCGGTACAAGCGGTTTGCCGAGGCGGGCGTGCGCAATATCGACGGCTACAACGAGAAAGTCCCGCCCGAGGCCCGCATTCCCTACATCGTCATGTTCGTGGATGAGCTGGCCGACATGATGATGACCGCGCCCGAGACCATCGAGGCCAAGCTGGTGCGGCTGGCGCAACTTGCCCGGGCCACGGGCATCCATCTGGTCATCGCCACCCAGCGCCCCTCGGTGGACGTGGTCACCGGGCTGATCAAGGCCAACTTCCCCGCCCGCCTGGCCTTCGCCGTCTCCAGCCAGATCGATTCCAAGGTGATTTTGGATGAGCCGGGCGCGGAGAAGCTGCTGGGCCGGGGCGACGGCCTGTTCATGGCTCCGGACAGTCCAGAAAGGCGCCGCATCCAGGGGTGTTTCGTCAGCGACGAGGAGATCCGCACGATTGTGGGATGGTGGCAGGCCCGAAACCCGCAGACGCCCGCCGATCCCACCGCCCCCCGCTTTCCCTGGTCCGACATGATGGTGGAAGAGGCCAACGCGGATGATCTCTTCTACCAGGCGGTGGAAGCCATCCGCGGCCGCCAGACCATCTCCGTGTCCGCGTTGCAGCGGATGATGAATATCGGCTATCCCCGGGCCGCGCGACTGATGGAAGAGCTGGAGGCCGAGGGGGCGGTGGCTCCGGCCGAGGACGGGCGGGGTTGGATCGTGCTGGTGGAAGATTAGAGGCTCGGCAGCGCTTTGAGCTCGCGCTCGATGGTTTTTGTCATCCGCTTGCGATCCTCCAGGGCGGGATCGGTCCCGGCCTTCATCCGCGCGCTTTCCAAATAGGCGCGGGCCTCTCGCGCCTGCCCCAGGTTTTTGTATAGCACGCCCAGATTATAATCCACGGAAGCGTTGCCGGGGCGAATCTCCCGCGCCTTCTTCATGGCGGCAATGGCTTCCTTCTCCCGACCGAGCGCGCTCAGGCTCGCGGCCAGGTAGAAATAGGCGTCGAAGATGTCCGGATCGCGGTCCAGCGCCTGGCGATAGCGGTCCACGGCGACCGCATACTGATGCTGCTGGAAGGCGTCCATGCCCTGCTGAAGCAGCAGGTTGACGTCATCGGCGGGCGGTTGATAAGCGGGGTTGGGCGCGCCGCAATAGGAGCAAACTTTGTCGTGCGGAGATACGTACGCGCCGCAGTTGGGGCATTGGGGCATGACTTGGGGGCTGGAGAATGAGAGGGGCTGCTATGAAAATAGAGCCACGAAGGCGCGAAGGAAAGCGAAGGCGCGAAGAAAAAAGACTGAAGACTAAAGACTGAAGATTATCTGCGGAAATCAGCGTTGCATCTGCGTCATCTGCGTTCTCATTTTCATCGGTATCGACGCGGGTTCGCCCACCGTCGAATTCCTATGATACCATCGTTTTCGCGGAAGATGGAATTTGACCCGAAGGGGAATTTCGTGTAAGATAACGAGTCGCAGGTCGGGCCTTCGGCCCGGCTTATGTATGCATCCCTGAAATCATTCGCAAGTCCAAGCATCAATCAGGAGTCAAGACCTTGCCTACCATCAATCAGCTCGTGCGAAAAGGGCGCAAGCCCGTCAAGAAAAAGAAGAAAGCGCCCGCTCTGCTTTACAATTACAACGCGCTGACCGGCAAAAGCAAACGCATGCCCAAGGGCAATCCCTTCCGCCGCGGCGTCTGCACCGTGGTCCGCACCACCACGCCCAAGAAGCCGAACTCCGCATTGCGCAAAATCGCCCGCGTGCGCCTCACCAACGGCATCGAGGTGACGGCCTACATTCCGGGCGAAGGCCACAACCTCCAGGAGCACTCGGTGGTCCTGGTGCGCGGGGGTCGTGTGCGCGACCTGCCCGGCGTGCGCTACCACATCGTGCGCGGCGCGCTGGACGCTTCGGGCGTGCAGGGCCGCAAACGTGGCCGCAGCAAGTATGGAGCCAAGCGCGAGAAGAAGTAAACCGACGCAAGACGCAATTCCCCCTCACGGCTGGTCCCACGCTGGTCGGTCGTGAGAAGTTGACGATACGAACAATCGCAAGATGCAGGTTGGGCGGGCACCTCTGGGTGAAGGCTCGGACGAGCGCCGAATGTGCCCCCTCGACCCGCATCTTGCATCATGTCTGGGGAGCGTCAAAAAGACGAATGACTAAAGGTTAAAGATTGATAGGTGGATTCAGCGCCAACCTGATCTTTAATCATTGCTCATTATTTTTCCATCACCTTTCAGGAGACGATTATGCCTCGTCGTTACCGACCGGAACGCCGGGACGTGGTTCCCGACCCCAAGTACAACAACAAGACCATCGCCCGCTTCATCAACCGTATGATGCGCGGGGGCAAGAAGAGCACCGCCCAGCGCATTATGTACGAGGCCTTCGACATCATCGAGCAGCGCACCAAGCGCGACCCTGTCGAGGTCTTCGAACAGGCCATGGCCAACGCCATGCCTCAAATCGAAGTCAAGCCCCGCCGCGTGGGCGGCGCCACCTATCAGGTGCCCGTAGAGGTTCGCCCCGAGCGCCGCGAGGCCCTGGCCCAGCGCTGGCTCATCCAGTTCGCGCGCAAACGTCATGGCAAATCCATGGCCGAAAAGCTGGCGGCCGAGCTCATGGACGCGGCCAACAATCAGGGCGCAACCATCCGCAAGCGGGACGAGACCCACAAGATGGCGGAAGCCAACCGCGCCTTCGCCCATTACCGCTGGTAAGTAAGCAGCCAAGGTGCAACGCACCTGGAGCGGGCGCTCCCTCGCCATGCTCCAATCCCATTTTGCGACGCCTAACCCTGTTGTATCAGGATTTGTCAAGGTGCGTCGCACCTTCGTAAATGAACTATGACTGTCAATCGCAACCTCGAGAAAATCCGCAACATCGGCATCATCGCCCATATCGACGCGGGTAAGACCACCACCACCGAGCGCGTGCTCTATTACGCGGGCAAAACGTACCGCATCGGCAATGTCGATGAGGGCACGACCGTGACCGACTTCATGGAGCAGGAGCGCGAGCGCGGCATCACCATTCAGTCCGCGGCCATCACCGCCGATTGGAAGGGCTACCAGATCAACCTCATCGACACGCCCGGCCACATCGACTTCACCGCGGAAGTGCAGCGCAGCCTGCGGGTGCTGGATGGCGGCGTGGTGGTGTTCGACGCGGTCGCGGGCGTGGAGCCCCAATCCGAGACCGTCTGGCGGCAGGCGGATCGTTACAGCGTGCCCCGCATCTGCTTCGTGAACAAGATGGATCGCATGGGCGCGGACTTCGACCGCACCGTGGACATGATCCGCAATCGTCTGGGCGCCAATCCCCTCCCCATCCAGCTTCCTTTGGGCTCGGAAAGCGATTTTCGCGGGGTCATCGACCTCATCGAGATGAAGGCGTGGGTCTACACCGATGAGCTGGGCGCCCGCCCCGAGCAAGTGCCTATCCCCGACGATTTGCAGGAGGCCGCTGAACTGGCCCACGAGCATCTCATCGAGGCCATCGCCGAGACCGACGACGAGCTCACCATCAAATATCTGGAAGGCGAAGATATTTCGGTCGAGGAGCTGAAGGCGGCCTTGCGTCGGGCCACCCTGAGCATCGAACTCGTGCCCGTGCTGGCGGGCTCCGCACTCAAGAACAAGGGCGTGCAGCCCCTGCTGGATGCGGTCATCGACTATCTGCCCTCGCCTTTGGATCGCCCCGCCATCGTGGGCGTGGACCCCAAGACGGGCGAACCGGTCACCCGCAACCCCTCCTTCGACGAACCCACCACCGCGCTGGTGTTCAAGATTGTCACCGACCCCTACGTGGGACGGCTGGCCTACATTCGCGTCTATGCGGGCGTCGTCCGCACGGGCGAGACCCTGCTCAACGTGACCAAGGGCAAGAAGGAGCGTATCGGACGGTTGATGCGCATCTATGCGGACAAGCGCGAGGAGGTGAAGGAGATCGGCGCGGGCGATATCGCCGCCATCATCGGCCTCAAGCAATCCTTCACCGGCGAGACCCTGAGCGATCCCAGGCATCCCATCGTCCTCGAATCCATCTCCTTCCCCGAACCGGTCATCAGCGTGGCCATCGAGCCCAAGACCAAGGCCGACCAGGACAAGCTGGCCGACGCCCTGCGCCGCCTGGCCGACGAAGACCCCACTTTCCGCGTGCGGGTGGATGAGCAGACGGGCCAGACCATCATCTCGGGCATGGGCGAGCTCCACCTGGAGGTGCTGGTGGACCGCATGATCCGCGAGTTCAAGGTCCACGCCAACGTGGGTCGTCCCCAGGTGGCCTACCGCGAGACCATCACCAAGCCGGTGGATGCAGAGGGTCGCTTCGTGCGGCAGACCGGCGGCCGGGGCCAGTATGGTCACGTGAAGGTGCGCTTCGAGCCTCTGGAGCCGGGCAGCGGCTACGAGTTCGAGGACGCGACCGTGGGCGGCGTCATTCCCAGGGAATACATCAACTCGGTCAAGGAAGGCATTCGCGAGGCTCTGGAAGGGGGCGTCCTGGCTGGATTCCCCATCGTGGACGTGAAAGCCACCCTGTACGACGGCTCCTATCACGAGGTGGACTCCTCGGAGATGGCTTTCCGTATCGCCGGCTCCCTGGCTGTGCGCGACGGCATCCCTCGGGCGAAGCCCATCCTGCTGGAGCCCATCATGAAGGTGGAGATCCTGGTCCCCGAGGAATTCCTGGGCGACGTCATCGGCGATATCAACAGCCGTCGCGGGCAGATCGAGGGTCTGGAGCCCCATTCTCACGGCATGCAGTCCGTGCGGGCGCTGGTTCCCCTGGCCGAGATGTTTGGCTACGCCACCCGTCTGCGTTCCATCACCCAGGGCCGCGGCACCTTCAGCATGGAATTCGACCATTACGCGCCTGTGCCCGACAACGTGGCCAAGTCAGTCATTGGCTAAAATCTATCAATAGTCGCCAGGCGTGCGCCTTTTCGGCATCCATGATTGATAAACAGTTGCCATAAATTTGGCGATTCCTCTCATTCCTGATAAAATATCTAAGTTTGCGGGTGGGATCATTTTCGACCCTGTACAGCCCGCAAGCCTCTGGCGGCGGCATCGCTGGAGGGAATTTCAGACCTGGTCGAAACGAGAGGAACGCGAAGCCAGGAAGAAAATGGCTTCGGGCTCCTCTTTTATGCCCTAAAAAAGTCAAAGAATTGAAGATTAAAGATTAAAAGACTAAAGATTCATGGTCGTTTGTTGCTTCCATCGTCGACGTTTCCAGCTTTAATCTTTAGTCATTAGTCATTAATCATTTGTTCATTACCCAAGGAGACATTTCCATCATGGCAAAGCAGCATTACGAACGGAAGAAGCCCCACGTGAACGTGGGGACGATTGGTCACATTGACCATGGCAAGACGACCCTGACCGCGGCGATCACGAAGACGCTGAGCCTGAAGGGCTGGG
>JALXCB010000069.1 GCA_026991225.1 Anaerolineae bacterium | reverse complement strand
TTGAAGCGCTTGCTCTTCTTCAATTGTTAATTGTATTGGATACTTAGGCTTGGGACCTCGCATTGTTCACCTCCTTGCCCAAGTATACCAAAACTCGGAACTTATTTACGAAAAGCTGTACTAAGGTGTCGCTACCACTTTTCGCTACGAAGACACGAAGAAAAGCGAAGGCACGACGTATTTTTCATTGTTTTTCCTTCGTGTCTTCGAAAAACTTCGAGCCTTCGCGGCTTAAAGTCAAGTATGTTAGCAGTTACGGTTCTAATGAAACGCTAACAGAAAGTATGGCGGATTCTAATAAACGGGCGTCATGCTGGAAGAAAACCACTCAAAGGAGTCAGGCTCATGGCCAAAAAGAAAATCGCCCCCACCGAATTGCTTCGCAAACACGATATCGCGCTCAACACGTTCGTGCGCGAGAATTGGGAAACCATCCCCAACCAGATCGAAGTGAACCTCAAAAGCCTGAAGGCGTGGGGGTTCGATCTGATCTTCGGATTGCGCGCGGGCAAGGCCAGCGTTTTCGTCTCCGATGCGGCGAAGGGCCGTCAGGTAGGCGACATCTACGAGGAAGAAGGCGAGACCTTCGAGGTGCAGGAGATCGTCAAGAGCCTGCCCAAAGGCGCCCGCATCCTGGTGGAAGTAGGTTTGCAGGATCGGCGCGGGGTCGTACGCGGCGTCTATCGGGCCGCGAATAGCGAGGAGACGGTGTTATTCACCCTGCCCGCGGCGGAGTTGCTGTTGGCCTATTTCAAGAAACATCGCCTGAACGCACTCATCGAAGCGTTCCATTCCAGCGGCCTCACCACGGAGTTCATTCAGCGCCGCGGCACGACGGGAAAGCCGTGGGATTTCGACCGCCTGCCGCCAAAGATGCGCCAGGCTTTGCGCGTGGCCCGAGACATCATCCGTGATGAGACAGGCGCGGGCCGGTTCACTCTGGTCTACTTCGGCAAGAACAAGGATGGCGACGACCGCTATATCGTCACCTGGTTGCTCCCCACCATCCATCTGTTCGACGTGGATATCGCCGAGAAGATCGACAAGTCCCTGGCCGCCCTCAAGTGACCCCCGGCTTTTTGTCGATCCTGCATCAAATTCAATCAGATGCAACATTCTGGCCACGAAATATGATCTGGATCATATCCTTTGGGGCGAAGATAGGAGATACTTGTGTGTGTCACCTCTTCGAATGTCTCGACATTCATCGGTGCACCTCCTTTCTAAGTGTGTGTGGAGAGAAATCCCGAGGTCCGCGAGCCTCGGGATTTCTCTTTTTGGCGCGTGAATCAACGCCGCCGGTTTCTCCAGACGGTCGCCCATAGCCCTGCCAGCTGATCCAGCCACGAGGGGGCAGGCTGTTCCTCTTGGGCTTCTTCTCTTGCTGCCGCCATCTCGGCCAGATAGGTTTTGGCGGCCTCGTAGCCCGCGTGGATGAGATTGTGGGTCTGGCTCAGGTCCCAGAAAGCGATGCGCTGGTGGTAGCGCAGCCGCCAACGATGAACAGGCACGCCCTGCATCCGGGCCAGTTGCATTTCCAGCTCGATATGGCGGCTCTCCATGGTGGTGAAGATCTGATCCATCAGGGCGAGAAACCCCTGGATGGGTTTTTCGGGCGGGAGGGGATAGAACAAATCCAGGGCGATGATCTCGGTGGCCCCGTGTCGCAACGCGGGTTCGATGGGCACATGGCTCACGGCGCCGCCATCCACCATCACCCCGTGTTCGAATTCCATGGGAGGGAGCCAGGGGGGAATGGCGGCGGAGGCGAGCATCCCATCCAACACGGGATCGTCAGGGTTCTCGCCGAAAATGACCGGCCGATGGTGCTGTACGTCGGCGGCGACGATATAGAGCTCAGGCCCCGCGAGGTCGCGGAAACGCAGTTCGGGCGTGATGCCGTGGCGGGCGTAGAAGGCCCGGGCCTGATCGAGATACCCGCGCTTTCCCACGCCGGGCAGCAGGGCGCGGATCATGGCCCGGGCGAAATCGCCCGGCGCGAAATCGCCGCGAGCCGCATCCGACCACACTTCAATCAACCGCTCGATCCCCTCCTGGCTGAAGCCGAAGCGGGCGAGATACGCGCCATTGATGGCGCCGATGGACGTCCCCACGATCATGTCGGGATGGATATCCGCCTCCAGAAGGGCCCGCAGCGCGCCCACCTGCAAAGCGCCGCGCGGGCCGCCGCCACCGAGCACAAAAGCCAATTTGCGCGGCGGCGCATCTTCTTGTTCCGAGGCGTCATTCGGTTTGCGATGAGACAAAAGCGACATGGTCGCACCTCCAGGATCGCTTCATTATCCCTTACGAGGAGGCGAGATGCAAGGTTGCGAAAAATTGACAAAACCGCCCGTCATCCGTATAATGCTTCTGCAATCGAATACAGTCAGGCCCATTCGTCTAGTGGACTAGGATGCAGCCCTCTCAAGGCTGAGACACGGGTTCGAACCCCGTATGGGCCACAGAAACCGCCCGAAGGGCGGTTTTTTTGTGGGTTTTTCATGTCGCGCCGCGACAAACGGCCTCGATGAAGTACCCATCAGGGGGGGTTTTATGCTAGAATAAAGTCGCTGTAAGATTGATTGCATTATCAATCCCGAATGCAATGTCGCATTCCTCTCTCCACAAATAAAAGAGGTAACCAAAATGGGAAAAGAAACCCTTACCATCATCGACAACCGCACGGGCAAAACCTACGAATCGCCCATCACCGATGGCACCATCCGGGCTATGGATCTGCGCGCCATCAAGGTCGACGAAGATGATTTCGGGATCATGAGTTACGATCCCGGTTTCAAGAACACCGCCTCGACCCGCAGCAAAATTACATTCATCGACGGGGAAAAGGGCATTTTGCGCTATCGGGGCTATCCCATCGAGGAGATCGCGGAGAACGCCACCTATCTTGAGGCTGCTTACCTGGTCATGTATGGGGAACTGCCGACCCGGGATCAATATGAACAATGGGTGTACGATATCACGCATCACACTCTGGTGCATGAGAATATGCGCACCTTCCTGGATGGTTTCCGCTATGATGCGCATCCCATGGGCATGTTCATCAGCTCGGTCGCGGCCATGTCCACCTTCTATCCCGAAGCGAAGAATATTTTCGATCAGGAATCGGTGGAATTGCAGACCAAGCGGCTCATTGCCAAAGTCCCCACCATCGCCGCATTCGCCTATCGCCATTCCCAGGGGCTGCGCTACTCCTATCCCGACAATGATCTGAGCTATGTGGGCAACTTCCTGAACATGATGTTCAAGATGACCGAGTTGAAGTACAAGCCCAATCCGGTCATCGAGCGGGCGCTGGAGATCCTGTGGATTCTGCATATCGACCACGAGCAGAACTGCTCCACCACGACCATGCGCGCCATCGGCAGCGCCCACGCCGATCCCTACGTCGCTGTCGCCGGCGCCGCGGCTGCGCTTTCGGGCCCGCTGCACGGCGGCGCCAATGAGCGTGTGCTGCGCATGCTCAAACGCATCGGCAGCGTGGAGAACATTCCCGACTATCTGAAGCTGGTGGAAAGCGGCCAGGAGCGCCTGATGGGCTTCGGACACCGCGTCTACAAGAACTACGACCCGCGCGCCCGCATCATCAAGAACTTCGCCCACGAGGTCTTCAAGGTCACGGGCAAGAACCCCATGCTGGATATCGCCATCGAACTGGAAAAGCGGGCGCTGAACGAAGAGTACTTCATCAAGCGCAAGCTCTACCCCAACGTGGATTTCTACAGCGGCATCATCTACCAGGCCATTGGCATCCCCACGGCCATGTTCACGGTCATGTTCGCTATCCCGCGCACGGTGGGCTGGCTGGCCCAATGGCGGGAGATGCTGCAGGATCCGGAACAAAAGATCGCCCGGCCTCGTCAGATTTACGATGGCTATGGCGAACGACATTACGTCCCCATGGATCAACGCTAATCCCTGCCGTTTTCTCGCTCACAACCACCGCGCCCCCGGCCATCCCTCCGGGGGCGTTTCCTATTTTGATATAATGTCTCTTCCATGAAGCGCAAATATCTTCTCCTCGGCCTCGGTCTCTTCCTGGCCGTCATCTTCCTTTGCGGCCTGGCGGGCGTCTTCGTCTGGCATCATTTCTGGCCCGATACGCCCATCCAGAAGCAGGTCATGCGTCTGGTCAAACCCTGGCGCTTCAACCTGTTTGGCTATGAGGCTGACGCCATCGCAGCCAAGGCCGGGGAGATGATCCTCCGTCCGGGACGCACCCTCTCGCCCGAGGATCGGGTGACTCTGGTGAAAGATTATGTGGCGTTGAGCAATGATATCCATCGGCTGAAAAGAAAAATCGAACGCACCTACGCCGATCCCGACGTGGCGAACCCTCAGAAGGCGACCCGGGCGGATCAGGAAGCGCTGGACGCCATGCTTGCGCTTCAGGCCCAGGCCCGGCCCATGGTCGAAACCATCCTGGCGCAACAGGTCACCCAAACCATGAAAGACATGCGCCTGGATACGATGGGGGTGCTGTGGCCGCCCATCGCCTTTCGCTTCAGCGCCCTGCCCAATTATCTCGTCGTCTCCCCGCGCGATCGCATCGAACTGGAAGCGGGCGTGCACCTGCGCCCGAACCTCACCGTTCCCCAAAAAGAAGCCATCGAGGACGAGGTGGCTCAAAAGCTGGATAAATCGACCCTGGTGGAGGAATTGGGCGGTTTGGGCGTGTGGCCCACGATGGTGTCCGATGAAGCCAGTCTTGCCTGGATTCTGGACACCATTTCCCACGAATGGGTGCACACCCACATGGCTTTCCATCCCCTGGGCTGGCACATGTTCGACAGCCCCCAGATGGACACCATCAACGAAACCGTGGCCACCATCGTTGGCGAGGAGGTGGGGGCGGAAGTCGCCTACCGCTACTATGGCATCCCCAAGCCCAAACCCAAGCCTCTGCCCGAAAAACCCTCCGAACTCCCCCCGCCCAATCCCAAGGAGTTCGATTTCCAGACCGAAATGCGCCGCACCCGCTTGAAAGTGGATGAACTGCTGGCCCAGGGCAAGGTGGATGAGGCCGAAGCCTACATGGAGGCCCGACGCCGGGAGTTCGTAAAACATGGCTATTATATCCGCAAGTTGAACCAGGCCTATTTCGCCTTCCACGGAACTTACGCCACCACCAGCGCCTCCACCGATCCCATCGGGCCCAAGCTGCGCGAACTGCGATCGCTGACGCCCGATCTGGCCACCTTCGTGCGCCAGGTCCAGACCATCCGCAAGCCCGAAGACCTGGACCGCCTGTTGGAAACATGGCGTCGGCAATGAACGCCCATGGAGAGTTTTTTGAGGGCGGTCGGGATTGGATAGGGCGCGTGAGCCGCGAAAACGCGGTTGACAATGCCCTCATGTGATGCGATAATCTAGCCGCACGGTAACTATACAGGCATCCTACAACATGTTCTGCCACGAAGGCTCGGCCCCCCTCCGGCTCCCTCCGAGCTCCGCTCAGGGGGAGGGGACGAAGACAATGCAGGTTTGCAAGTCGCAAGTGGCAAGTTCTTCTAAACTGAAAGCAAATTGAAACCAAGGCTTTTGGTTCGCATTAGATCATCCATGAAAGGCGATTCTCTGGCCGCGCTGCCGCCCGCAGGTGAACCTGCGGGCTAAAAACGACGCCCCATAAATGGGGCTACGGTGCATGTCGCGCGCCGCAGGAAGCCGGGTTCACCCGGCGTCGTTTCGTAGCCCGGAGCTTCAGCTCCGGGTGGCCGAGGCCGAAAACACTGATTTCAAAATGCGTTTAGTTTAGCAGCGACGTTTCTCACCGGCCACTTGCTACCTGCCACCTGCCACTTTTCCCCTTCGTGCCTTCGTGTCTTCGTGGTTTTGGCCTCGCTATGAGGGGGTGCGTGTATAGTGACGCCGCACGACCGGTTTTTTGCTATGAGCACGTCATCTTCTCGCCCGACGGGCGTCACCCTCGTCGCCCTACTCTATCTGTTCCTCGCCATTTTCACGCTGGTGATCGCCGCCCGCTATGTGCTCTTCCCCAGCGGGAACGAGGAGATGATCCTGCTTTTTACGCGCCTGGAACTGCCAGTGACCTTCATCAACCTGCTGGCCGCGCCTCCGCTGATCACGGCGGGGATCGCCACGTTGCTGTTTCGGGGTCTCTGGCAGCAGCGCCTTTGGGGCTGGTCCGCCACCCTCTTCTTCAGCTTCCTCGGCATGTTGGCCTCCCTGATGGCGCTGGCCTTCTTCATGGCCTTCTATTTCAACACGCCCAAGACCATGGGAGCTGCGGCAGGCGCGTTCGTCCTCTTCACTCTGATCTTCATCTACTTCCTGAAAAACTCGCCCCAACGCCCCACAGCCCAGCCAGTCCCCTCGCCCGCATCCGCATCTGGCGGCAGCGCCATCCGGATGCAGACCGCCTCGCCCCGGTCGGTTCCGCCCGCTCCCTTCTCGCAACCCCCTTCCCTCGCGCCCGAAGTGCGCTACGAGACCATTCACAGCGCGCCCACGGTGGCGCTTCCCGCCGTGCAGGACGCCACCATCCAGGTGGGGCCCGAGCCGCTGTTCTGTCTCACGGCCACCGAAGGCCCGGACGCGGGAAAACAATTCGATATCTTCAAGACGGACATCCTCATCGGGCGGCACCCCACCCTGGCGGACGTGATCCTCGCCGATCCCACCGTCAGCGCTCGACACGCCCGCATCCTCCGCCGGGAGGAGGGTTTCCAAATCCTCGACCTGGGCAGCACCAACGGCTCTTACCTCAACGGCAAACCCGTTCAGGAGAGCGACCTCCGCGAGGGTGATGTCATCCGGCTGGGCGCCACCACGCTGGTCTTCTCGCGTCATTGCGAAAGCCCGCCCACGGACACGGAAAGATGAACACCCCTGATTCTCCCCTCTCGCCCGAACTCGACGTCGTCAAACCCTCTATCTCGCCCTCGACCATCCTCATCTCCGATGAATCGCCCACGCTGGCCTGGCTGGTCGTCCTAAATCCGCCCCGCCGCGGGAAACTCTATCGCATCAAAAAATCGGGCCTGACCATCGGCCGGGCCGAGGATAATGACATCGTCCTGGACGATGAAACCGTCTCCCGTCATCACGCCCGTCTGCTGGTCGAATCGGGCATTGGCCGCCCCCAGGTCTACATCCAGGACCTGGCCAGCGTGAACGGCGTCTTCGTCAATGGCGAACGCATTGTACGCCGCCTGCTCGAAGACGAAGACCGCATCGCTATTGGCGGAACCCTCCTGGCTTTCAAGCACCTCTAATGGCATGGTTATGTCCTTTTCGACCGATCCGACCAGCCTGATCCGGGCGTGGTACGCCTGGGGGGTGGCCATCGCCTTTGCCGTCACTTTCGTGACCACGCTGTGGATCTTTTTCGATTCCCAGAGCAACGGCTATCACGCCCCTCTTTGGCGCTGGCTTTCCCTGATCATGGCGATGGTCGTCATCCCCAGCGTCATCCTCAGCTTTGCGCCCGATCTCGCCCTGGGGCTGCCCGCTGCATTCATTGATTTTCTCGCCGTCGCGGGCGTCGTCGCCACCCTCGTCTCCCTGCTCAGCCTGCTGTTGTATGGACTCGGGGTCGGCGTGACCTATCCTGAATCCGAGGCTGCGGCGGCGCCGACGGGCAACCCCTTCACCCCCGCAACCGATCCCGCCGCGCCGGGGTCCTCCACAGGACGTGTGGTGACGCCCCCGCGCGGGGTGCAGCCCGTCACCACCAAGGAAAAAATTACGCCCCAGCGCATCACGCCCACGGGCGGCGACACCATCCGCATCAAAAACGCGCTCGACAACGAGCTGCCCCTGGCGTGGATCGTCATCCTCAACGGCCCCTTCGCGGGCGAGGAGTTCCGCCTGCAGCGCATCACCGATATCGGCCGCGAACCCGGCCATAACGACGTCGTCATCGACGACCGCACCATCTCCCGACAGCACGCCCGCATCCGCTACGAGAAAGGCGCGTTCGTCATCTACGATCTCGCCAGCGCCAACGGCGTTTACGTCAACGGCGAGAGGGTGCAACGCCGGGTGTTGACCCACGGCGACCGCATCAAGCTGGGGCAGGTCATGTTCGGGATAATGATGGTGCAGGAGGATGAAACGCAACGCCCGGAAGAGGCGGATCCCACGGATATTTTCCTGACGCAAGGGGAATAGGGCGTGGCCGGGAAGAAGATCAAGCGTTACCGCTCCGCGGGGGGCGTGGTCATGGATGACCGCGGCCGCGTGCTCCTGTTGCGGCGGGAAGTTCCCCGAGAACACACGCCCAGCCTGGAAATCCGGCTGCCCAAAGGGCATATTGAGCCGGGAGAGACGCCCGAGGAGGCCGCAGTGCGGGAGGTGTGCGAGGAGAGCGGCTATTGTCATCTCGCTATCGTGGCGGATTTGGGTGAGCTTCACAACGAATTCGACTTTCGCAACAAGCATATCATCCGGGACGAACGCTATTTCCTCATGCGCCTGACCCGGCCCGACCGCCAGGCTCCCCACAACCCGCATCCCCATTCCGAAGAAGCGCTCTTCGAGCCGCTGTGGGCCGATTCTCTGGACGAAGCCGAGGCCCTGCTCACTTTCGAATCGGAAAAGACGTTCATCCGCCGGGCCCGGGATTGGCTGCTCCGAGAATAGCTTTGCGTTCGTCTACAAAAATAACTCGAAGCCTGCGTTGGGCGAGTCTGCGACGGACGTAAAACGTCAAACGTGAAACGTCATGTCCTCACGTATCGCGTTTCACTCGTCACGTCTTCGGCTTCCCGCGCCCACGTGGCCGTAAGACTTTTTCGCTGGTATTGACGATCTGCTGCTCAGGCAAGACGAAAGCATGACCACCCGCATCCTCTACATGGACTTCGCGCCCTTTCCGGGCGGCTCGGTCATCAGCCTGGCCCATCTGGTGCGGGGACTGGATTGGGAGCGATGGCGGCCTATGGTTGTGCTCTCGGCCCAGAATCCATTCGAGGAATTCGATGCGATGGGCGTGGAGACGGCGCGGGTGCGCACGCCGCAATGGGAGCGTTTGGCGGCCGGGGCGAGGGGGGACGCGGGGAATACGTCCGCTGCCGGGGAGGAGAGGGGGTTGGGCGCGTTCATGCGCCGCGGCAAGCATCGGGCCCGCGTCTGGCATTTTGGCGGCGACATTCGCCGTTGGCGGCAAGACGTCCTGCCCGTGGCCCGGGCCCTGCGCCCCATCATCGACGCCTTCCAGCCCCACCTCATCCATCTCAACGAAGCCGTCCCCCTGGTGCGCCCCGGCATCCTCGCCGCCAAATGGACTCGCACGTCCGTCATCAACCACAGCCGCTCCTTCGTCCTCCCCAACGCCCTGGACCGGCGCTGGCTGCTGCCTTCCCTTCAGGGCATGATCTTCATCTCCGAAGCTGTGGCTCGGGCCCAACTGCGCGGCGTCGCCGCTCCCCCGCCCGCCCGCGTCATTCCCAACCCGGTGGACCCCGCCGCATTTCGGAATCCCATGAGCCGGGAGGCCATCCGCCGCGCATGGGGGATCCCCCTGGACGCGCCCATCATCGGCATGGCGGGACGCATCGAGCCCTGGAAAGGCCAGCACGTGTTCATCGAGGCCCTGGCCCGCCTGCGCCAACAACTCCCCAACGCATACGGTCTCATCTTGGGGGAGGCCGATTCCCCGCTGGGGAAAGTCTACAAGGCCGACCTCCTAGCCCGCAGCCGGGCGCTTGGGCTGGAGGAAGTCCTGCATTGGGCCGGGCATCGCCGCGATCTTCCCCGCATCCTGCCGGCGCTCGACGCGCTGGCCCATTGCTCGGTGGAGCCGGAGCCGTTTGGCCGGGTGATCATCGAGGGCATGGCCGCGGGGACGCCCGTGGTGGCCAGCAACGCGGGCGGCGCGCCCGAGATCATCGAGGATGGCGTCAACGGCCTGCTCGCGCCGCCGGGCGACGCCGACGCCCTGGCCGCGGCCCTGGCCCGCCTGCTCACCGACGCGCCCCTGCGCCTGCGGCTCATCGAAAACGGGCGGCGCGCGGTCGAGGAACGCTACACCGTCCAGAGACACGTGGAAGCAGTGACAGCGTTTTATGAGATGATGGGTAACTGCTAACGTAGTCCTGTTCACTTGACACGGATACGAGGAAACACGGATAAAATTTTTTGGGTGTGTCCTTTTTCGGTTGAGGAGTCTCACCGCAGTACTCGCCGACTGAAGTCGGACTCTTCTGGCCTACGGCCATCCCCCTCTTCATCTCCCCCGCTTGCGGGGGAGAATAGCGGAAGGGAATAAGATGACGGCCTCCGCCGTCCAGTTTTCCGGTCGACGAAGGTCGACCATCGGCGCCATCGAATCCTCCTTCCTTATTTCCTCCCCCGCCCGTCTCGAAGCGGGGGAGGAAGCAAAGGAGGGGGCTTGCGCCTAAAGAGCCCGAGTTCACTCGGCCAGTGCGTCCGGCTAACGCCAACTCATTTAGGACGCACCCAAATCTTTTTTGAATGATTTCGCGCCTTCGTTTCCTTCGTGTCTTCGTGGCAAAAAAGGGGCGATTGGGGCCAACTACCTTAGCAGTTACGATGATGGTCCGAAAATAGATCGGTAAACCGGTGGACCAGGTGGGTGAGCGAGTTGGCCCGGTTTCCCGGGTTTCCTGATCTATCGGGTTTCTGGGCCGCCTGCTAAATTTTCGGCCAATCGCGTTGTCATCAGGAATTCCGTCGCGCGGGCTTTGCCCCACACCCCGGCGCTGAAGGATACTGTTGGCAAACCCCAAGCAGGCTACAAAACAACGCCGGGTGAACCCGGCGCGCCAGCCTGAAAGCCCCCGTAAGGGGCGTCGTTTGTAGCCCGGAGGTTCACCTCCGGGGCTCCCGGCGCAACGCGCCAATAATTTGGGGCGCATCCCGTCTGCTCCGCCGGTTTTTACCCCAGCCCGAACAACCGCAGAAAGGTGCGAAGCGCCAGGGATAAATCGGGCAGCAGGAACCACACCCAGCCCAACGCCACGAACTGGAAGGTGAGAAACCAGGCGAACAGCGTCCACGCTCGCTTGCGCCAGGGATGCTCGCCCAGCCGCCGGTGCCATTTGCGGGTGCGGTCGCTCCATTGCTTGTGGATGAACAGGCCCAGGCCGTGCCACGCGCCCCACACGAAAAACGTCCACGTGATACCGTGCCACAGGCCGATGGCGATCATCGTGGCCATGAGCCCGATGAAGACGATGAGCGCGGGCGAAGGCCGCGGCTTGCGCCGCAGCAAAGACCGGGTGAAGGGCGAGAAGAGATAGAAGCGCACCCAGTTGCTCAGGGTGATATGCCAGCGCTGCCAGAAGGCGGTGATATCGGTGCTGAGATAGGGACGGCGGAAGTTTTCGGGCAGGCGCACCCCCAGCATAATGCCCACGCCGATGGCGATATCGGTGTAGCCCGCGAAATCGAAATAGAGACGGAAGGCGTAGCCATAGAGCAGCCCCCACAGAGCCAGCGTGCTGTGAGCCTGCTGCGCCAGGTCGGGCGTCAGCGACATGCCCATGGCCAGGGTGTCGGCAATGACGAACTTTTTGAACATGCCCACCAGGATGCGCATCCCGCCCTCGCCCAGCCGCCCGGCATCCAGCCCCTTTATGCCCGGCAGAGCCAGCCAATCCTTCTGAAACCGCTCCGCCCGGTCGATAGGGCCCGCAATGAACGCGGGGAAGAAGATGACGTAGGTGACGTACTCCGCCAGCCCCAGCTCGGGCAGCAGGCCCGACTGGCGGTCGCGCAGGGTGTGGATGATGCGAAAGCTGACGTAGGAGAAACCCAGCCAGCGCAGGTCCGCGGCGCTGGCCAGCGACGGGTCCTGCCCCACCAAACCGCGCCACCAGCGGGCCGCGGCCTCGGTCAGGATCGGGGTTTTGAGGATGACGAACAGCCCCAGGATGCACAAGACCCCGCCCAGCAACACCCATCTCGCCCGCCCCCGGCGCAGCAGCCAGGCGATAAGGGCCAGGATGAGTGCTGTCAGCACGAGGATCGTCAGCCAGATGGTGGGCGCAGGGGGCCGCGAGGGCGTCAGCCGCAGGTCGGGCGCGAGATAGCGGTTCATCCCCATGAGCAGGGCCAGGCCGACCACCACCCCCAGCGCCGTCCAATCCCCCCGCGTCACCGGCTGAAGCCCCTCCTCCCCGCGCTTTCGCGTGGCCCACCAGCCCGCCACCGTCAGCGACAGGGTCAGCGACGGCAGGATGAAATCGGCGTAGCGCAGGGGCAGCCAGGGTTGCAGCCAGAAGACCGCCAGCACGCTGGCTCCCAGCAGCACCCATGTCCGGGCCCGCCCGCGCGCCAGCCCCGCGTAGAGCAACGCGAAGACCACGAAAACCAGAATCGTCTCAAGCCCAAGCCCCATGGTCAGTGTTCAGTGTTCAGTGACCAGTATTCAGTAATCAGAAACCGCCTTTCGACCCCGGACTTCGGACCTCGGACCTCGGACATGACGCTAAAACCCCTGATAAATCCATTGGGGCGAGGAGCCCGTGGCGGCGATGAGGATGAAAATGACCATGAGGGCGATGAGCAGCGCCAGGAGATTTTCCTTCGTGAGCATGGGCCGGGCCTCACTGCGTCAGCGCCGTCTCCCCGCACCATTTCCATTCTCCATCCTCTTTCACCACCCGATACGCGGTCAGGGGAAACTCGGTCTCCTCAGCGCCATAGGTCGCCACGATCTTGCCCTCGCACGCCACCACGTCCGCGCCTTCCTTCCATTGGCACTTCATGCCCTCGATATGCGCGCCCGACACGCTGGTGAAGGCATTGATCTCCTGGAAGGCGTTGGCTTCCATTTCCGAACAGAGCAGGCTGCGAACGACCTGCTCGTCGCCTTCCACTTTCGCTTGCAGATAGCGTTCGACGGTTTTGGCGGGATCGCCGCCCGAGCCGCCCGCACACGCGGCCAACGTCAGGGCCAGGGCCAGAGCCGCGAGGATCAAGAGGGTTTTCCAGGTGGTCGTCATGATGCCGTGGTCGTGGATTGGGCGGGAGTCAGAGAAGTGGATTCCTGATTTTGGGTGGGGAAGGCCAATCGGGCCAGTTGCCCGTACAGATGCCCGCGCACCAGCGTCACCCAGAAGCTGGTGAACACCACGCCGATCAAGAACAACAGTATCCCCACCATGCTGGCGAAATAACCAATGCCATAGATCAACAAAGCGATGATGAGCACCTCCGCCAGATGATCCCGGATCATCCCAAAGATGCTGGAAAAGTCGAACGCCTTGACGAAATCATCATGGATGGTCAGGTTGACGGTGATGGCGGGTTGGACGATGAGGAAGAAAATGCTGTAAAGGAATCCCACGCAAAGGAGCGCAAAATAACTGACCATCGACACAACCACCATCGCATCGGAGTCGGAAATGAACATGGGCAGGAAAAATCCCAGAAGCAAGGGCGTCGCCAGCAGGAAGAGGGGCAGCTGCCAGATGACATACGCCACCATCAGTTTGAGCCCATCCGCCATCTTCTTACCCCAGTCATCCCATGCCGGCAGCCCGGCGTCCGGGTCCTGGTGCACGTCCCGGATGAGCTTCATCATGTAACCGAGTACCAGCGCATAGGCCAGGAACGGCCCGATGATGGTCCAGAAAAAGAAAAAGCCGATCAGGGTGACGCCCCCGCCGATGAGGATCGTCGCAGCCCAGTTTTTGTCCTGAAAGACGAACGTGATGGCCTTGGCGTAGTCCATGATAACCTCCGGAGAGCGTTGTTTGGAAAGAAGTCATCCGTGTTCGACAAACCGCGAGCAGGCATCGAGCGAGTCTGCAACGGGCGTCAAACGTCAATCGTGAAACGTCATGTCCTCACGCATCACGTTTCACTCGTCACGTCTTCAGCGTCCCGCGCCAACCTGGCCGCGAGGCATTTTCGTCAGTATCGGCGAACACAGGCTTGTGAAACCTGCCTTTCATTATAGCACGAAGTGGGGAAATGCCCCTTACTCGGGGAAACGCAAACCCCACGCGGCCTCGCCCCAGGCCCGCAACGCGTCCATGCCCGCGATGAGCAGCACGGCGAAAGCCATGCCCGGCAGCAGAAACCTCAGGAAATCCCCCCACGTCTGCGCCCAGTTCTCCGCCCGCAGCAGCATGACCATGACGAGAACGCCGGCGAGGCTGAGGAGCAGGAACGCGCCCAGGGAGGAGATCAGCGCCAGGGGATAGAACAGGGGCGGCCAGTAGCTGTTCACCGCCAGGATGAGGAAAGCGCCCACCAGGAGCAGCGCACCCAGGTCGCGCCAGTCCCGCAGCACGGGCCGGGGATCGGGGTCGCGCCAGAACACTTGATTGAAGAAAGGCAAAAAGAACATGCTCACGGCGACGCCCTGCAACATGCCCGTGATCAGCCGCAGCAGGTTGTGGGGCGTGTAGATGAAAGGCTCCTGCGTGAGCAGGTAGATATAGGAATTGACGCCGTCGAAGGCCCACGCCGCCAGAAACAACGCCAGCGTGATCAAAATCCCCCGGGAGGGCAGCTGCGACGCCCGCGGCCTGCGCCAGACGAAAGCCATGGCGAATCCCGCCATCGCGCCCAGATACTGGCCCGAACAGCGGGCGCACAGAGGCATGACCAGATCGCCGAACACATAGGTGCGGACGGTGATCTGATGGCAGATCGCATACCCCACCGAGTGCATCAACCCCAACGGCCCATGCCGCAGGCCCATCGCCACCCCCGCCGCCACCATCAATCCCGACAGGAGCAGCAGCCAGCGCGGGGGAAGAGGGCGTTGGGAGCGACCATTCATGGCCGGAAGCATAACAAAACCTGTCCCGATTTGACAAAACTTGTTATAATTCTATCTGGAAAATCGCGTTGGCGCTGATGGCGAAAGAATCGCCAGGCCAACGTTGGACGTGGCAGTCGCCGGCGTCAAACATCAAACGTCAGGACATGACGCATAACGTTTGACGTTGATTGCTGATTGACTGACAAAACGCGTTGAGGTCTGCTTTGGTCGCTCATATCGTTGACTGAAGTCGCACCATGGCAGGCCTGCGGCCAGTGGACGGCCTCCGCCGTCCATTTTCATGCTGGAAATCAGGTCGACGAAGGTCGACCCCGGGCGCGAAGCGCCTAAAGAGTCCGAGTTTACTCGGTAAAAGCGGGCGGAAAGGCAGACTGCAAGATTTGTCAGTCAACCAGCGTTGATTGGTAACTGCTAACGTACTTGACTTTAGGCTGCCAAAAGCCACGAAGGCTCGAAGTTTTTCGAAGACACGAAGGAAAAATCAAGGAAAATACGTCGTGCCTTGGCTTTTCTTCGTGTCTTCGTGGCAAAAAGTGGTGGCGATACCTTAGCAGTTACGTTGATTGACTGACAAAACGTTGCATATGCGTTTTCCGTGTCCTTTTTGCCCCCTCCCCAGCCCTCCCCCGAAACTCGCTCCGCTCGTTTTCAGGGAAGGGAGCCCATGGTCTCTTGGGGAAGGTTTTGCAGAACCGGATGGCCTCCCCCTGAGCGCAGCTCGGGGGGAGGTTGGAGGGGGGCCATGCGACCGAAGAAAAAGATCACAGACTTTTGTCATTCAACCAGCGCTTGACGTTTGACGAAATCGGCTTCCCGCACCCCATTGACTTCTCCCCAAAATCTACTCCTAATCCCAATCCTAATCCTAATCCCCAACCCTAACCCGACCTATGGCACACCTCGAAATCATCAAAATCGGCGACCCGCGGCTGCGCAAAAAAAGCCGCCCCATCCGCCGCTTCGACGCCCGGCTGAAGCAACTGGCCGATGACATGGTGGAAACCATGCGCCGCGCGGACGGCGTGGGCCTGGCCGCGCCCCAGGTGGGGATCAATGAAAGGCTCATCGTCGTGGAGATGCCCGAAGAAGGCTTCGAAGACGACCCTCAGGCGGGCAAACTGTTCGTGCTGGTCAATCCCGAGATCATCCGCACCAAAGGCAAGCTGGAGCCGGGCGACGAGGGCTGCCTCTCCATCCCCGGCTATATCGGCGAGGTCATGCGCTACCCCATGGTCACCGTCAAAGGGCAGACCGTGAACGGCAAGGAAGTCCGCATCAAGGCCTACGATTTCCTGGCCCGCATCTTCCAGCATGAGATCGATCACCTGAACGGCGTGCTCTTCATCGACCATATCCAGGACCCCGCCAAACTCCGCCGCATCGTCCACGATCCCGAAACCGACGAATGGCGCGAAGAGCCCGCAGCCGAGATGCTCGCCTGATCGGAATGCTGCAACGCGCCCGTTCCAAAACCTCCTGGCTGCTGACCGCCCTCATCCTGTCGATGGGGGCGGTGTTGTTGCTGCCCCTCGGCCGCTGGCTGGCGGGCGAGTGGTGGAGCAACGATTATTACAGCCACGGCGTGATCGTGCCCCTGGTCTCCGGCTTCTTCGCCTGGCGCATCCTCCCCCGGCTGGATCGCACGCCCGATAACCGGGGCTTGATCCTGGTGGGGTTGGGAACCGCGGCCTATCTCTACTTCCTGGCCTACCGCGCCTTTCATCTGGCCGCGCTGGCCATGATCGTCATGCTGGCGGGCGCGGCCTGGACCTATTGGGGATGGTCGGGCCTGAAGAAGCTGGTCTTCCCCCTGGCCTTTCTCATCTTCATGGTTCCCTTCCCCTTCGTCGAGGCCAGCAGCCTGCCCCTCTCCCTGTTCACGGGCCAGCTCGCCACCCGGTTGATGCAGGCGTTGGGCATGGACGTGACCGTGCAGGGCGCGGCCGTGTCGCTGCCCAATGCCAACCTGGTGGTGGGCGCGCAATGCTCGGGCGTGCGCTCCATCATCTCCCTGGCCGCGCTGACCGCGGTGTTCGCCTATGTGGTCGAAGGAAGCTGGCCGCGCAAGCTCATCCTCTTCCTGGCCGTCATCCCCATCGCCGTACTCGGCAACCTTTTTCGCGTCAGCTCTCTGTTGTGGGTGGCCAACCGTTGGGGCGCGGACGCGGGCTTCACCTACTATCACGATTATTCCGGCTTCGCCTTCTTCGCCTTTTCATTCATCCTCCTCATCCTCACCGCCCGCCTGCTCGGATGCAACAGGATTCGAAACGATCTCTGATCCTCATCGCCATCCTGGCCCTGGCCCTGCTGGTCATGCTCGGCATCTTTGGCCGGGATGCCATCGCCAACCGGGTGTTTGGCAAGGAGCAGGGATACACCTTCGTCACCGATATCGACCGCTGGCGCAAAACCCGGCGGGAACGCGTGGTGCGCGCCCGTTATGACTTGAGTTTGGGGCCGCAGTTGCATGATTTGCCCTTGGAAATCGGCGATTGGACGGGCGAGGACGTTCCCCAGGACAATATCGAGGTGCAGATTTTGCTGGAGCCGGAGGAGTACGTCTATCGGCGCTACCGCCGGGCCGATGGCAAGATCCTGTGGCTGAGCATCATCGGCAGCCGTCAATCCAAATCCTTCCATCCTCCGCAGATCTGCTACGACGCCGCGGGATGGGCCACCGAGATCGCGTCGGAGGAGATTCCGCTGGAATCAGGGACTTTCTACGCGCTGAAGGTGCGGGCGAAGAAAGACGCCTGGACCCATCTCGTCCTCTATTTCTTCCTCTATCCCGACTATCTGCGCGACCCGAGCAAAGGCATTGTCCTGTTTAAAGTCACCGCGCCCTTGGGCGCGTCGGAAGAAGAGCCCCTGGAGCTTGAGAAGGACTTTCTCCGCCAGATATTCTTCGACGCAGGAGAGCATTTGTAGTCGCGTCGCAGAAAAGGATAAAATAGTTTCTCAAATTCTCTCATAGTTTAACAAAACCGATGCGTGCAGCCTGCGCATCCCCGCACCATGTCCCAACCCGATCCATCCCCTCCCCCGCCTGAGCCCCCTCAGGACAATGATTTTCCTGAAGAGCGCCAGCTCCTGCCCAGCTTCGGCAGCGTCAAGCTGGTGTGGATCGTTTACGGCGTTTTCGCCCTGTTGTTGTTGATTACCTTCGGGTTTGTCATCTTCCAACCCATCAAAGTGCTGCCGCGCGTCCGTCTGGCTCCGGGCTATATCCTCACCGACCAGGACGGCAACCAGGTCAACAACGAGCAATTCCGCGGCAAACTCACCCTGTACAACTTCACCTATACCCGCTGCCAGCCGCCCGAATGCCGCCAGTTCGACAGCATCATGAAAGAGGTGCAGGACCGAGTGGGTGAGGTGGAGACCTACGATCTGCCCGTCGAGTTCGTCACCATCACCTTCGATCCCGAACATGACACGCCCGAGGTGCTGAAAGCCTATGCCGAGGAGATGGGTGCGGACACCAGCACGTGGCATTTCCTCACCAGCGACGACCCTAAGCAGATTCGGCGGGTCGTGGGCACGGGCTTCCAGGTTTATTACAAGGAAAGAGCCCCGGGCGACTTCGAATTCATCCCCACCATGATCCTGGTGGACGGGTGGGGCATCGTGCGCGGCATCTACAACGACCGCATCTACGTGGCGGACGCGGATCGCATCCTCAGCCATCTCAATGTCGTCGCCAGTGAGGCCGCGTTCAGCAAAGGCGCCAACCGCGTGGGCTACGAGGCCGCCCATCTCTTCCTTTGTTATGCGGATTGAATTCTATTGGAGGCATCTATGAGCAAAAAGTGGAAGTGGATCCTTGGCATCATCGTCGTCGCCATTGTGCTCTTTGTGGGAGCCTATCTGGTGGGCGTGAAACTGCGCCCCTACTCCTATCACGGCATGGTTATGCAATCCACCGAGCCGCCGGGCGACTTCACCCTCATCGATCACAACGGCAACCGCATGAACTTATCCGATTATGAGGGTAAATGGGTCATCCTTTACTACGGCTACACCTTCTGCCCCGACGTCTGTCCCACCACCATGATGCAGTTGGGGCGGATGATGCCGTTGTTAGGGAAGAAGGCCAAGGACGTGCAGGTGTTCATGATCTCGGTGGACCCGGAGCGGGACACGCCCGAACGCCTGAAGGAATACGTCACCTACTTCCATCCCAGCTTCATCGGTCTCACCGGCACGCCCGAGGAGATCGCGGACGCGGCCGCGCCCTTCGGCATCTACTACAAGAAACAAGAGGTCGAGGGCGCCAGCGATTATCTCATGGATCACACCGCCAGCGTCACCGTGTTGGGGCCCGACGGCCGCGTGCGCCTCATCTGGCCCTACGGTACGACCTCCGAGGAGATGGCGGAGGATCTGTTGCACTTGATGCGGTGACGGGGGGCGCGGGACGCCAAGGCGTGATGCGTGAGGTCATGATGTTTTACGCTTGACGTTTGAGTTCCGTTGCAATCTCGGTCAACGTCGGTCTGGCAATGCTTTCACGACCGAAGCCCACGTGATTCCATCATCACACCACCCGAATGCGTTCCCCGTTCACCACGCGGCCGATGCGCCACAGGGGAACGCCTTGTTTTTTGGCCGCATCCAGCGCCCGCGCCGCATCTTCGGGAGCGAAAGCCATGAGCAGTCCACCCGACGTCTCGGGCCCGAAGCAAAGCATCTGCGCCCACTCCTCCATGTCCGCGGGGAAATCGACATGGGGGCCATAGAATAGCTTGTTGTCGAAAGCGCCGCCGGGGTAGGTCCAATCCTCGCCCAGGCGCTGCGCGCCTGGATACCAGGGCAGAGCGTCGAAGTCGATCTCCAGGCCCACGCCCGACTGCTCCGCCATCTCCCAGCCATGTCCCAGCAGCCCAAACCCGGTGACGTCGGTCATGGCATGGACGTTGTGGGCCAGGGCCAGTTCGCTCGCGGCCCGATTCAGCCGCAGCATGCCCTCGGTCACCGCGGCGATCTCTTCGGGCGTGGCCGTGTCGCGCATCAGGCCCGTGGTGACCACGCCCGCGCCCAGGGGCTTGCTCAGCAGCAAAATATCGCCCGGCCGCGCGCCCTGCTTGCGCACGATGCGGTCGGGATGGACGACGCCCACGGCCACCAGCCCGTATTTGGGCTCCTCATCCTGGATGGTGTGGCCGCCGGCGATGGGAACGCCCGCCTCCCGGGCCTTCATCGCGCCTCCGCGGATGATGGCCGCGCCTACCTCGATGGGCAGCTTCTTGGGCAGCGCGGCCACGTTCAGGGCCAGCAACGGCCTCGCGCCCATGGCGTACAGGTCGCTGAGGCTGTTGGCCGCGGCGATAGCGCCGTACGCGAAGGGATCGTCGACGATGGGCGTGAAAAAGTCCAGGGTAATGACGATGGCCATGTCGTCGCTGACCTGATAGATGGCGGCGTCGTCCGCGATGTCCAACCCCACCAACAGGCCATCGTACGTTTCCCCGGCGTATACTTCCTGGATGGGACGCAGAACCTGCGTCAGGGCCTCGGCGGCCAGCTTGCTGGCTCACCCGGCGCAGGTGGCGAGACTGGTCAGCCGGATCTTTTCGATGTCGGTCATGGGGGGAAGGATACCAGATTCTTTAACGAGTGCAAAAATGATGACGGGCTCGTAACTACTAACGTAGCGAAGTCAAAAACCACGAAGACACGAAGGCGCGAAGGGAAAGAGTGACAGGTGGCAGGTAGCAGGTGAAAAACGTCGCTGCTAAACTGAAAGCAAATTGAAACCGAGGCTTTTGGTTTGCATTGGATCATCCATGAAAGGCGATTCTCTGGCCGCGCTGCCGCCCGCAGGTGAACCTGCGGGCTAAAAACGACGCCCCATGAATGGGGCTACGGTGCATGTCGCGCGCCGCGGGAAGCCGGGTTCACCCGGCGTCGTTTCGTAGCCCGG